>SECN01000359.1 GCA_004173515.1 Myxococcaceae bacterium | reverse complement strand
GACGGAAGGTGCCGAACGCGTACTGGCCCTCCAGACCGAACTCCACGCCGGACAGGATGTAGCGCGCCTTCACCAGCACCTGGTTCTTGTTGTGCTTGCCGGACGCCATCTCGTGGTTGCCGTACGCCTGGAACGCCGTGTTGCCATCCAGCAGGTCCGCGAAGAACTTGGAGTAGCTGGCGGACAGGTACAGGTCGTCCGTGAACTGGTAGCCGGCGCCCGCCGTGAACGTCGTGTAGTCCAGCACCCGGTCGTCGTCCGCGATGTTGTCGAACGGCTTGAATTGGTAGCCCGAGTCACCCTGGCTGTTGGTGATGACGCCCGGGTTGCCATACAGGCCGGAGGTGCTGTTGCCCGGGCTGTACTCGTTGACGAGCGAGTTGTCGCACGCCACCACGCCGCCGGCGCACGCACCCTGCTGGAACGGCAGGAAGCGCGGGTCGTTCAGGCGCTTGTCGTTCTCATGGATGTACTTGAACTTGCCGAACACATCGATGCCCTTGAGCACGTCCACGACATACTTGGCGCGCAGCGCGATGAGATGCGTCTTCTTGTCCTGGAAGGGCTGGTAGGCCGTGCGGTAGTTGTGGCCCACGCCGGAGTCCAGCTCCGTGCCCGGGTACTGGCTGTCGCCCAGCGGCTTGTCCGCGCTGCCGTACGCCTGCCAGTTGGTGTTGTAGGTGATGAAGGAATACTCACCCGCCAGCTCCAGCGCGCCGTTGGTGTAGACCGGGTTCGCCGTCGCGCCCTTCCAGCCGATCGCCGTCTCCGCGAAGGGCTCGTCGAAGTCCGTGAAGTCGTTGTCCACGTTGATGGTCGCCACCTGCTGCGACTCGCTGGACCAGCCGCCGTAGCCGATTCGCGTGGGGTTGCCGCTGTAGCTGCCGTAGGAGGCATTGGACGGGCCGGGGAACGCGAAGCTGCCGTCGTGGCCTTCCGTCAACAGCACGTCCGCCTCACGGCGGCTGGCCATCACCGCCACGTAGTCCGAACCGATGCTGAAGAGCTGGAAGTTCAGCGACAGGCCCACGTCGAGCGGGTCGTTGAGCGACGCGTTCAGCATGTACGTCTGGTCCGTGTGGTGACCGGCCAGCACCGCGCTGTAGCCACCGACACCGAAGCTCTTCGGCGTCAGGATGGGGTCCGCGTTCGAGTACGACGTGTACGCGGCCGCGCGCACGTCCAGCCACGACCCCATGTGCAGGCCGGCCTTCAGGCCGCCCACGCCGTTGCGGTAGCGCGGCGTCAGGTCACGCCCGTCGTCCAGGTTCGTGTCCTCCGCGCGGATCTCCTGGTCGTTCGCGTACTGGAAGATGCCTCCGACGTCGAACATCTCCGTCGGGGTGTACTTCGCCTGGAAGCCGTACGCCGCGTCACGCGCGTGGAAGGCGCCCGTGCTGAAGCCCGGGCCGGCCCAGAGGCGGGGCAGCGAGATGCGCGCCGCATCCCAGGTGATCTTCCGGTCCAGGTTGGAGCCCTGCACCATGATGGCCGCCGCGTTGTCGCGGTCGATGTAGCGCACCCGACCGATGACGAACGGGTCGAACTGGCCCAGGTCCGTCGCGCCAATCAGCGCCGAGTCGATGAGGTAGCCCGGACGCAGCGTCACCGACATGCCGCGCAGCTTGATGTACTGGTTGGAGCGCGGGTCGAACTCGCCGCAGTCACCAGCGATGCACGGCCCCGCCGCGTTGCCGCCGAAGCCGCCGAAGTTCGTCCAGAAGTTCTGGTTGAAGCGGCTGTGGATGCGGCCGTTGACCTCCACCTGCGGGGAGATCTTCGCGTTCAGCAGCAGCTCCAGCTCCGTGCCGATACCGTTGTCGCCGTAGCCCTCACCGGGCACCGTGGAGAAGTTGTAGAGCGCGCCCTGGTCCCGCTGGTTGCCCCAGAGGTACTTGGTATAGGTCGTGCCACCAATGGTGAGCTTGGGGCCACTGTCCTGCGCCATGACCGCCCCGGGAACCAGGACGGCTGCCACGGAGAGCACACACGCTCCCCGCACCACATTCGTACGAATCTTCATGATGTTCGGAAAACCCTTCTCGAAAACGTGAGTCAGAGGGGGGTCATCCCCTCTCCCGGGGCCGCCGCGGGTTCGCCGCGGCAGCCCTCCCCGTGTTGCATCAAACCTTGAAACAGACCGTTTTTGAACAGTCCGCCAGTTACTTCGTCGGCGTAGCGGTCGTCGGCGCCGGAGCCACCGTCGTTCCAGCCGGAGCGGCCGGCGTGGGCGCGGGCGCGGGGGTCGGCGTCGCGGCGGCCGGGGCCTCCGCGGGGGCCGCGGGAACCGGAGCCGGGGCCGCGGGCGTCGGGGCGGCAGGGCCGGCCTGGACGGCGGGGCGCTTCGGGCCGGACACCATCTTCAGCGTGGCCTTCTTGGTGGACGCACCGTCGGCGCCGCACTCGTAGGCGAGCATGTCGTACTGCGCCTTCGCCTCGGAGCCGTCGCCCTTGCCCTGGCCGGCCAGCGTGTCGATGACGTGCGGGTCGCAGTCGAAGTCGGTGCCGCCGCCGAAGCGGTGCTGGCCCTCGTACTCGTTCACGCGGCGCGTGAGCAGGTCGTTGCCGGCCGGGAAGCCCTCGTTGGACTGCATCACGACCTGGAAGCCCCACGTCGTCGGGTCGCTGTCCCCCAGGTCGGAGTTCATCACCGTGGCGGTGATCTTGTTGCCGGAGGCGCGCACCTGCGCGGGCACCACCACGGAGCCCTTCATCCCGCCCGCCTTGTTGTTGGCCTCCGCGCGCACGCGCGAGGAGCCCTGCGGCGAGATGACGACGACCTTGTCCCAGGCGTCATCCGGAGCGAAGGCCACGTTGAGGCCCGGAGGGCTGTCCGTGAAGCCGCTGTTCGTCTTGTGGTCGGTGTCGATGAAGACGAACACCTCCTGCACGGAGAAGCCGTCCTTCATGTTCCAGGGGTTGGCCACCTTCGCCTTCAGCTCGATGGCGAACTCCGTCTTGTTGCTGCCCTTGTCCACCGTGACCTTGGTCAGGTCGAACGAGCCCGGCACATACACGGGGTCCGTCGGATAGGTGTACTTGCCCGGCCCCTTGTCGTCGCCGGTCGGGTCCTTGAAGGACACCTTGTCGGCCAGCGCCGGGGACGCCACCAGCGAGGCGGCGAGCGTGAGGAATGCGATGCGGGGGTTGATGATCATGGGGTGTTTGCTCCTTGCAACGACAGACGGTGAACTGCGGATGACCGCGACTAACCCTTCACGCCACCGGCGGTGAGCCCGGAGACGAGATACTTCTGGAGGAAGAGGAACAGGAACACGACGGGCACCGACACGATGATGGAGCCGGCCGCGAAGTAGCCCCACTGCTGGCTGAACCCGCCCACGAAGAAGCGCAGACCCACGGGCGCCGTGTACATCGTCTCCTGGTCCATGAACGTCGCGGCGAGGATGAACTCGTTCCACGCGGTCATGAAGCTGAAGAGCGCCGTCACCGCCACCGCGGGCTTGGCCAGCGGCAGGATGACGCTCCAGAAGATGCGCCCCACGGACGCCCCTTCAATCAGCGCCGCCTCCTCCAGGTCCTTGGGGATGGTGTCGAAGTAGCCCTTGAGCATCCACACGCTGAACGGGATGGACGTCGTGGCGTACACGATGATGAGGCCCAGCCGGCTGCTGCCCAGGCCCAGCCACTGCACCAGGATGATGTAGAGCGGAATCAGCATCAGCGTGCCCGGGAACATCTGGGACACGAGGAAGGCCATCATGCCCGTGCGCTGGCCGGGGAACTTGAAGCGGCTGAAGGCATACGCCGCCGTGCACGCCAGGAACACGCCCACCACCGTGGTGCCAATGGAGATGATGGCGCTGTTGAGCATCCACTTGGCGAACGGCTGGTCCGTCATCACCGACTGGAAGTTGGAGAAGGAGAACTGCTCCGGCCACGGCGTCACCGCGCGCAGCCGGTCCCAGAAGGTGGGGTTCTCCGGCAGCGTGGCGATGGCCAGGCTCTGCTTGCCGGAGAACGCCAGGCTCACCACCCAGAGGATGGGGTAGATGGTGAAGAGGGTGAAGGCCACCAGCACGATGTGCAGGGGGACATGGGAGATGCCTTCGCGACGTTCAGAGAAGAGCGCCATGGGATTTACGCGGCCTCCGTGGCGCGGCTCATGCGGTTCTGCACCATGCTGTAGATGAGCAAGATGCCGAAGATGACGGTGGAGTACGCCGCCGCGTAGCCGTGGCGGTAGCGCTCGAAGGCGAACTTGTACGCCTGCGTGACGAGGATTTCCGTGGAGCCGCCGGGGTCTCCGCCCGTCACCAGGAAGATGATGTTGAACATGTTGAAGGTCCACACCACCGACAGGATGATGGCCGGCACCAGCGCGGGCTTCAGCGCCGGCAGCGTGATGGCCGTGAACTGCTGCCACCGGTTGGCCCCGTCCACGCGCGCCGCCTCATACAGCTCCCCCGGGATGGACTGGAGCGCGCCCAGCGACACCACCATCATGAACGGGAAGGACAGCCAGCCGTTGGTGGCGAGCGCCGTGAAGAACGCCGTGAGGGGCGAGTCGAACCACGCCAGACCCTCCCCGCCGAACATCCGGATGACGTGGTTCACCACGCCGAACTGCTGGTGGAACATGCCCTTCCAGATGAGCGCGGTGATGTAGTTGGGCATGGCCCACGGCAGGATGAGCAGCACCCGGTAGATGGGCCGCATGCGCAGATTGGGCACGTTGAGCGCCAGCGCGAGCAGCAGGCCCACCGTCACGCCGATGGTCACGTTCGTCACCGTCCAGAGGATGGTGAACAAGAGCGTGTAATAGAAGTTCAGGTAGTTGAAGACCAGCGAGCCGTCCGCCGCCGTCTTCGCGAAGCTGAAGTCGCCCAGGATGTCCGTGTAGTTCTTCAGGCCGATCCACAGCTCCGACAGCGGCTGGCTGCTGTTGTAGAGGTTGGCGTCGGTGAACGACAGCGTGATGCCGTAGGCGAAGGGGAAGAAGACGAGCAGCACCATCCCCACCATCGCCGGCGCCACGTAGGCGTACGCCTGCCGGAACTCCACCGCCGTCGCCACCGTGCGGTGCAGCGCGCCCATGCCGATGAAGAGCAGCACCGCCAGCCCCAGCACGCCCAGCGCGCCCAGCGCCTTGCCCGCGTCGCCGCGCACCTGCGCGCCACGCACCGCGAGCTTGCCCGCGTCCGGGACGCCCGCGTCCGTCAGTTGCCCCAGCGGGCGGCGCATCGCGTCCGCGTCCCACACACCGGGCTTCAGCACGGGCTCCGCGTTGAGGTCGTGGGCGGCCATCAGCTTCTGGGCCGTCTCGCCGCGCGTGCGCAGCTCCGCGCTCACGGCCTCTTCGGTCTCCCGCAGCTCCGCGTCCAGCGTGCGCAGCGAATAGACCGTGTAGCCCCCCAGGCCGGCCGCGAACAGCGCCGCCGCCACCGCCACGCGCGCGCCCTGACGCGACAGCGCGTAGACACCGGCCACGCATCCGGCGAGCGGCAGCAGGAAGGCCAGCAGCGCGGGCGTCCAGGAGATGGGGTCCACCTCCGTGAGCACCGGCGTGAACCACTCCACCGACCCCACGACCTGCCCGTCCACCTCCACCGGCGCGGACAGCAGACGGCCACCGGAAGGCAGCGTCTCCGACTCCACCTCCGACTTGCGCGCGCCGCCCTCCTCGCGGTTCGTCTCCACCGCGGCGCGCAGGCGCTGACCGCGGTCGTACAGCGGCTTCTCCTCGCGCGACAGCCGGCGCGGGGCCACCTTGTCCCCGGTGTCCTCCGGGAAGGTGGACGCCTCCAGCTTGATGCCGCTGAAGGCGATGACGCGCGCGGCGCCGCCCTGCGGACGGGGCCAGCCTGCGACCACCGCGCCCACCGCGTCACCGGTTCCGCCCGCGCGCTGCACCAGGTCCGTCAGGCCCAGCAGGGCCACCACGGACTTGCGCTGCGCCCGCTCCGCGCCGCGATCCGCCTGGGCACGGACGAGCAGTCCGTGCGCCAGGAGGAGGGCCAGCCCCAGCGCGAGCGCGAGCCCCACCAGGACCCGCCCCCGTTGGCTTCCCCCGGAACGACCCGAGGGCCCCGGGTCGGACGGGGCGGTCGCGTCGTGGTTCGGAGAGGCGCGGACCGTACCGGCCGCGGAAGGCGACTGCTGGGGGGCGTTCTGGCTCACTTCAGATCCTCACTCACTTACTTCTTGCCGCGCAGGCCAGCGACGTCCTTGGCCACGCTCTTCTGGGCAATGTCCAGCGCCGCCTTCGGCGTGGCCGTGTTCTTGAGCACGGAGTTCATCGCGCTGGTCGCGGGGGTCCAGACCATCGACATCTCCGGCACGTTGGGCATCGGGATGGCCGCCGCGACCTGGTCCTTCATCGCCTTGAGCAGCGGATCCGCGTTCACCTTCGGGTCCTCGGACACCGCCTTGTTCGCGGAGCTCTGACGGCCTTCCAGGGCCAGCGTCTTGCCCGCGCCCACGTCGGTGAGGAACTTGGCGAAGTCGTACGCCGCTTCCTTGTTCTTCGACGGGGCGGCCACGTACACGCCCTCCACCGTCATCCAGGGCTTCATCGGCGCGCCCTTGTTCTCATCCAGGGTGGGCAGCATCGCGAAGCCGTAGTCCACGCCCTTCGCCACCTCGCCCACGAACCAGGGACCGGAGAACACCATCGCGGCCTTGCCCTCGTTGAAGAGCGAGGTGATGAGCGCGCTGGAGGGCTCCGCCGGCAGGATGCCGTCCTTCTTCCACTTGAGGACCTGCTCCACCGACTTCACGTTGGCGGGCGAGTTCATCGTGGGGGTCGTCTTCGCGTCGAACACGCCGCCGCCGAAGCCGTTCATCACCGCCGCGTGGTAGTAGAAGTCGCCGTACGCGTACGCGAGCCCGAAGCGGCCCGCCTTCGCGTCGGAGAGCTTCTTCGCCATCGTCACCAGCTCACCGGACGTCTTGGGCGGCGTGGGGACCAGCTTCTTGTTGTAGATGAGCGTGATGACCTTGTAGTTCAGCGGCAGGCCGTAGGTCGTCCCGCGGTAGACCATCGCGTCCATCGTCGACGGGATGAAGCGCTTCTTCGTCGCGTCATCCAGGAAGAAGTCGATGGGCTCCACCGTGTTGCCCGCTTCGATCCAGCCGCCCAGGCTTGTACTCGGCGACCACCTTCTCCAGGGCGGCCTTCTCCTCCGCGCGGTAGGCGTGCCAGAGCACCAGCTCCGTGGCGGCGAAGGACGGGACGGGCAACAGGCCGACTGCGCACAGACACAGGGCCGCGAGCAGCGTTCGCAGGTTCGTCATGAAATGCCTCCGGGATATCAAACGGACAGACGCAGTTCGGATTCAGCGTCGAAGAGGTGCAGGGACTCCAGCTCCACGGCCACGGGCACGACGGCGCCCGGCTCGGGGGTGGACTGGGGCGGCAGGCGGAAGACCAGCGGGTTGTCACCCAGACGGGCATGCACGATGAGTTCGTTGCCCAAGGGCTCCACCAGTTCCACGCGCGCCTCCACCGGCGCCGTCTCACCGCGAGCCGCCGCGCCCGCGGGCAGGATGTTGTCCGGACGCAGGCCCACCTTCACCTTGCGCCCGCCCTTGCCCGCCGTCGCCGCGCGCAGCCCCTGCGCCACGGGCAGCCGGAAACCTTCGCCCACCAGCGCCGTGCCGTCCGCGTCCAGCGTGGCGGAGAGCATGTTGATGGGCGGCGTGCCGATGAACTGCGCCACGAAGACGTTGACCGGCTTCTCGTAGACCTCCAGCGGGGTGCCCAGTTGCTGGAGCTTGCCGTCCTTCATCACCGCGATGCGGTGGCCCATCGTCATCGCTTCAATCTGGTCGTGCGTGACGTAGACGGAGGTCACCTGGAGCCGGTGCTGGAGCTTCTTGATCTCCGAGCGCATCTGCACGCGCAGCTTCGCGTCCAGGTTGGACAGGGGCTCGTCGAAGAGGAACACGGCCGGCTTGCGCACGATGGCGCGCCCCAGGGCCACGCGCTGGCGCTGGCCGCCGGACAGCGCCTTGGGCTTGCGGTCCAACAGGTGCGTGATGCCCAGGATGTCCGCCGCCTCGTCCACCAGCTTGTCCATCTCCGGCTTGGGCGTCTTGCGGATCTTGAGGCCGAACTCCAGGTTCTGCCGCACCGTCATGTGCGGATAGAGCGCGTAGTTCTGGAACACCATGGAGACGTCCCGGTCCTTCGGCGGCAGCGCGTTCACCGCGCGCGGACCGATGGAGATGGTGCCTCCTGAAATCTCCTCCAGGCCGGCGATCATCCGGAGCGCCGTGGACTTGCCGCAACCCGACGGCCCCACGAGGACCATGAACTCATGGTCGCGGATATCGAGGTTGAGCCCCTCGATGACCGACACATCCCCGTACCGCTTCGCCACGTCCTTGAACGACACGCCGGCCATCAGGCCCTCCAACAAGAGCCCCGCTCGCGCCGACGACCACAGCAGCACGTCCGGGTCAGGTTCTGCGCGCCCCGCGAATGCCTCACGGCACCCGCCCGAGGATGCGCGCGGACAGCGGCTCCAACGCCAGCTCCAGCGTGGCGCCCGCCTTCGTCCGCCCTCCGTTCAGCAGGTCCTCCACCTCCGCGACGCCCGTCCAACCCTCCGGCCACTTCACCGAAGCCGTGCCCCGCGTCTTGCCGCGGTTGAGCGCCACCACCACCGTGTCGCCCGAAGCCGCGTCCTTGCGTTGGAAGACATACACATCGCCCTCCGTGGAAAGCGCTTCGTGCGTGCCCCGTGAGAAGGCCGGGTGCGCGCGGCGGATGGAAATGAGGCGCTTGTAATACTCGCGCAAAGCCTCGTCGCGTTTCTTTCCGGCGCCGGGCTTCACCGCCTGCTTGCCCCACGGCATGTCGCCGCGGTTCTGCGGCCAGTCCCCTCCGGCGCGACCCACTTCCTCGCCGTAGTAGATGACCGGGATGCCGGTGGTGGTGAGTTGCAGCGCGGCGGCCAGCCGGAAGAGCGATACGTCGCCCTTCAACTGGTGCAGCGCCCCGTCCACGTCGTGCGACGACAGGAAGTGCGCCAGGTGGTGCCCCGGCGTCACCTTGCCGCGCGACTGGAGGTAGCGGTCGAACGCCACCGTGCGGCCACGGCCCTGCAGGAAGCCCAGCGTGTTGCCCTGGAACGCGAAGTCGAACCCGGCGTCCATCTCATCCGGGGCGAAGTACGGCGCCAGCGACTCCACGTCGCCGCCCCACAGCTCACCCAGCAGGAAGAAGTCGGGGCTCACCTCCGCGCGCGTGCGGCGGCGGTGCTCCTTCCAGAAGTCGTGCGACACATGTTTCACGGTGTCCAGCCGGAAGCCATCCACGCCCGAGCGCTTCGCCCAGTCGAGCTGCGCGTCCAGCAGGTACTTCGCCACCTCCGGCACTTCGGTCTTGAAGTCCGGCAGGCCCGCCACGCACGAGGTCAGGTCGTCCTGGCCGCAGGTGTTCTTGTCCTCGGAGCGGAGCCAGCCCGGCTTCTCCGTGAGGTAGCGCGAGTTGTAGCCCGGGTGGTTGTAGACGACGTCCAGCAGCACGCGGATGCCGCGCGTGTGCGCCGCGTCCACCAGCGCCTTGAAGTCCGCCTCCGTGCCGAAGCGCTCATCCAGCGCGTGGAAGTCGTCCGCCCAGTAGCCGTGGTAGCCCCAGTCCGGGAAGCCCGAACCGGTGACGAACCCGGGGATCTGCTTGAGCAGCGGCGTCACCCACAGCGCCGTCACGCCCAGCGACGACAGCTCGTCCAGCTTCGCGGTGAGGCCCTTCAGGTCCCCGCCGTGGAACGTGCCGGGCGCCTTCGTGGCGCCCTTCTCGTTGTTCGTGGGGTCGCCATCCGCGAAGCGATCCACCACCACGAAGTACAGCACCTCCTCCGCCCAGGGCCGCGCGGGCTCCTTCGGGGCAGCGGCAGGCGCGGCCTGCGTCACGGGCGCGGGCGCGACGGGCGCCGGGGTGGCGACGGCGGGCTGCGTTGGCGCGGCGTCCGTGGCGGGCCGGGTCGGTGTCTCCGGGGCCGTGGCGCACCCCGCCAGACACAGGGCCACAACGCCCTGGAGCCACGGGTGCCACCAACCGCGGTGGGAGACAGCGTTCGATTGTGTGCGGGGGAGGCGCGAGGACATCCGGGCGGGCACTGTAGCCAACAGTTTCTCAACCGGTGAAGGCCCCTTGGAACAATCGCCTGATGGCGCAATGCGGCATGTCCCAGGTGTTTTCCGCTGCACACCCCTGTGACGCGAGGCATGGGCGACTTCGACGGAGCGCGTGATTCTTGCCGCACTGCGTCTCGTTTTGGGGTCCCTTCGCACCCGACGTCCCAGGGCGGATTCAGGGCTCCAAACGTGGATCATCCAGAGGTCCCAGCAACTCGTGAAACCAGCCTACCGGCCGCGTGTGACAGGGACGACTGCTACCGTGCGCTGGAAATTTTCACCCCCTGGAGGTCCCCCCTGAGAGTTCCATTCGCATTCTCCCGCTCGGTGCGCGCGCTCGCGTTGAGCGGGCTGTTCACCGCGTTCACCCCCCTGTCGGCGATGGCGGCGCCGACGTCCGTGACCGTCATTGGCGACCTGCAGAGCGAAGCGGGCTGTGCCGCGGACCAGGACCCTGGCTGCGCGCAGACGGCGCTGACGTACGACGCCGCGGACGACGTCTGGCAGGGTTCGTTCACCGTTCCCGTGGGCACGTGGCACTTCAAGGTCGCGCTGGACGGCTCGCTGTCGCAGACGCACGGCGGTCCTGGCGGCGCGGACATCACGCTGAACCAGACGACGGCCGGCGCGGTGAAGTTCTACTTCGACGCGAAGACGAACTTCGTGGCGAGCAATCGCACCCACACCATCGCGACGGTGGCGGGCTCGTTCCAGAGCGAGCTGGGCTGTCCCGGCGACTGGTCTCCGGACTGCCTGCGCTCGATGATGCAGGACCCGGACGGTGACGGCATCTACACCTTCACCACCAAGGCCATTCCGGTGGGCAACTACGAGTGCAAGGTCGCGCTCGACGAGGGCTGGAACACCAGCTACCCGGGCAGCAACGCGTCGTTCGCGGTGGCGGAGGCCAACCAGGAGATGGTCATCACGTTCGACTCCGGCGAGTCCAAGAAGGTGACCATCCGGGCCGCGGGCGCTCCGGCGGGCAACCTGCTGCTGGCGCGGGCCCACTGGGTGGCGCGTGACACGCTGGTGTGGAGCCCGGAGGTCGCGGTGCCCGCAGGCACGGTGTTCAAGCTGCACACGGACCCCACGGGCGCGATGACGCTCGGGGGCACGGGCGTGCAGGGCGGCACCTCCGCGACGCTGACGGTGGACGCGGCGGGGCTGACGCCCGCGCAGCGCGCGCGCTTCCCGAACCTCGTGGACCGGCCGGTGCTGAAGCTGGCAGCGGCGGACGCGGCGAACGCGGCCACGTGGCTCAAGGGCCAGGTGGTGGTGTCCGCCTCCAACGCGGAGGGCACGCCGCTGGACGCCACCAGCGCCCAGTTCGCGGGCGTGCTGGACGAGTTGGACACGTATGACGGCGCGCTGGGCCCCACGTTCGCGGCCGGGGTCCCCACCCTGCGCGTCTGGGCGCCCACGGCGAAGCAGGTGAACGTGCTGCTGTACGCAGACTCCAGCGCCACGGCGACCTTCACCCGCGTGCCCATGGTGGCCGGGGACAAGGGCGTGTGGAGCGCGACGGGTGACGCGACGTGGAAGAACCGCTTCTACCTGTACGAGGCGGAGGTCTACGTGCGCAAGGAGGGCAAGGTCGTCACGAACCTGGTCACCGACCCGTACTCGGTGGCCCTGTCCACCAACAGCACGCGCAGCCAGTTGGTGGACCTGTCGGACGCCACGCTCGCGCCGCAGGGCTGGAGCACGCTGGCGAAGCCCGCGCTGGAGGCCCCCGAGGACATCGTCCTCTACGAGCTGCACGCGCGCGACTTCAGCATCAACGACCTGACGGTCCCGGAGGCCGAGCGCGGCACGTTCAAGGCGTTCACGCGCGACTCGGACGGCATGAAGCACCTGACCCGGTTGGCGAAGGCGGGCCTCACGCACGTGCACCTGTTGCCGGTGTTCGACATCGCGACCATCAACGAGAACCGCGCGGAGCAGCAGAAGCCCGCGGGCGACCTGGTGTCGCTGCGCCCGGACTCCGAGGAGCAGCAGGCGGCGGTGAAGGCCGTGGCGGACCTGGACGGCTTCAACTGGGGCTATGACCCGTACCACTACACCGTGCCGGAGGGCAGCTACTCCACGAACGCGGAGGGCCCCGTGCGCACGGTGGAGTTCCGGGAGATGGTGCAGGCGCTCAACCAGAAGGGCCTGCGCGTGGTGATGGACGTGGTCTACAACCACACCAACTCCTCCGGACAGAACGCCCAGAGCGTGCTCGA
>SECN01000037.1 GCA_004173515.1 Myxococcaceae bacterium | reverse complement strand
CCCTCCAGAGCCGATGGTACTCCGCGGGAAACCGCGTGGGAGAGTAGGTCGCTGCCGGATTCTTTTTGAAGAGCCCCTGGTGCCGCAAGGCGCCAGGGGCTCTTGTCTTTGCGGGCTTGGGGCTGGCCTGGTGTGTTCGTGCACGTGGATTGATCCGGCGTGATGCGAACATCCGGGGTCTGCCTTTGAGGCTGGCTTGCCCCTGGCTGCTTTGCTTGAGTGGCGCTCCTTCCCCCTCTGCTGGACAGGAGCCTCTCGCATGCATCTGCTTCGAATCTACGCCGCCGGTCTGCTCGCGCTGGGTTTCCTTCTCGTGCCCGCTCGCTCCGAGGCTGCCGCTGGCGTCCGGCTGGGCGTGGGGGCGGACTACTGGGTGGATACCAGCGCGGCCTTCAACTTCACCCTGGGCGTCGAGGGGCATGTCGCGGGCCCCATCTTCGTGGGCGCGCGCTTCGGCGCGGTGCTCGTGACGGACGGGAACATCATTGGCGTTCCGCTGGACATCTCCATCCGCGCGAACGTGGGCAGGACTGTCTACGTGGAGGGCCTAGCGGGGCCGTGGATCTTCTTCAAGGGGGACACCTTCAAGGCGCATGCAGCCTTCGGCTTTGGTCTCCAGGGGAAGGCGGCGAGCATCGGCGTCGAGGTGGGCTACCTCGACCCGAATCCCATCATCGGCCTGCGGCTGGGCTACAAATTCTGAGGCGGCGCCTCAGTAGTGCGGAGGGCGCTCCTGCTGGCGGGCGTCCACCATGCCCGGCTCGGCCTCGAGCTTGCGCTTGAGGCCGTCCACCTCGGCTCTGAGCGCGTCGATGACGCGTCCCTGTTGGTAGAGGACATCGCTCAGTTCCTGCAGGAGCTCCTGCTGCTGCGTGTAGCGGATTTCCAGCTCGATCAGGCGCTTGTCTTCCATTGCCGTCTTCTCCGCAGGGGGAACGCTGCCCATGAATACCCTCGAATACCTTCAGCGGGCCCGTGAGTTGCTCGGGCGTGGGCAGGCCGAACTGGCGGAGTCCGCGCTGAGTGACGCCATCGATGCGGCCGTGGCGGCCGAGGACCTCGTCCTCCTCACCCAGGCCCGCTTCGCGCTGGGGGAACTGCTCTTCCAGCAGGGCCGCGATGAAGACGCAATCCCCTTCCTCCAGGCCGTGGTGCGGACTGAACGGGCTGATGGTTCCGTGGATGCCCCGGTCATCGCCTCGGCTCGGATGCTGCGCCAGATTCGGGGGCAGGAGCCTCGCTGAGCTTCAGGGCAGCCGGCACTGCTCTCGGATGGCGTCCATCCGCTGGGGAAAGCGTCGCTCCAGGTCCGTGCGGGTCTGTCGGGCTCCCTCGAACCGCCCCGCCTTCACCTGGAGGGTGCACAGCGTGGCCAGCGGCCGCGTGTCCGCGACGTTCAGCCGGTCCGCCCGCAGCAGGGCTTCCTCGGCGGCGTCATCGTTTCCAAGCTGGGCCCAGGCGAGTCCGAGCTGGAAGTGGCCCTCCGCCAGCTTCGGGTCCGCCTGGACGGCCTGCTGCAACACCTTCACGGCTTCCCGGCTCCGACCTTCCTTGCCGAGCACCAGGCCCTGTTCCACCAGGAGTCGGGCTGGGGGCATCCTTCCTTCCAGCGCGGCGAAGACCTTGAGCGCATCGTCTGGCTGCCCCATCCGGCTGAGCATCCGGCCGTAGCGCACCCCGACGCGAGGATCGCCTGGGACCCGCTCGTGGGCACGGGACAGGGCCTCCTTGGCGCTCGCGAGGTCGCCTTTCTTCTCGCTCAGGTCCGCTTGGAGCAGGTCCGCTCGTGGGTCCATGGGCGCGAGCTTGATGGCCTTGTTCAGGGACTGGTCCACGCAGCGGGACATCCGCTCCAGGTCGCAGATGCGCGCGAGCAGGAGCTGGGTCTCCACCGCCTTCGGGTCCCTGCGTTCAGCTTCGACGGCCAGGTCATGGGCCTGGGCTGGCGCTCCTTCCAGCAGGAGCTCCGCCGCGGTGCGCAGGTCCTCGGCCGTGGCCTTGTCGTTGGTCTTCAGCGGCACCAGGTAGGCCAGCCGACTGTCGATGTTCTCCGTCGCTCGGGCGATGGCCAGCTCCTGCTCGGGCATGTTCCGGGGCAGGAACAACGGGATGAGGTGGATGGCCAGCGCGCCCGCGGAGACCCACAGCACGCCACGCATTCCCTGATTCCAACGCCGGTCGCGACGCTCCGCTGTCCCGTTCAACGGCTCGCTCATGACAGGGACCCTAGACGGCTCGCAGGTGGGGGCGCAGGCCAGAAGGCAGCTCCAGTCCGCAGTTCCAGCACAGCTCGAAGTTGGCTGGGATCTCCTCGCTGCACCGGGGGCAGGTCACCGAACGGTTCGAGGCTTCCTGGTTGGCCTGCAGCTCGGAGAGGACCTGTCGGCCGGCTTCCAGCTCCTGCGGCCATAGCCACAGCTCCACCCAGGCTTCGGTGCTGGGAATCTCTCCGCTCAGCGGTACCAGGGATTCGCCTCGGACATCGACCGAGAGACCGGCCGATTCCAGGGCGCCCGCCAGCATCCGCGCCTCTCCGACCGTGCGGTGCACGGAGAATTGCACGCGCTTCATGGTGCTTGTCTGTCAGAAGCGCGCCGCCACGGCAACCGCGCCTGGCCGCGCGCCTGCTGTCCCGCTTGTTCCACGCCAGTCCTGGGCTTATCCCGCCGTCGCCCGGTCGGCCCCGACGGGCCGTGTGGGCGTTGGTCATTCATCGTGGCGCAGTTGGTGCGGCAAGACGGCATGGGCGTGGCGTGGTGCTCGTGCGTGCAGCTCCGCGGTCAGCAATGCGTCCAGCTCCGCGAGCAGGCGATCATACCCGCCTCCAGCACCCTTCGCGGGCAGCCGCTCGGTGGCGAGTCGCAGCCGGGGTACCTCTTCGTCCTCGAAGGCCAGCGTCACCGCCAGTCCGTCCGGGCCTCCGACCTGGGGCGCCAGCGTGGCGGGTTCAGGCTCTCGCTGGAGGGTCTCCAGCAGCGGCGCCAGCCGGCGGACCTCCTCCGGCGTGAGGTCTCGCTCCATCACCGGCTCGCCCTGTTCCAGGACGCGCAGGTGCCTCAGGCCCTCCACTCGCAGCGCCTGGGCTCCGGTGTTCGTCCGACCGCTGCGCTCGTAGGTCACTGTCTTCATGCGCGTACCTCCCTGCGTCAGGAGTAGGCATCCGGCTTCAGGTCCGCATCCGGGCAGGCGGGCCTCCAGTGCCGCCGGAGGCGGGATGCGCGCCCGAGCGACCGATGCCTGACAGTGCGGGGCACCCTGAGCCCCCTGCGTTTCCGAAAAGCGCCTTCCTACCGTGCTCCGCGTCCGGACATGCCTGCCCGGACGCATGGCGGCCGCAGAACGATGAGCAAGAACAAGAACCCCAGCCCCAATGATCAGCGCTCCCATTCGAAGAACCCCGAGCGCCCCGAGCACAAGTCCGCCCAGGACAATCGCTCCAACCCGATGAACCCGAATCACCCCCACTCGCAGCCCCAGACGCCGTCGCCGGGGAACAAGGGGGACACGTCGGGCGGGAACGGTCCGCCGAAGCACTGAGCGCCCTGATGCTGGGAGAGGCCGGCGGTGTCCTCCTCCGGCCCCTCCTGCCGCCGCGGTTCTAGCGGACGCGCGGTGAGCACTCGCCTTCGCCGCGGTAGTGCCCCACGGTCCGCACGAGCGCCGTCACGAAGTCACGCAGGGTGCGCACGCTGCCGGCGCCTCCCGTGCCGTACTGGTTCGACGGCAACGACGTCAGGTCCACCGTGCCGAGCTCATCCAGGGTGACTTCTCCGTCCGGACCCACGATGCCAGTGCTGTCCGCGGCCGCGATGGCGTCGAAGCGCATCTTCGCGTCGGGTGACTGGAGGTCGTCGAAGAAGAGGTGGTCGCCGTGGATGGTGAGCTGTACCGTCTCCGTGCCTCCCTTGGGCACCGTCACGCCGTTGCCGATGTCCTCGTTCTCGCAGTGCTCGTAGAGGGTGTTGGTGGGGAAGCCCCAGCGGAAGCGCTTCGATGCCGCTCCCTTCGTCGCGGTGCCTTCGACGTAGACGGACCAGCCTTCGGTGTTCATCCGCGTCACGTCCTCGGCGTCCGCGTTGCCGGCGGTGGCGTCCGTGGCGGGGGCGATGGCGTAGCTCACTTCGTCCCATTCCTCGGAGGCCAGGTCGTTGAAGGCCGCGACGTTCACGGGGCCTGGACGGTGGACGTCGTAGACCTTCGCGGGCGTCTGCTCGGCGGCGACTTCGCCCTTCTGGTTGGCGACCTTCAGCTCTCCCAGCTTCACGAGGAACTTCGTGTACCGCACGGTCCAGCCGTCCTCGAACGCGGTGGCGGGGATCTCCTTCTCGATGAAGTCCTCGCCGTACGTCGTGAACGTCACGTTGCCCTGACCCGAAGAGCAGGCCAGCAAACCCAGAAACGACACTCCCATCAGCCACTGCTTCATTGCGCTGCTCCTTCCACCCACGTCACGACGTAGGCGCTGGTGTCTTCCACGCCGCGCACCAGGGCGTTCTGCGCCTGGCTTTCAGCGGGGAAGGTGGAAACGCCCGCCGCGTCCGGAAGCGACGCGGTGGCGAAGTCGATGCGGCTCAGCCACTTGCCCAGGTCCACCGCGATGCTCACGGCGCCGGGCTCCTGCTTCACTTCCCGCTCGAAGCGCACGCCTTCAATGGCCTTGGGCAGGTCCACCGTCGCATCGAAGCGCACGGTGGCGCCCGTGGTGTGGCTCGCCGTTCCGCGCACGTGCACCTGGTGGCCGCCCAGCACGTTCTGCGCGTCCGTGGCTGCCGTGGGCGTCGCGAGCGTCAGCTCCAGCGAACCGTACGAGCCCGTGACGGCGTTGGCGTCCCCGAGGACAACGCCTCCGGCAGCGAGCAGGTCCACCGTCTGGACCTTCAACACCTCGCCCAAGGCGTCTCCGGGGACGTAGTGGCCGGGATGCGCGTGGGCCGTGCCTCCGATGAGCGAATACCAGTGGAACCGCGGGGCTCTGGACAACAGCACGCGGCCTTCGAAGAAGCGCACCGTTCCCACCGAGAGCTGCATGGCTTCCGGTGTGACGGTCCATCCGTGCTCGTTGGGGGCCGTGGGCGGAAGCGACGTCATCGACACACTGAACGTGCGGCGCTCCGCTTCGGTCTTGGTGTCGTCGCCGCAGCCCAGGCTCATCAGGGTCGCGGCCACCGCGAGGGTGCTTCGCAGCAGGGCAGGGGTTGTTGATTTCACAGGTGGACCTCCAGGGTGAGCGAGGCCATGCGTGGCGACCCCGCAGTGAAATGCCGGGCCGGCACGAGGCTGGGCGGCGTGGATGGATCGAAGCGCGAGCTGTAGACAAACTCACCGTCGCGCCAGCGCGTGTTCAGCAGGTTCTTCACGTCGAGCCGCAGGGCAAAGGCGCCCCTTCGCAGCGCGGCCTGCGCGTCCGCGAGGAACACCGTGTGGCTGAATTCGTCGTAGGGCAGGGGACGGGGACCGATGAGGGTGAGCCCCGTGCCCAGGGACAGGATGGCGCCAATGCCCGGCAACGGTCGGTCCCAGCCGAGGTCCGCTCGCGCGACCAGGGGCGCGAAGTAGGGCAGCTTCGCGTCTGTCTTTGTCACTGTCGCGTTCGCGAGGGTGGCGCTCAGCGCGGCCGTGACTCCAGGAAGAGGACGGGCCTGCAACGCCGCGGAGATGCCCGTGCGCAGGGTTTCTCCCGTGAACACGGTGGTGCCCACGGTGTGGTCGAAGAAGAAGTCGTCCTCCACCTGCGAGCCGAAGAGGCTGGCTTGCATGGACAGACGTTCGCCTTCGCTCCGGGTTCCCAGCTCCACGCCGTGCACGTCCACGAACGGGGCGCGTTCTCCCTCGGAGAGGCTGCGGGCCTGCGGGGAGCGGAAGCCGTCGCCGTAGCTGGCGAACAGGGCCCAGGTGTCGGTGATCGCGTATTCGATGCCTGCCTTCGCTCCCCAGTGCACCCCGAAGGCGCTGCGTGAGTAGCCCTGGCCGTCGTAGAAGCGCGGATCCCGGAAGGCGAGCGCGTCGAAGACCTCCACGCCCAGCGCGTCGGCCCGGCCTCCCAGGCGGAAGGCCCAACGGCCCAGGGGGAGTCTTGCCTCGGCGTAACCCCAGACATCCGTCTGGGTGATGTGCGCGTCCACTTCGTCCGCGAAGAAGGTGCCGTCCGTCTCGCGGTAACGGCGTTGCGTCTGCTGGATGCCGTCGCGACGACCTCCCAGGCCCAGCTCCAGCGCGACGGGCTGGTCGAAGAGGGTGACCTGCCGACGGTGCTCGGCGCGCAGGCCCAGGATGGAGCCTCCGTTCGTCTGCTCCAGGCCGTCACCCCGGTCATCCACCCGGTAGCCGGTGAAGTTGTTGCGCAGCCTCAGGTCGGAGAGGATTCCGAAGGCCTCCAGCCGCGTGCGCGCCGTGCCTTCGCGCGGCAGGTCCACGCTGAACAGGAGCTGGTGCCGGGACACCGTGCCGCCCTGCCGGGGGAAGGAGCCCGAGTAGAACGTGCGCCGGCCTGCTTCCAGGTCGTCCTCGCGCACCACCCCGGGCGAGTCGAAGCGCGTGACGTAGCTGCCCCCGAGCAGCCTCGCGCTCAGGCCGTGGCCCAGGTCCACGTTCGCCTGTGCGAGGAGGGCGGCCCGACCGTAGCCTCTTTGGGGACCGAAGCCGTCTGACTCGCCCAGTTCGGCCGCGGCGAAGGTGCCGGGGTCTTCACCGGGGCGGACCGTCACGACGAGGCGGCGCTGGCCGAACTGTCCCAGGGTTCCCGCGAACTCCACGCCCTGCTCGCGCGCGCCCAGGTCCATTCGCACCGTGCCCGCGACCGCGAAGTCTCCTTGAAACGCCCGGTAGGAGCCCTCCGTCACCTCCAGCGACTGCACGAGCTCCGGGATGATGAAGTTGGTGTCCGCGTAGCCGAGCGCGTGGATGTGGCTCACCTCGTTCACCGGCAGGCCGCCGACGTTCAGCTCCACGTCCTGGCCGTGTAGCGCGTCGAAGCCTCGGAGGAAGAGTTGCTGCGCCTTGCCCTCGCCGCTGTGCTGCGAGGCCACGAGGCCCGGCACCACCCGCAGGACGTCCGTGGCGTTCGTGCGCGGTGCCGTGTCGAGGATGTCCCGGCCGAGGGTCACCTCCGACGCGCTCCGCGCGGGGCGCGTGCCTCGCACCACCGTGGAGCGCTTCTTCGTCCCCTCTTCCGGGATGGGGGCTTCCGGCGGTGGGGCCTCGTCCGCGTCGAGGGCGGGGGCTGCCTGTGATTCGGTGGGCAGCTCGGAGCCGGGACCTTCTTGCTGCCGGGTGGGGGGCTCGGTGGCCGTCGGGGAGGGTGTTTCTGTCTCGCTGACCGTGCTGTCGGTCGGCGCGCCTTGCGTTGTTTCAGGCTGCGTCCGCGTGACTCCGGCCACCACGGAGGCACCTGCTCCCGCCTGGAGGGCCTCCGGGCCGGTGCTTGGCGTTACGTGCAGGCATGTCGACAGCGTGGCGATGACGAAGAGCAACATGAGCACGGGAGACGACGGCACGAGGGAATGGCGATACGTCCCCGGTGCGCGACTCGACGCACGCCCGGGACGCAATGAAAGACAGACGCGAGGCAAACCGCGATCATGGCCCATGCCTGGCTCAAGCCAGACGGGTCCCATGCTCGCGAAGAGTCCTTACGGAAGTGCGAAGGGTGCTGGTTTTTCTACGGGCCCTGCGGCATCGCGGTGGGCCTCAGGCGCCGGGCCGGAAAGGCCTCCGGTCCTCGCGCGGGCTCCACCGTCCACGACACCCACCGCAACGCCGGCGGCACGAACACCGTCCAACTGGCCGCCACCGCCAACAGGTGCTCCACCGAGCCCGTCTGGTGCCGGTGTCCGTGCCCCTGGGGCTCGGAACCGTCATCCCCGTCCGGTGCCGCCGCGCCCGGGGCCCTGGCTTCGCTTGCCTCGCGGTGGACGTGGGCTCCCGGCCCGTGCACGTGGGCGTGCCCACCCAGCCCCCCGCCGTGACCCACCACCGCGTGCAGCACGGGCGCGACCGCGAGCCCGTACACCAGGACCATCAGTCCCAGGCACGCCAGGTCACGTCGGTCTCGGGGGTCCCACACGGCGGTGCGTTCTCGGAAGGGCGGCGTCCTGGACGACGGGTGAACGACGCCTGCCTCCCTAGCCGTCCGCCTCCGGACACGCAAGGTCGCCCCCCGACCGCTGTCCGACACTGTCCACGCCGTCCCGTCCCCTTGCCCCGTAAGCCTCTTGACGCATTGCATTGGAATCCGCTGCAGCCGAAGAGTTCCCGTCATAGACTCCTGGCGTGCGTTCCGAATCCGCCGTGCTGCGTTCGCTTCCTGCCTTCACGATCCCCTCGCCGCCGCCTTCGCGCGCCGAGCGTTTGCTGGCGTTGGGGTCCGAGTCCTTTGATCTGCTCGTCATTGGCGGCGGGGTCACCGGCGCGGGCGCGGCCCGGGATGCGGCGCTGCGGGGCCTGAAGGTCGCGCTGGTGGAGCGCGAGGACTTCGCCAGCGGGACGTCCAGCCGTTCGTCGCGCCTCATCCATGGCGGCCTTCGCTACCTGGAGCATGGCCACCTGGGGCTCGTCTTTGAATCCAGCATCGAGCGACGGCGCCTGCTGCGGCTGGCGCCCCACCTGGTGCGCCCGCTGGCCTTCGTGTGGCCCGTGTACGCGGGTGCGCGGGTGCCCCGGTGGAAGCTCAACGCGGGCCTCATGCTGTACGACGCCTTGTCGCTGTTCCGGAACGTGAAGGCGTATCAGCGGCTGTCGCTCAAGCAGGTGCTGGAGGCGGAGCCGGGCATCCGTTCGGAGGGGCTCAAGGGCGGGGCGCGCTACTACGACGCCGCCACCGATGATGCGCGCCTGACGCTCGCCAATGCGCTGGGCGCGAGCGAGGCGGGCGCGGTGGTGCTCAACCATGCCTCGGTGAAGCGGCTGGTGCTGGCGGAGGGCAAGGCCACGGGCGCGGTGGTCGTGGATCACCTCACGGGCGCGGAGCTCACCGTGAAGGCTCGCGCGGTCGTCAACGCCACCGGGCCCTGGAGTGATGAGATCCGCCAGCTCGATTCGGGGACGAGCCGTTCCGGGCCCGCGGTGCGCGGCAGCAAGGGCGTGCACATCTCCGTGCCCCGTTCGCGCCTGGGCATCCAGGACGCGCTCACGCTGCTGTCCCCCGTGGATGGCCGCGTGATGTTCATCCTGCCCGCGGATGCGTTCACGCTCATCGGCACCACGGAGACGGCCACCCGCGCCCACCCGGCCGAGGTGCGCGCGAGCGAGTCCGACGTGGCCTACCTGCTGGCCTCCGCCAACGCGTTCTTCCCCGAGGCGCAGCTCACCCGCGACGACCTGGTCAGTGCCTGGGCGGGCATCCGGCCCCTGGCCGCGAGCGGCTACCACGGCAACACCGACGCGGGCAGCGCCAGCCGCGAGCACGCCATCGACGTGAGCCCGTCCGGGGTGCTCGCCATCAGCGGTGGCAAGCTCACCACCTTCCGGGTCATGGCCCGGGACGTGGTCAACGCCGTGGAGCGCCACCTCGCGATGCCCCACCGCAAGTCCACCACCGATGCCTTGCCGCTTCCGGGCGGCGACATCGTGAAGCTGGCCGCGGAGTTCGAGGCGGCGCGGGAGGACGTGGGGGACGCGGCCACGGCCGAGCATCTGGTGCGCGCGTATGGCAGCCGCTGGCGCGCGGTGTGGGCGCTCACGCGCGAGACGCCGGAGCTGGCCGAGCCGCTCGCGGACGGTCTGCCGTACCGCCGCGCCGAGGCCGCCTGGGGCGTGTCCCACGAGATGGTCCAGTCGCTGGCGGACCTGCTCATCCGTCGCCTCAAGGTCGCGTTCGAGACGCGGGATCAGGGTCGCTCGGCCGCGGTCCGCGCCGCCTCCGTCATGGCGCCGCTCCTGGGCTGGGATGCGGCGGAGACGGAGCGTCAGCTCGCGGCCTATGCCGTGGATGCCCAGCGCATCTTCGGCGTGGATCCCTCGGACGCCTGAGGTTCCCTCGCGGCCACGGGGTGGGGTTTGTTTCCGGATGTTGCGCACGTGCTGACCGTGGATGCCTGACCCCCCGACCGGGTGGCGGCCCGGGTCTCAACGCGTCACGCCGTGCTCCTCGCGCGGGGACGTCGCGGGGGTGACGGGCAGCGCTTCGGGAGCGTCGAACTCCGCACGTTGGGCGGCACCGCGTGCCCGTCGGGCGCATGACAGCCACCCGAGCAGTCGTCCTTCGTCCATGCTTAAATTGTTTTCGGGAACGGGACGCAGGGCAGCCCCGTTCCTCCCGGCCGTCTTTTTGGAGGCGGCTGGTTACGGCGCGGTACCTCCCGCTGTCCGGGCACGAAGGAGATGCACCCCATGAAGCGTTGGCTTTGGCTTGGGCTCGGGCTGTCCGGTCTGGTGGCTTGCGGCAGTGATCCCGAACCCATCGATGTCGGTCCCCAGGCGTGTCCAGGAACCTCGGACCAGTCGCTGCCCGGCACCGCGTCCTCCGCGCTGAGCGCGCAGGAGCCCGCGGACGGCGTCCTCATCACCTTCAAGCCCCGGGTCGCCGCCAACGCGCTGGCCGCCACGGCGGACTTCGCGGCGGCGGTGGAGCGCGAGGGCGGCACCGTGAAGCACCGCTTCCCGAACCTCAACATGGTGTCCGCGCGGCTGTCGCCCGAGGCCCTGGCGAAGCTGAAGCAGAACCCGGAGGTGCTCTCCGTGGAGCCCAACCGCCGCGTGCGCGCGATGGGCCTGCCGACCCTTCCCCCCGTGGTGTCGTGGCAGGGCGCGTTCAGCACGCAGGGCTCCGTGGGCGAGTACACCGACGGCCTCAAGCTGGTGCAGGCGCCGCAGGTGTGGGACGCGAACAACGACGGCATCCTGGACCCCGGCGCCCCCACGGGCGCGGGCATCAAGGTGTGCGTCATCGACAGCGGCTGGGACAGCAAGCATCCGGAGCTGAAGGCCGCCTACGTGGGCGGCATCGACTACGTCGACGGTGACGACGACCCCACCGACCAGAGCGAGGCCCTGGGCGTCGTGACGGTGGGCGGCGGTCACGGCACGCACGTGGCGGGGACCCTCCTGGCCCAGTTCGGCTCGGGTTCCGGCGCACGCGTGGGCCCGGGACAGGATCCGAATGGCGTGGTGGGCGTGGCGCCCGGTGCTTCGCTGCTCGTCGCTCGCGTGCTGGACGTGAAGGGCGGCGGCAGCACCGACGACGTCATCAAGGCGGTGCAGTGGTGCCAGGCGCAGGGCGCGCGGATCGCCTCGCTGTCGCTGGGCGCGGACTCCCCGTCCCCGGGCGAGCAGGCCGCGTTCGAGCGGGCGTGGGACAGCGGCAACGGCATGCTGTCCGTCGCGGCCAGCGGCAACGACGGCACGCAGGGTATCGCCTATCCGGCCGCGTATCTTCCGGCGGTGATGGCGGTGGGCGCGGTGAACGCGCAGGGCGAGTACGCGGAGTTCTCGCAGTTCGGCACGGAGCTCTCCGTGGTGGGCCCGGGCGTGAACGTGCTGAGCTCCACCGTGCTGGGCGCGGCGTCGCTGTCCACGTTGCAGGCGGGACCGAACCCCATCACGTCGTCGCCGCTGACGTTCACCGCGCAGGGCAGCTACACGGGCCGGCTGGTCAACTGCGGCCTGGGCACCGACCGGTCCTCCTGTGGCCAGGCGGCCACCTGCGACGGCTTCGTCGCGTACGTGGACCGCGGCGACATCTTCTTCGAGGAGAAGGCGCGCAACGTCATCGAGGCGGGGGCTCGCGCGATCATCATCGGCAACAACGTGCCCGAGGATGGCGACGGCACCTTCACGCTGGGCTCCGCTTCCACGCACTGGGTGCCCACGGTGTCGGTGTCGCTGGTGTCCGGCGCGGCCATCAAGAAGCTCGAAGGCCAGGATGTGACCGTGAACATCAGCGGCGTGGACTACCAGCGCGAGTCGGGGACCTCCATGTCCACCCCGCACGTGTCCGGCGTGGCCGCGCTCGTGTTCAGCGCCCGGCCGGACCTGACCGCCGCGCACGTCCGCGCGGTGCTGGAGAAGACGGCGCTGGACGACAAGGTGACGCCGGGCGTCGATGACAAGTACGGCCACGGCATCGTGCAGGCGGCCAAGGCCGTGGAGCTGGCGCGCACGCTGCCCCAGGGCGGCGGTCCGCTTCCGCTGCCGTAGCGCCTCGGACCTCTCCCAACGCCCCCGGGCCCTTTAGTGGGACCGGGGGCGTTTTGCGTCCTGGCATGGGCTTCACGTCGCGGTGGCGGAACGAGCAGGCGGACGGGCCCTGAGTCGTCCGGACGGTGGCTTACAGCCCCCGAGCGCGCACCTTCCCCGATGGGAGGAACTCCGCGCATGAGGCGAGACACCTGGAGGGGGTTGGGGATCGCGGGCGTGGCCTGCCTGCTGATAGGGGCGGGGACGGCGGGGAGTTCGCCAGCCGAAGAGGGCACAGGGACTTCGAGTGCCCCGGTGGCTGAAGCCGAGGCCGAGGCCCAGGGAGGGTACACGCTGTCATTCGTGGACTCCGAGCAGCCGACCCAGGACTCGCCTGCCTCCACCCAGACACAGCCTGGGACGGGAGGCTCGGGGACACAGCAGGCGCCTGCCACCGGGACGGCTCCGGGGACGACGAACACCGCCGACCCCAACGTCCACCCGGGCATGAGCCCCCCGGAGCAGGGCCCGGACACCGGCGGCTCGGGCAACAGCGGCGCCAGCGCGAATCCGAACGCTCCGGGCATCGGTACGATCGTGACTCCGAACACCGGGACCTCGGGCAACACCGGCACGGTGGTGACGCCGAACGGGGCGAACGGAAGTCCCTCCGCGGATCCGAACCCCGAGGCCCGCGGCGCGGACTCCCAGTTGAATCCAGGTGGCAACGGCAACCCGGGTGCGAATGCGAACCCGGGCACCGGTGGCACGGGCAACACGGGCTCGGGGGGACCGGCGGTGGCGCCTGCTCCCTCGGCCCAGCAGGGCATCGCGGTGGTGGATGCCATCTACACGGGCGTCGTGACCTCGGTGTCCACCAAGGAGGTCGTCATCGTGGACGCGGGCACGCGACTGCCGCTGGAGGTCGGCACCGGCACGCGCATCCTGCGCGAGGGCCAGGCCATCAAGGTGAACCAGCTCAAGGAGGGGGAGAAGGTGCGCGCCGTGGTCAACATCGTGGGCAAGAGCCACACGCGGGAGATCGCCGTGCTGTCCAAGGCGGAGGCCCGTCGTGCCGCCAGCATGCGCTCACGCTGAGAGACCCCTCACCTGTGCCCCAGGCCTGGCCATGCCCTCGCGTCCGTCAGTCGCGCGGGCCGGTGCGCGTCTCGGGGACGGAGGTTTTCACCATGACGGTCTACGACCGATACCGCAGCCTGTTGCACAAGTTGGCCCTCGTCCGCGCTCGCGCTCCGGGCGGTGATTCACCCGAGGTGGATGCGCTGCTCGACACGATGGATGAGGTCTGGGACGCCATGTCCGAAGGCGAGCGCGCCGCGATGGAGCGCGAGCGCGAACGGTTGCTCCATGAGCCCCGCCCGGACGAACACGCCGCGCCCGCCTGAGCGTCGCCCGCGCTACTCGCGGACGGAGCCCACGGGCGCGCCCGCGCCCAGAGGGGAGGAGGGAGGCCGCTGCTGGCGCTGGCTCCACACCGCGCGCGTGTAGTCCACCACCGACGCCAGCGACAGCAGGGAGACGAGCGCCACGAGGGGGCGCACCAGCGGCGGGTAGAGCAGCACGCACAGCAGCACCGCCAGTTGCAGCGTGGTGACGAGCTTGCCCAGCATCCGCGCCTTGAGCTCGACGGCCCGCATGTCCGGCCGCAGCCTGGCGACGATGAAGCCGATGGCCGTGCCGACGTCGCGCAGCAGCAGCAACAGCAGCTCCACCGGACCGATGAGCCCATCGAGCAGGCACACGATGAAGGCCGTCACCATGAAGGCCCGGTCCGCCACGGGGTCGATGAGCGCCCCCCAGCGCGTGGCCAGCCCCCGGTGCCGGGCAATCCATCCGTCCAGGAAGTCCGTTGCCGCGGCCAGCACCACGAGGAAGGCCCGCATGCGCGAATCCGACACGGCGATGAACACCGCGGCGAGCGGAAGGCGCGACAGGGACAGTGCATTGAGCAGCACGAGGCTCGCCCGACGGTGCATGGCTCCCAAAAGGTAGTGCTCGGCGCCCGGGGCGCACCTGCCCTGTCCGGCGAGCGTCCGGCGAAGAACGCCGGCAGCGCCTCCTGAATCCGCGCCCCTCCGGGACCCATGGGATGCCGGTCGGTGTCCCACCAGGACGGTCCGGGGAGGGTCCCGGTCCCGCCGCCAGGAGTCTTCCGCCCCGTGAATGCCATCCACTCCCTGCGCCGCCGGGTGACGGGCGTCCTGCTTGCCCTGGTCACCACCACGTTGCCGCTGATGAGCTGCGAGGCGAGCGGTGAAGCGGCCAGGCGTGCGGCGGTTCCGTCCCATGCCGTCACGGCGGAGGAGCGGGCCCGCTATCCGTGGCTGCCCGCCACCGCCCAGGTGCGCGCGCTGGAGGCGACCTTCGCGCCGCCGGAGGGCTACACGCGGGTGCCCCTGGAAGCGGGCTCCTTCGGTGCGTGGCTGCGCGGACTGCCCCTGCGCCCCGAAGGAACGCCCGTGCGCGACTTCGCGGGAGACACGGTGCTGGCCGCCACCGACGCGCGGCTCGCGGCGGTGGGGGAGCTGGACGTGGGGACCGCCAACCTCCAGCAGTGCGCGGACTCCATCCTCCGGCTGCATGCCGAGTGGCGCTGGGCCTCCGGCCATCCGGACCGCATCGCCTACCGCTTCACCAGCGGGCACGTGGCGTCGTGGCCCCGGTACTCCCTGGGAGACCGGGCCCGGGTCTCCGGTTCGAAGGTGACGTGGGTGCCGGACAGCGCGCCAGCGGATGCTTCGCGCAAGGCCTTCCGCAACTACCTGGACCTGCTCTTCACCTACGCGGGCACCCTGTCCATCCAAGCGGAAGGTGCGCGTCCCGGCCGCGAGCAACTGCGCCCCGGGGACTTCTTCGTCCTGGGAGGCAGCCCCGGCCACACCGTGCTGGTGCTGGATGTGGCCACCAACGCGAAGGGCGAGCGCATGGCGCTGATGGGCCAGGGCTTCACGCCCGCGCAGGACTTCCACGTGCTCGCGGGGCGGGACGGGCCGTGGTTCTCGCTGGAAGGCGACGCCGTGGCGACGCCCTTCTGGGCGCCGTTCCCGACGACGTCGCTGCGACGGCTGCCGTCACCGTGAGGGATGCCCGTGCGCCAGGAGGCGTCCTCCTGGTGCGTCCCCGAGCAGACGGGGAGGCGGTGTCGGAGGGAATGCCGGGGCGCGCGCTGGAATCGGGGTGAGGAGGGAGCAGGGTGGGGCGGCGGAGTGTTGTCCTGCCGTCAACGGGGCCCTGCTGCTCGGAAGACCGTGAGTCCCCCACGTGCCTCCAGGCAGCCTAAAGGGAAGAGGCCCCGCTCCCCGAGCCTCCACCATGTCCTCCGCCGCCACGCCCCTGTCCCAGTCCCGACCCCGGGCGAGCCTGCTCCTCGTCGACGACACGCCCGGCCACCTGCTGGCGCTGGAGGGCATCCTCGCCCCACTGGGACAGCGGCTGGTGCGCGCCGCGTCCGGCCGCGAGGCGCTCCGGCGGGTGCTGGACGAGGACTTCGCCGCCGTCCTGATGGACATGAACCTGGGCGACATGACGGGCGTGGAGGTGCTGAACCTCATGCGCGAGCGCGAGCGCAACAAGCGCACGCCCGTGCTGCTGATGACCGCGGGCGACGGGGACGAGAAGGAGTGGCTGGCCGCGTACGCGCACGGCGCGGTGGACTACCTGCGCAAGCCGCTGCGGCCTGAAATCCTCCTGGCCAAGGTGTCGATGTTCGTGGAGCTGCACCTGGCGCGCGAGGCCGTGCAGCAGCGGGAAGAGGCGCTGCGCGAGCGCGAGCGCGACGCCCTGGAGCTGGTGCACCGCGAGCGGCTGCACTCGTTCTTCATGCAGGCCCCGGTGGGCATCTCCATCGTGCGCGGGCCCGACTTCGTCTTCGAGCTGGCGAACCCCTTCTACGAGCGGCTGGTGGGCCGGAAGATTTCGCCCGGCCGGCCGCTGGTTGAGGTGTTCCCTGAGATGGCCGCGCAGCCGGAGGTGCTGGAGGTGCTGCGCGGGGTGGTGCGCACGAAGGTGCCCTTCGTGCGCCCGGAGTTCGAGGTGGTGCTGGAGCGCGACGGCAAGCCCGGCTCCGTCTTCTTCAATGTCATCTACCACCCGTTGGTGGAGTCGGACGGGAAGGTGTCCGGCATCATCACGCTGGCCACCGACGTGACGGAGTGGGTGCACTCGCGCCAGCGCACCGAGGCGCTCACCGTGGACCTGCGCCGGCAGCAGGGGGCCCTGCTGGACAGCGAGCAGCGGCTGCGGATGGCGCTGACGGCCACGCAACTGGGCACCTTCGACATGAACATGGTGACGGGCGTCCTGGACTGGGACGCGCGCTGCAAGACCCTCTTCGGCCTGCCGCCGGAGTCCGAGGTCTCCTACGCGCTGTTCCTGGAGGGGCTGCACCCGGAGGACCGCGAGCGCGTGAACCAGGCGGTGGCGCGAAGCGCGGATCCCTCGGGCACCGGTGACTACGACGTCGCGTACCGCACCGTGGGGCTGAAGGACGGCGTGCTGCGCTGGGTGCGCGCCACCGGCCGCATGCACTTCGAGGACGGACGGGCGCTGCGCTTCGTGGGCACCGTGCAGGACATCACCGAGGCCCGGTTCGCGGAGGAGGAGCGGGCCCGGCTGCTGGCGGGGGAGCTGCGCCGTACCGAACAGCTTCGCGGGCTGTCGCGCGCGAGCCTGGCGCTCAACGCGGCCGGCAACGTGCAGGCCATCCTGGACCTGGTCACCCTCAAGGCGCGCAAGCTGATTGGCGCGAACCAGTCCTCCGTGCACGTGGTGGAGGGACGCGACGCGGCCCATCCGCTCACCGCGCTGTCGGCGGCGGAGGCCCACGCGACGGCGGTGGATGAGCGGGGCCTCTTCGCCCAGGTGTGCCTGGAGAACCACCCGCTGCGCCTCACGCGCGACGAGCTGCTGGAGCATCCGGTGTGGAAGGACGGGCCGCCCACCGAAGGCCCGGCGCTGCCCCTGCACGGCTTCCTCGCGGTGCCGCTGGTGGGACATGACGGCCGCAACCTGGGGCTCATGCAGGTGTCCGACAAGCTGGACGGCGACTTCGACGCGGAGGACGAGACGGTCGCCGTGCAGCTTGCGCAGATGGCCAGCGTGGCGCTGGAGAACGCGCGCCTGTACGAGACGGCCCAGGCGGAGCGGCGCAACCTGTTCGCGGTGCTCAAGCAGCTGCCCGCCGCCATCACCGTGCTGCGCGGCCCGGAGCTGGTCTTCGAGATGGCCAACGACCTGCGCCTGAAGCTCACCGGATCCCGGCCGCTGGTGGGGTTGCCCATCCGCGAGGCCCTGCCGGAGCTGAAGGACCAGCGGCAGATTGAAGACCTGGAGCAGGTCTACCGCACGGGGGAGACCTTCCAGGGCCGCGAGGTGCCCATGCGCCTGGGCCGCGACCTGGGCCAGGACGCGCCCGAGGGCTACTTCAACCTCACCTTCCAGCCGCTGCTCAACGCGGAGGGCAAGGTGGACGGCATCGTGTCCGTGTCGTGGGAGGTCACCGAGCAGGTGCTCTCACGCCAGCGCATCGAGGCGCTGGCCCTGGAGCTGAAGGAGCGCGAGCAGCAGTTCCGCACGCTCGCGGATTCCATCCCCCAACTGTCCTGGATGGCGGAGCCGGACGGCCACCTCTTCTGGTTCAACCAGCGCTGGTTCGACTACACCGGCACGACCTCCGAGACCTCGCAGGGCAGGAACTGGAACGCGCTCATCGCCCCGGAGGACGCCGAACGCGTGCTCGTGCGCTTCAACGCGGCGCTGCGCGAGGGCGAGCCGTGGGAGGACCAGTTCCGCCTGCGCCGCGCGGATGGCGCCTACCGCTGGTTCCTGTCCCGCGCGATGCCGGTGCGCGACGCGGAGGGGCGCATCGCGCGCTGGTTCGGCACCAACACCGACATCGACGACGAGCGCAGGACGCTGGAGAGCCTGAAGCACGCGGAGGAGGAGATCCGCCGGCTCAACACGGGCCTGGAGAAGCGCGTGCGCGAGCGCACCGCCCAGCTCCAGGAGGCGAACAAGGAGCTGGAGTCCTTCAGCTACTCCGTGTCACACGACCTGCGCGCGCCCCTGCGCCACATCACCGGCTTCGCGCAGTTGTTGGACCGCCGGGCCGGGCCGAAGCTGGACGACGTGGCCAAGGGCTACCTGTCCACCATCGCGGGCGCCGCGAAGCAGGGCGGCACGCTGGTGGACGACCTGCTGGCCTTCAGCCGCATGGGCCGCGCGGAGATGCGGCAGATGCGGGTGGACCTGGGCCAGTTGGTGGAAGAGGCTCGCAAGGACCTGCTGCCGGAAGCCAGCGGGCGCCAGGTCGAGTGGAAGGTGAGCGAGCTGCCGACGGTGGAAGGCGACCCGGCATTGCTCCGGCAGGTGATCCACAACCTGCTGGCCAATGCACTGAAGTATACGCGTCCGAAGCCGGAGGCCCTCATCGAGGTGGGGGCGCGCGAGGCGGAAGGGGAGGCGGTGGTCTGGGTGCGCGACAACGGCGTGGGCTTCGAGATGCAGTATGTGGACAAGTTGTTTGGTGTCTTCCAGCGGCTGCACACGGCCGAGGAGTTCGAGGGCACCGGCATCGGGCTCGCGAACGTGCGACGAATCGTGTCGCGCCACGGCGGACGGACCTGGGCGGAGGGCGCAGTGGGGCAGGGCGCGACCTTCACCTTCACCCTGCCCCGGACTTCTCCCCTGGAGAAGAAGGAAGAAGAGACCTGAGCGTGCTTGAACTCAAGAGGATCCTCCTGGTCGAAGACAGCGCCAACGACGTGGCGCTCACGCTGGCGGCGCTGGAGGAGGTGCACCTGGCCAACGAGGTCGTGGTGGTGCGCGACGGTCAGCAGGCGCTGGACTATCTGTTCCGCAAGGGTGAGTACGCGAACCGTCAGGACGGCCACCCGGCCGTGGTGCTGCTGGACCTGAAGCTGCCGAAGGTGGACGGGCTGGAGGTGCTGGAGAAGGTGAAGGGCGCCCCGGAGCTGAAGGCCGTGCCGGTGGTGATGCTCACCTCGTCGCGCGAGGAGCGGGACCTGGCGCGCAGCTACGGCCTGGGCGTGAACGCGTACGTGGTGAAGCCGGTGGCCTTCCCGGACTTCGTGTCCGCGCTGCGCGAGCTGGGGTTGTTCTGGGCGGTGGTGAACCAGCCGCCCCCGGGGGCGCCCACGCCGGGAGCCTCGAAGTGAGTTCACGCGGCAATGCCGCGCTGGAGATGAACCCGGCCCCGACGTCCGGACGCCCGCTGTCCATCCTGCTCCTGGAGGACAGCCCGCTGGATGCGCAGCTGGTGGCCGCGCAGTTGGAGGAGGGCGGGCTGCCCGCGACGCTGGAGTGCGTGGCGGGCCGCACGGCCTTCTCCTCCGCGCTGGCGAAGGGGAGGTTCGACCTCATCCTGTCGGACTACAACGTGCCGGGCTTCGACGGGATGAGCGCGCTGGAAGCGGCGCAGGCGGTGTGTCCGGACACGCCCTTCCTGTTCGTCTCCGGGGCGCTGGGCGAGGACCGCGCCATCGAGCTGCTCAAGCGCGGCGCCACCGACTACGTGCTCAAGGACCGGCTGGAGCGGCTGGGCCCCAGCGTGCGGCGGGCCCTGCGCGAGGCGGAGGGCGTGCGGCTGCGCAAGCGCACGGAAGAGGCGCTGCGCCGTTCGGAGGAGCGCTACCAGTTGGTGGCGCACGCGAGCTTCGACGCCATCTGGGACTGGGACCTCCAGACGGACGCGATGCACTGGATTGGCGACGCGACGGAGGAGGTCTTCGGCTTCCCGTTGGAAGAGGTGGACGCGGACGCGGCGTGGTGGCGGCGGCACATCCACGCGGAGGACCGCGAGCGGGTGATGGCCGGGTTGCAGCGGGCGTTCGAGTCGGACGACGACCGGTGGCAGGACGAGTACCGGGTGCTGCGCAACGACGCGTCGTATGCGTACGTGGCGGCGCAGGGCTGCATCGTGCGCGGCGCGAGCGGCAAGGTGCGGCGCATCGTGGGCGCCATGCGCGACATCACCGAGCGGCGGCGGGCGGAGGAGGAGAAGCAGAAGCTGGTGCACGAGGCGCAGGCCCGGGTGGAGTTCGAGCAGCAGCTCATCGGCATCGTGAGCCACGACCTGCGCAACCCGCTGGGTGCCATCCTCACCGGGGCATCGCTGATGTTGCGGCGCGAGGACATCCAGCCGTGGCACGCGAAGGCGGCGGCGCGCATCCTGTCCGCGGCGGAGCGGGCGACGCGGATGATCCGCGACCTGCTCGACTTCACGCAGGCGCGCATGGGCGGCGGCATCCCCGTGCAGGCGGCGCCGTGTGACTTCCACGCGCTGATGTTGCAGGTGGTGGAGGAGGCGCGCACGGCGCATCCGGAGCGCACCATCCTGGTGGAGCAGGAGGGGGACGGGCAGGGGGCGTGGGATTCGGACCGGATGGCGCAGGTGCTCTCCAACATCCTGGGCAACGCGCTGAAGTACAGCCCGGAGGCCACGCCCGTGCGGGTGGAGAGCCGGAGCGAAGCGGACGCGCTCGTCGTCCACGTGCGCAATGGGGGTGACCCCATCCAGCCGGACCTGCTGCCGCGCATCTTCGAACCGCTCCAGCGCGGCACGACGGTGGGCCGCTCCGAGCGCAGCATCGGGCTGGGGTTGTACATCGTGCGGCAACTGGTGTTGGCGCACGGTGGCACGGTGGATGCGAGTTCTTCGGCCGAGGAGGGCACGGTGTTCACCGTGCGCCTGCCCCGGTCGGGTGCGAGCGAAACGCCCTCCTCCCTGGAGTAGGGCGCATCCCGGGTTCGCCGCCGGTCCCTATCTCCCCTTCGAGAATGGCTTTACACTGCGGGTGTGCCTGGCGCACGGCCGGGTGTCGCCTGGACAGGGAGCGTCTCGATGAAGTGTCTTCCCCGTGGTCTGGGAATGCTGCTGCTCGCCTGCCCCGTGTTGCTGACGGCCTGCTCTGATGACTCCAAGGGGGCCCCGGATGCCGGCCCGCCCCCTGTCGTGGCCTGGGACGGCACCTCCACCCCCATCGAGGAGAAGAGCGATTGGATTGACCGCGGCGTCTTCGCTCCTTGCGAGTTCACCCCGCCCCTGGGAACCGAGATCGACTGCGACACCCCGGCCCTCTTCAACCTGTCGCAATGCAACCCGAGCGCGCTCCGCACGGCGTCACGACACGGCATCTACCAGACCGAACTGCGACCGGAATCCGGCGAGTACCCCTGGAGCGGAGCCGGCCTCGTGCTCCCGGAAGGGGGCGGCGTCGGAACCTCGAATTTCGATCGCTTCACCCGGCAGCAGTTCGATGATGAGGGCATGCTCCTCACGAGCGTCTTCACCACGCCCCGGGGCGTGGCCATCAAGACCGCGCTGGCGGGCTGTGACGTGCCCCAGCCCCACCACATCACCGGCTGCTATGCGGTCTGCACCAACGGCGTGCTCACGGAGAAGGGGACGTTCGACGCGGACCGCCTGGTCTTGAGCCGCGGTGAGGCCGAGTCCTCCGGGGGCCTGAACCCTGTCTCCGAGTCCGCCGTCGACCTTGGCTTTCCCGTGGATGTCTACGTCACGAAGAACCATGCCTACGTGGTGTCCATCCAGCTCAAGCCGGACATGCCCGCGGGAGGCCTGACGGTCTTCGACGTCAGCGACCGCAACCACCCCGTGTTGAAGAAGATCATCTCCCTGCCGGGCGACGGGTACTGGAACGCCGCATGGGCCAAGGACGACGTGCTCTACGTCGCCACCAAGGCCTCCGGCGTCATCCTGTATGACATTTCAAACCCGGGGGACCCGACCTACATCCGCAGCGTGCCTGGCGGGGCGCCCCCGAATGTCCACACCCTGCACGTGGATGGCAACCGCCTCTACGCCATGGCGCTGCGGCCCGCGCAGACGATCATCTTCGACATCACGTCCCCGCGGGACCCCGTCCTGCTCAACCGCGTCGTCTTCACGTCCGAGGAGTTCGTCACCAGCTATCCGCACGACTCCTTCTCCTACGAGGGCCGCCTCTACATCAACCACACGGACATCGGCTTCCTGGTCACGGACCCGAGCGACCCGATGCAGGTCAAGGAGCTGGGCAAGTACCACTACAACCGGCAATACAGCCATGCCAGCGCGGTGGGGACCTTCGCGGGCCGCACCATCGCGTTCGAGGGCAGTGAGCAGGAGGGCGCGCACCTGCGCGTGCTGGATGTCACCGACCCGGCGAACATCCAGCTCATCGGCGAGCACCGGCTGCGCCCCACCACCTCCATCCACAACATGATCCTGAAGGGCACGAAGCTGTACGTCGCCTGGTACCAGGACGGCGTGCGCGTGTTCGACGTGGCCAATCCCACGCTCCCCCAGGAGATTGCCTACTTCAACACCTACCGTGAGAACGACCCGAAGCGGCTGGGCTTCGTCTACGAGGGCGTCATGGGCATGCGCGTCCCGGGCGACGGGTATGTCTACGCGGTGGACACCTCGCGCGGGCTGCTCATCTTCAACGAGCTCTGAGTGAACGACGGGAGGCAGGGGCCTCATCCCCTCCCTCTTCGTCGGGGTGTTACCGAGCGACCGGGCAGGCATCCTCCGGTCTCCTTTCTCCAGGTCGGGGCCCGCTCTAGGCTCAGGGCGAAAGGTGGACGCATGTCGAAGCCGCTGGAAGTCGTGAACGCCGTCCTGGATGCGGGCTTCGAGGGCCTGGGTCCGCTGTGCAGCGCGACGGGGCTGGCGGACGAGTACCTGCGGGACACGCGCTACCCGGACCACGAGGCGCGCATCGACGCGCTCATCCGCTGGGAGACGGGGAAGCTGTTCACCACGGGCTTCCTGTCCGGGCTGGGCGGGCTGCTCACGCTGCCGGTGGCGCTGCCCGCGGGCCTGGGCGTGTCGTGGGCGGTGCAGGCGCGGCTGGTGGGCGCCATCGCGCGGATCCACGGGCATGACGTGGAGGAGGACCGCGTGCGGACGCTCACGCTGCTGGCCATCGTGGGCGACATCGGCAAGGAAGTGGTGAAGCAGGCCGGCATCGAGGTGAGCCACCAGTTGGGGATGCGCGCGCTGGAGGCGGTGCCGAAGCACGCGCTGAGCGGCATCAACCGCGCGGTGGGCTTCCGGCTGGTGAGCAAGGCGGGACAGAAGGGCGTCGTGAACCTGTCCAAGGTGGTGCCCCTGGCCGGAGGGCTGGTGGGGGGCGCGGTGGATGCGCTCGCGTGCCGCGCGGTGGGCGCGACGGCGCGGCGGCTGTTCGCACCGGGGCCGCTGGCGGCACCGGGCATGTCTCCTGGATGACCCGGGCGTGTGCCTTGCGTTGACGGTGGGGCCCCGCGCTGGACTCATCCGTGCGCATGGGCCGCCTCTTCGTTCTCGCCGTCGTGCTGGGCCTTGTTTCGACGGGCTGCAAACGCTCGTCGGAGGAGCAGGGGACGGCGGGCCGCACGCGCATCGTCTTCAAGTTCCAGCCGCTGTGGGGAGACCCGGCGCCGTTTCGTGAGCTGCTGGCGGGGTATTCGCGCGCCAACCCGGACGTGGAGCTGGTGACGGAGGCGCTGCCCAACTCGTCGGACCTGGCGCACCAGTTCTTCCTCACGTCGTTGCAGGGCAAGGCCACGGACTTCGACGTGCTGGTGGCGGACGTCGTGTGGGTGCCGGAGTTCGCCCGGGCGGGGTGGGTGGCGGACCTGTCCGAGGACTTCCCTCCGGCGCGGCTTCGCGAGGAGTTCCTTCCCGGGCCGGTGGACTCCGTCGTGGTGGAGGGCCGCACGTACGCGGTGCCCTGGTACGTGGACGTGGGCGTCCTCTACTACCGCACGGACCTGGTGCCGCGCGCGCCGCGCACCTACGAGGAGCTGCGGCGCTTCACCCGCGACGCGATGGCGAAGGCGCCGGGCATCCAGGGCTACGTGTGGCAGGGCCGGCAGTACGAGGGCCTGACGTGCAACGTGTACGAGGCCCTCTGGGGCCACGGTGGGCAGTCATTGGGAGAGGACGGGCGCGTGCTGCTGGAGACGGAAGCGGCGCGCGAGGCGCTGGCGTACCTGCATGGGTTGATCGCGGACGGGCTGTCCCCGCCGACGGTGACGGGGTTTGGCGAGGAGGAGGCGCGGCGCGTGTTCCAGGAGGGCCGCGCGGTGTTCATGCGCAACTGGCCCTATGCGTGGAGCGAGGCGCAGGCGGAGGGCTCTCCCATCCGGGGCAAGGTGGGCATCGCGCCGCTGCCGACGAAGGATGGACAGCCGGGGTGGGGGACGCTGGGCGGGTGGCAGCTCGCGGTGAACGCGCACGTGTCGCCCGCGCGCAGGAAGGCCGCGGCCCGGCTCATCGCGCACCTGACGTCGCCGGAGGCCAACCGGGTGCTGGCGCTGCACTACGCTCGCAACCCGCCGAGGCTGGCGCTGTATGACGATCCAGGGTTGAGGCGGGCGGAGCCGTTCATCGCCAGCTTGAAGGACGCGCTGGTGCGGGCGCGGCCCCGGCCGGTGACGCCGTACTACCTGCTCATCGCGGATGTGCTCCAGAGCGAGTTCTCCGCCGCCGTGGCCGGCATCCGCACGCCGGAGGCCTCCCTGACGCGCGCGCAGAAGCAGGTGGATCACCTGACGGGTGAGACGGTGGAGGACGCGCAGTGAGCGGCGGGGGTTCCCAGGCGCGGGAGCGGCGGCAGGCGTATCTGTTGGTGATGCCCGCGGTGCTGGTGCTGGCCGTGGTGGCGCTGTACCCGGTGCTGGCGGCCCTCTGGTTGAGCCTGCACCGCTTCATCCTGGTGTTCGGTGAGCGGCGCTTCACGGGGCTCGCGAACTACGTCTATCTCTTCGGGGATGCGCGCTTCTGGTCGGCGTTGGGGAACACGGCGTACTTCACGGCGGTGGCGGTGACGGTGGAGCTGCTGCTCGCGGTGCCGTTGGCGCTGCTGCTCAACCGCGCGTTCCCGGGGCGGGGACTGCTGCGCGCGTCGGTGCTGGTGCCGTGGGCGATCCCCACGGTGGTGAGTGCCCGGCTATGGGCGTGGATGTTCAATCCGGACTACGGGTTGATCAACCGCCTGCTGGGCGGCGCGGACATCAACTGGTTGGGGGCGCCGGGGTATGCGCTGCACGCGGCCATCCTGGTGGACGTGTGGAAGACGACGCCCTTCGTGGCGCTGCTGGTGCTGGCGGGGTTGCAGGGCATTCCGGAGGACCTCTACAAGGCGGCGCGCGTGGATGGGGCGTCCCCGTGGCGGCAGTTCCGCGCCATCACGGTGCCGCTGCTCAAGCCCGCACTGCTGCTGGCGGTGCTGTTTCGTTCCCTGGATGCGTTCCGGGTGTTCGACGCCATCTACGTGCTGACGGAGGGCGGGCCGGCGAACACGACGGAGACGCTGAGCATCTACGCGTACAAGACGCTGATGCGCTCCGGGGACTTCGGCTACGGCAGCGCGCTGTCGGTGATGACGTTCCTGTGCGTGGTGCTGCTGGCGGTGGTGTGGCTCAAGTGGTTGGGGCGCGAGGAGGGGCGGCGATGAAGCGGCCGGGGCTGGGCACGGCGCTGGCCGTGGTGGCGTTCCTCACGTTCTTCCTGGGCCCGTTCCTGTGGCAGGTGCTGACGAGCCTGTGGCCGGATGGGGAACTGACCCGGCCGTGGCCTTCGCACCTGACGGGCGCGAACTACCAGAGCGTGCTGTTCGGGCGGCCGTTCCTGTGGGCGGTGTTGAACTCGCTGGTGGTGGCGACGCTGACGACGCTGTTCTGCCTGACGGTGGGGGCGTCGGCGGCGTTCGCGTTGGCGAAGCTGGAGTTCCGGGGGCGGGGGCTGCTGTTGTCCGCGGCGCTGGGTGTGTCGATGTTCCCGCCCATCGCGACGGTGAGCCCGCTGTACCTCATCCTCAACGCGGTGGGCCTGCGGGACAGTCTGGTGGGACTGGCGCTGCCGTACACGACGTTCGCGCTGCCGTTGACGTTGTGGGTGCTGACGTCGTTCTTCCGGCAGCTTCCGGATGAGCTTTACCGGGCGGCTCGGGTGGATGGGTGCACTCCGTTTGGAGCGTTCCGGCGGGTGCTGTTGCCGCTGGCGGCGCCGGGCCTGGCGACGACGGCCATCCTGGTCTTCATCTTCGCGTGGAACGAGTTCCTCTACGCGCTGACGTTCCTGTCCACGCCGGAGAAGCGCACGGTGCCAGTGGCCATCAGCCTCTTCGCCAGCGAGTACAAGGAACCGTGGGGGGAGATCGCCGCTGCGTCCGTGGTGGCGACGCTGCCGCTGGTGGTGCTGACGGTGTTGTTCCAGCGGCGCATCGTGTCCGGACTCACGGCGGGGGCGGTAAAGGAGTAGCGCTGGCTACGTGGCGCTTCGAGCGCGCGCAATCCAGTACCCGGGCCGGCGGCGCAGGTGCGCGAGGGCCAGGACCACCACGCTCTCATCTCGGATGAGGTAGGGGATGGCGAAGGGATGGTCCTGGAGCAGGAAGCGGCGGATGGGCGGCGTATGGCGGATCCCAGGCCAGAGGGGCCAGCGGTCCGGATGCTCTTCGATGTCCGCCAAGGCCCGGAGGACGGCAGCGTCCAGGAGGTCGCCGGCTCCCTGTCGCTGCTCTTCATACCAATCCGATACCTCCTCGATTTCCGAGGTGGCGGCGGGATGCAGTTGGATGGGCATCGGTGAGGGGAGGCTTACCGTCGCCGTCGTGCGCGCTCCTCCATCTGTCTTTTGACTTCCTCGAAGCTGACGAGTTCCACCGTGCCGTCGAGGACCTCCTGTGCACGGCGACTGAGCTCCGCGCCCCAGGCCGTCTCTGCCTCGGGGTCTTCCGCGCGTTCGTCCAGGCTGAGCAGCAGTTCCTGCGCGAGCCGAGCACGGTCATCCGTGGACAGTCGCAGCGCCTGGGCCAGCAGTTCATCGACGGTCGCCATCAGCATCAGTCTAGCTCCTCCGCGAGCCATGTGCTCGCCGGGCAGGCAGGGTGCCTGCCTGAACAGCGTCGGAGCCTTCTCTACCTGGCGGGTCTGACTACCGCCCCGCGGCCTCTACCTCCGCCCAGAGGTCCTTGCCTTCGAGCACCGCGTTGATGGGCGCTCGGCGCTCCGCCACGCGCAGCAGCACGGCGGCCAACTGGTCCAGGTGCATGGGCTTGAGCTTGCCCAGCAGTGGCAGCTTTCCCAGCGTATGCAGGAGTCCGGGCGGACGGTGGTACTCCCCCTCCAACGCGGGGGGCCGTACCATCGTGTACGCGATGCCACTGTCGCGTGCGATGCGCTCAGCCTCCGCCTTGGCCTTCAGGTACGCGCCCACCGGACTGCCAGCGCCCACCGACGACAGCACCACGATGTGGTCCACGCCCGCCACCTTCGCCGCGTCCACCAACTGCTGCGTGGTGCCGATGTCGCTCGACTCGTAGGTGTCGCCCGCCGCGAAGCGCTTGCGCATCGTGCCGATGAGCTGGAGCACCGTCGTGCTGCCGCGCATCGCCTCCGCCAGCGCGGGCGCGTCCGCCAGCTCCAGCACGGCCTTCTTCTTCCAGCCGCTCGCGGGCTCCGTGCCCGCGCTCTTGGGGCGCACCTGCGGAAGCACATCCAGGCCGCGTGCCAGGGCCTGACGCATCAGCGTGCGGCCGGTCGCGCCCGTGGCGCCCGCGATGAAGAGATGACGAGGGGATGCAGTGCTCATGAAGGAAGTCCTCCCGGGCATGACCGCCAGCCCGCGCCTCCTCTTGAGCACAGGGGCCCGCTGCTTGCCCAGTGCTTCCCGCGACCTCGCGCGAAAACGGACAGCGCGTCCCTCAGCGCGCGGCGCGCTCGGCCTGGACCTCGCGGGCCTTCGTCAGGTCCTCCAGGAAGATGGCCTCCAGCTGCCGTGCCGCGTCCACGTCCTCCAGCACCAGCGAACCCTCTTCCAACAGGTTGAATGACAGCGCGTCGTAGTTGATGGACCCCACCAGCACCAGGCGGTCATCCACCAGCATCGTCTTCGCGTGCATCATCGACGGTTGGAACTCCCAGAGGCGCACGCCCGCCGCGAGCAGCGCGTCGTAGGTCTGGCGCTGCAACACGGTGATGGCCCGCTGGTCGTTCTTGTCCCCCGGCGCCAGCACCCGCACGTCCACGCCCGCCTTCGCCCGCTCCATCAGCAACTGCATCAGCGCGTCGTTGGGCGTGAAGTACGCCTGCGAAATCCACAGCCGGTGCTTCGCCGCCTTCACCATCAACTGCGTCAGCCGCTCCGCGCGCGTCACCTCCGGGTTCGCCGTGCTGCTGACGAAGCCCGCCCAGCCTTCGCCCGCATCGTCCAGGCCGGGCTGTCCCTGGGACAGCGTGGGGAAGTCCGTGAGGGGCAGCAGCTCGCCCGTGGACTCCTGCCAGTTCTCCGCGAAGGCCTGTTGGAGCTGCGCCACCACCGGGCCCTGGACGCGCACGTTGGTGTCCCGCCACTCCTGTTCGTTGCGCGCCTCGCCCAGCCATTCGTCCTGGATGGCGAGCCCTCCGGTGATGGCCACCTTGCCGTCCACCACGACGATCTTCCGGTGGTTGCGCGCCAGGTTCTCGTCCGCGGGCAGCGGGCGGAACATGTGCGCTTCACAGCCGGCGGCCTCCAGCTTGGGCTTCACCTCCTTCTCGAAGGGACCGCTGCCCATGGGGTCCACCAGCACGCGGCAGGTGACGCCCTTCGCCGCCCGTTGGCTCAGGGCTTCGAGCATCCGGTCCGAGGCGCGCCCCAGATGAACATCACGATGTTGATGGAGGCGCGGGCCCGACCGATTTCTTCCACCATCACGTCGAACACGGCGCCGTTGTTCGCCCACCGGATGCGGTTGCGCGGTTCCATCCGCACGCCCGTCGTCTGGTACAGCGCCGCCGCGAAGTCCGCACCGTGAGAACCCACCTGTCCCGTGAGGTGGAATGGACGTGACGATTCCTCCGTGGTGCAGGCGGACGGACATCCCGCGAGCACCAACGCCCCCAACCCCGCCACCCATCGCCAGTGCTTGCCCACGTCGGTGCCCGCTGCCTCCTGGAGTTGAGGGGTAGGCATGCGCGGAGCCCCTGTCACCCGCGAGTCCCATGGGAGTGTTCGCTGGCGGCCTGGGTGTGTGTGCGCACGAAGCGGTGAGGTAGGGGCCCTTCCGTGTCGAGACGCCATGTCGATCTTCCGCGACATGGGCCGTCATTTCGGGTGAACGCTCCGCATGTCGCGGGGCCGGCGTACCCGCCGTCGCATGAGAGGTCCACCCCATGTCCCGCTACCTGATGCTGCTGCACGAGACCCCCGCCCACTTCGCCGCGAAGTCGCCCGCGGAGCTCCAGGCCATCGTGGAGGAGTACATCCAGTGGAGCGACCGGCTGCGGAAGGAGGGCCGCCTGCTCCTGTCGGAGAAGCTGGTCGACGAGGGCGGCAAGCGCCTGAAGCAGCAGGGCGGCCAGCTCCTCGTGTCGGACGGGCCCTACGCGGAGGTGAAGGACGTGGTGGGCGGCCTGTTCATCCTGTCGGCGGAGTCGTACGAGGACGCGGTGGCCCTGGCCCGGACCTGCCCCCACCTGCTCCACGGTGAAGTCGAGCTGCGCGCCATCGACGATGCCTGAGACGCCGCGCTCCACCGAGGTCGCGACGGTGCTGGAGCTGGCCTTCCGCCAGTGGTCCGCCGGCCTCGTCGCGGCCCTGGCCCGGCGCGTGGGCCTGGGACGCCTGGACCTGGCCGAGGACGCGGTCCAGTTCGCCATGCTCCAGGCGGCCCGCACGTGGGGCTTCCGGGGCGTTCCGGAGCAGCCGCGCGCGTGGCTGCTGCGCGTGGCCGCGAACCGGCTGACGGACCTCGTGCGCCTGCGCGCGCCCGAGGTTCCGGACTCTCCGGTGGAGGACGCGGAGCCCACGCGCTACGCGGCCGAGCTTCCGGACGACGCGCTGCGGTTGCTCTTCGCGTGTTGTCATCCGGCGCTCTCGCGCGAGATGCAGGTGACGCTCACGCTGAAGGTGGCGTGTGGCTTCTCCGTGCGCGAGGTCGCCGCCGCGCTGCTCGTCGACGAGCCCTCCGTGGCGCAGCGCCTGGTGCGCGCGAAGCGCACGCTGCGCGCGTGTCGGGCGACGTTGGAGGTGCCATCCCCGGAGGCGCTGCCGGAGCGGCTAGACGCGGTGCACCCCGCGCTCTACCTGCTGTTCAACGAGGGCTACGAAGCCTCCGAGGGCCATGACCTGTCCCGCGCGGAGTTGTGCGCGGAGGCGCTGCGGCTGGCGCAGGTGCTGCTTTGCCACCCAGGCACCGCGACCCCGGAGGGCCATGCGCTGGCCGCGCTGTTCTGCTTCCGGGCGGCCCGGCTCCCGGGTCGCGTGGATGCTCGGGGTGCGTTCGTGCCGCAGGGGGCGCGGGAGGGGACGGAGGCTTCGCCCCTGCTGGTCGCAAGAGGGCTGACGCACCTGCGCGCGTCCATGGGACCGGTGCTGACGCCGCTGCACCTGGAGGCGGAGATCGCGCTCCTGCATGCGAACACCGCCGTGCCGGGGCCGGAGGACAGCGCTCGGTTGCTGGCGTTGTACGACGCGCTGCTGTCGCTCAAGCCTTCGCCCATCGTGGCGCTGGGGCGCGTGGTGGCGCTGGGACGGGTGCGAGGGCCGGCCGCGGCGCTGGAGGCGCTGGGGCCGTTGCGCTCGGTGGGCGTGTTGCAGCGCTACCCGTACCGCTTCGCCGTGGAGGGCATGTTGCTGGAGCAGGCGGGGGAGCGGGGAAGGGCGGCGGACTGCTTCCGACAGGCCGCCGCGCTGGCGAGGACGCCGCCGCAGCGCGAGTACCTGCTGGCCCGGGCTCGGGCCTGTGGGTGAGCGTGGAAGGGCCTGGGGTGCGTGCTAGCGTCACACTCCGTTGAGACATCGGGAGTGGACATGGCGTTGAGCACGTCGGCGGACTTCAAGTCGGAGCTTGGGCTGGATGCCCACCGCTTCCTGCCCATCATCGGGCACAACGAAGACTTCATCCGCCCGTTCTGCGCCGCGCTCGACGCGTACCACGCGGGCAGTTCGTTCGGCTCCTACTTCAGCAGTGCGCAGCCGTGGGCGGATGCCCGGATGAAGGCGCTCGATGAGGCCGAGCACCTGCTGTACCGGGTGTTCGACTGGGAGCGCGAACGGCTCGCGACCTCGAAGAAGTCGCGAGTGCTGTTGATGCGGCTGCTGGTGGAGGTGCAGCAGGCGCACATCGACCTGGTGGACTACATCCACACGAAGAACCTCCAGCTCTACACCCCGGACCGCTCGGCGCTGGGCACTCCGGCGGCGGGCCAGTTGGACGCGGACTGGAACGCGCTGCGAAACGGCACGGGCGCGGTGAAGCTGCCCGCTGGCGCGGAGTTCGCGCGCGGCAATCGCGAGGTGCGCGCCATCCACGCCCGACTGCTGTCGCGTCCGCATGGGCGGCTGCTGATGCGGTGGATCCTGGACACCACCGGTGGAGAGTGGTCGGTGACGCTCGTGCTGACCGCGGCCTTCACGCCCTCGGTCAACTTCCGGCAGAAGGTGGCGCAGAACAAGATCCGCCTGGACGCGATGTCCGAACAGATTGAACCCCTGACGCGGGAGTTCGACCGGCTGCAGGGACTCGTGTCCGAGATGGAAGAGGGCCACAAGCGAGAGGGCGAGACGTGGACCGACTTCCGCGTGCGCCTGCGCCGGGAGTCGGAGGACTACGCCGAGCTGCACGAGCAGTACGAAGCCGTGGGCCGTCGCCTGGACACCATCAAGGAAGAGATCCCCAAGTTCGAGGAGGACGGCCACGGCGAGGACTACATGCTGAGCGAGCCCGCGCCGGGACTCGCGGGCAAGGGCATGGGGCGGGGCTCCATGCTCCGGTTGCGCTCCGGGTTGCGCGACAGCACCCAGCGCAACTACTCGCGCGAGCAGCACCCCATCCCCGCGCCTGCCTTCATCGTCTACGGGCACGAACTCATCCACGTCCTCCAGAACCGCTACCCGGAGAAGATGCTGCTGCAGATCCAGCCCTACGCGCAGGGGCACGGGAAGCACGGTTACAGCAACACCACCGAGCACGAGACCATCCGCTCGCTGAAGAAGCAGCGCACCGTCGCGCACCTGCCCTTCTACGAGAACCAGCTCCGCGACGAGCACCACCTCACCGCGCGCAAGCACCACACCGGCACCAGCGCGTTCGACCTGAACGAGACGGACTGACCCAGGCGGGGTGGCCTGGACGCAGGGGAACCCGCCACACGGGCGTGGTAGAAGTCGTGTCCCATGTCTCGCAACGGGCCTCGTGATTCCCTGTCCCCCTCGGGGGTGGCCGAGGTCTCGACGGCCGCCGGAGTGCAGCAGCGGAGCTCGGCGTCCTCCGACGAGCTGGTGCCAGCGCTGACCCTCATCTCCCATCCCACGGCGACGCGCGCGGGAGCGCGGCTCCTGCTGGACGCCGTTCTCGCGGGCCGCGACGTCGCGCTGTCCCGGAACGGTCCCCACTTCACCCGGCCCGGAGAGCCCTTCGGTCATCCGCTGTCGGACCCCTTCGTCAGCCGGGTCCCCATCGTGTTCTCTCCGGGAACGACCGGGATGATCCGCCTGCGCGTCGGTGAGGGCGGGACCCGCGTCACGGTGAACGACCAGCCCGTGACGGACTGTGAGTTCACGCGTGAGGCGCTGGCGGCGGGCGTGCCGCTCGACGTGTCTGGTCGGCTGGTGTTGCTGCTGCACCTGGCTTCGCGCCACACGGACGACGCGACGCCCGTGGACACGCTGGGCATGCGGGGCGACAGCCAGGGCATCCAGCGCGTGCGTGAACACATCCAGCGCATCGCGGACCTCCAGGTGCCGGTGCTGGTTCGGGGTGAGACGGGCACGGGCAAGGAGCTGGTGGCCCAGGCCATCCATCAGCACGGCCCCCGACAGGGGCGCCCCTTCATCAGCGTGAACCTGGGCGCCATCCCCAAGGAGCTGGCCGCCGCCGAGCTGTTCGGCGCGCAGCGGGGGGCCTTCACCGGCGCGACCCGCGACCGTGAGGGGTTCTTCCGCGCGGCCCAGGGCGGCACGCTGTTCCTCGACGAGGTGGGCGAGGCGCCTCCCGAGGTGCAGGTGATGCTGCTGCGGGTGCTGGAGACCGGCGAGTTGTACCCGGTGGGTGGCAACACCCCCATCAAGACGGATGTGAGGCTCATCGCCGCGACCGACTCCAACCTGGAGGAACACATCCGGGACGGGCGCTTCAAGGCGCCGCTGTTGCACCGCCTGTCGGGTTACGAGATCCGACTGCCGCCGCTGCGCGAGCGCCGCGAGGACCTGGGGGAGCTGTTCCGGCACTTCGCCCGGGAGGAGCTGGATGCGATTGGCGAAGCCCACCGGCTCACCCCCCGGGACGCCTACGCCGAGCCCTGGCTGCCGACGTCGCTCGCGCTGCGCCTGCTGCGCTTCGCGTGGCCCGGCAACATCCGGCAGTTGCGCAACATCACCCGGCAGTTGGTCATCGGGAGCCGGGGGCAGCCCGCCCTTCGGTTGGATCCACGGCTCGCCGGGGAGCTGGAAGCCTCCGTGGTGGCGGGTCCTGTCGCGAATCCTGTCGCGAATCCACCGGCGGCGGTCGTCCGACGCAAGTCCACCGAGGTCACCGGAGAGGAGCTGCTGGCGGCGCTGCGTGAGCACCAGTGGGACCTCAAGCTGGCGGCGGATCGGCTCGGCATCCCGCGCTCGTCCATCTACGACGCCATCGACAAGCACCCGAACATCCGCAGGGCGGGGACGCTGACCGCGGAGGAGATCACCGCCTGCCATCAGGAGTGCGCGGGCGACCTGGACGCGATGGTCCGGCGCCTGGAGGTCTCCAAGCGAGCCCTCAACCGGCGCATCAAGGAACTGGGCCTGAGCGCCCGGGGCTCGTGAAGCGCTGGCAAGCCGCGTGCAAATGAAGTCCGCACCCGCTCGAAGCCCCGGGTCGTCGAGCCACAAGGAGCCGTGCCATGTCGAAGCACCAATTGATCATCTCCAAGTACGTCCATCAGGACCACCCGGTCCGATCGCTCGGGGGGCGGCTCCTGGGCGCCTCCGAGCTGGTCTTCAACAGCACTCGCAGCGAGGAGGAGTTGAATGACACGAGACTGTGTCTCGTCGTTCCGGGAGACGTGCTGGAGATCGTGGTCGCTTCAGGCAATCCCCCGGGCGCCGGCCTCTGGCTGCTCGAAACCAACAGCGTCGAGGGCGGTGGCCTCAGCCTCGACATCGATGTCGACGTCATGCTCCTGTCGGTGGACACCGTGTTCGCTCCGGGCCCGGGAGAGCAGCGCCGCAAGCTGTGGATCAGCGACCGGGGGCAGGAGCCGCGAATCCCACCGGACGATGGGACGGGCAACACCGGCAGCATGGTCGCGACCCCGCCTCCTCCCTGACCCGGCTTCGCCTCATGGGGCCGGGAGGAGGCGGGCCCATTCCCTCCGGAGGCCTGGGTTGGCCGCGAGCGCGCGGGAGAGTTCCTGGGTGGCCTGACCGCGCCACGCCTGCTGTTGTGCGGGAGCGGTGGAGGGGAGTGACGCGCGGAGCGTGAGGAGCCCGCCTCGCAACAGGTGGGCGTCAGGCCATCCGGGGCGAGCCGCGATGAGCGGATCCACCTGCTCCAGCGCTTGTTCCAGGAGGGGACCCGCGTCCTGTTTCGTCCGCAGGGCCCGGGTGGCCCAGCGCCGGAGGAAATGTCCGAAGCCCAGGGCGAAGTCCTGTCGCTCCGGATCCAGCGCGATGCCCTTGCGGAACGCCTGGGCCGCGGCCTCGCAGTCCTGGGGGCTCGCCCCTGCGTACAGCGCCCGGGCCCCCAGCGTCTCTCCCAGGAAGTACCAGGCGTCGGCCTGGTTGGGTTTGCGTGCGAGGGCCTGCCGCAAGGACTCCTCGGCGCGCGCGATGCTCGGGCGGGGATCGCGTCCGTGGTCGAACTCGAACGTGGCCAGGGTGGCGTGGACCATGCCCCGGTTGGCCAGCGCTCCAGCGTCCTCCGGAAGCCACTGGAGCGCGTGCTGGAGGGCCTTGTCCGCCGCGTGCACGCTGGGGGTGGGGTCTTCTCCGCGAGCACGTTGGTACAGCGCGCGCTGGGCGAAGACCTCTCCCAGGTTGAGGTGGCCGTAGCCGCTCTTCGGCGCGACGGCCACGGACCGCTCGCAGGCCTCCTGGGCCCGGGCCAGCGCGGGGCCGGGGTCCGCTCCGTGGTCCCAGTCGGTCTGCGCCTGCTGGAGCAGGGTCAGGCACAGGCCGTTGTGGAGCTGCGGGATGCCGGGACCGAGCTCGAGGCCCTTCCGATACAGCTCCGCCGAGCGCTCCAGCGACTCCGCGGGCTCACCGCCCCGGACGCGCAGCCTGCGGGCGACGAGCGCGTGCGCGAGCCCTCCGTAGAACCAGGCCACCACGTGTCCGGGGTTGAGGGTCCGGGCCTGCTCCAGCGCCGCCACGGCTTGTGACAGGTCCGCGTCCGCGTCCGGCGCGCGGGGATGGGTGGCGCGGGTGTAGAGCGCGAGGCCCAGGTTGAGCCAGCCCTCCGGCATCCGCCCGTCGCGCTGCACCGTGGCGCGAAAGGCTTCGATGGCCTTGCCGTACCGGGGCAGCGGATCCGCGCCCACCTGCTCCTCGTGGTCGCCCCACGTCTTGTAGACGAGGCCCAGGTTGAAGAGGAAACCGGCGTCGCGCTCCTCCTTGGGCAGGCCCTCGAAGGTCTCGACGGCTTTCTGGAGCTGCTCGCGCGGGTCCTGGGCGTGGAGCTGGCGCAGATGGCCCCAGATCCAATACGCCTGCCCCAGTTCGAGCCGGGCCTTCGACAGCGAGGGGTCCAACTCCAACGCGCGTCGAGCTGCGGTCACCGCCTTCTGGGGCAGCGCTTCGTCGTATTCGCCCAGGTTGCCCTGGGACTCGGCGAGCCGGCGGTGGAGGCGGGCCTCCAGCACCCGGGCGTCGACGTGGTCGGGCTTCGCCGTGAGCGCGCGTGCGACGGCTTCGAGGCCCCGCGTGTAGGGCGGCATGACCGCGCCCTTGCCGTAGACCTCCTGGATGAGCGCGCCGAACTCCAGCTCACCCTGGGCGGTGTGGATGGAGGCCACGCTCTCGCCGCTCGCGGCGGCCTCGGCGTAGGCCTTGCGACCCGCCTCGAAGTCCGCCGTCGCTCCCTCGTGCTCGCCTCGGTTCCAGTGTCGCATGGCGCGCGCCAGCAGGATGTCTCCTCGCAGCTTGGGCGCTTCGTGGAACCAGGAGTAGCCGGGGCCCAGCATGCCCAGCCGCGCGAGGGCGTCGTCCCACCGGCCCTCGTAGAAGGCGAGCAGCGCTTCGACGTACGCGGTGGAAGGGACCTCCGCGCCCTCGCTCTGGCGCAGCCAGGCCAGTGCAGGATCGCGATACTGGCGCTCGACCTCTCGCTGCCGGGCCTCGCGCCGCTGGGGATCGCGGATGCGCTCGGTCTCCAGCAAGCGCGCCTGGTACTCGTGGCCCGTCACCAGCGCCAGCGCATAGGCCACCCGGGGTTCGCGGAAGCCGTTGGCCCAGGCGGACTCCAGGGACTCGCGGGCCCGGACTTCGTCTCCGAGCGCGAGGTGGCCTCTGCCCAGCGCGTAGAGGCCCGGTCCCACCGCCTGTTCGCCGGCCTCCTGAACCTCTGCTTCGAGCGCCGCCATGCGTGCGCGCAGGACGCGTTGATCCGCGCGGGTGTCATGCAGCGGCGCCAGGTCCGAGTAGCGCGCCAGCGCCTCGATGCGCTCCACGGACTCGGTGAATCGCCGGGCCAGGCGCTCGCGCACGGCAGCCTCGCGGCGGGTCAGTCCCGCCTGCCCCAGGGCCAGGAGCACGAGCAGGACGGCCGTGAAGCTCACTGATGCCACGAGCCGATGCCGGCGCAGCTTCCGGCGCAGCCTGTACCACGGCCCCTGCGTGCGGGCCTGGACCGGTTCGCCCGCGAGGAAGCGTCCCAGCTCTTGCGCCACGGCCCGCGCGGAGTCGTACCGGGCCGAGCGTTCCTTCTCCAGACACTTGAGCGCGATGGCTTCCAGGTCCGCGGGGATGTTGGGATCCACCGCGCGAGGGGGCCGGGGCTCCGTGCTGGCGATGTTGTTGAGCACCTCCAGCCCGTTGCCGCCGGGGATGGGCGGCTGGCCCGTCAACACGCTGTAGAGGGTGGCGCCCAGGCTGTAGACGTCCGAGCGGCGGTCCAGGCGGGTGACCTCGCCGCGCGCCTGTTCCGGCGACATGTAGTGGGGCGTGCCCAGCACCGCGCCGGTGGCGGTGGCGCCCTCCTTCCAGTCGCGCGCCAATCCGAAGTCCATCACGTAGGGACGCAGCGTCCCGTCCTCCGCGCGCTCCACCATGATGTTGGAGGGCTTGAGGTCCCGGTGGATGAGGCCCACGCGGTGCGCCTCGTGCACGCCCTCGCAGGCCGCCTGGAGCACCAGCGCCTTCTGCTCGACAGAGAGTTCGCGGGCGAGCGCACCCAGCGGCTGTCCCTCGATGAAGCGCATGGCGATGTAGAAGCGCCCCTGGACCTCGCCCACCTCGTACACCGGGCACACGCGCTCGTGGTTCACCCGCGCCTGGGCCCGGGCTTCGGTGAGGAATCGCTGGGTGAGCTCCGGGGCGTCTCCGCGAACGAACTTCAGGGCCACGTTCCGGTTCAGCCGGGGGTCTCGTGCCAGGAACACGCGCCCCATGCCCCCTTCGCCGAGGAAGCGCACGGCCTGGTAGCGCTCCCAGTCCGGGACCGGGAAGGACGGCGGTTCGGAGGAGGGCGGGGGTGGGGGCTCCACGGTGGCGGTCGCGTCGGGTGAGGCGCCACCCCGGGCCAGCGCCAGCATCGACATGAGCGAGTCCTCCGACAGGCGGCCCCGCTCCCGCAGCAGGGCCAGGGGCCCGCGTGCCTGACGTCGCGCCTCCTCCCGCAGCTCCGGTGCTTCCTCCTCGGAGAGGAGGCCCTCCGCAAGGGCGACCCGCAGCTCGGCCTCGAAATCCTGACGCATCGGGCAAAGCCTCCAGGCAAGGCACCCATCGTACCCGCCTCCGGAGCGCACGGCATGTCACCGGCATGTCGGCGACATGTCGCCGGGGGACGGCCTCCCGGCACCGGTGCCTTCGCGCGCCCCGCCTTCCTCGGAGGCTCTCCGCGACCGCGATGCGCCGGGCCGTGGCGCGCCCCGTGCAATGTCAGTCATTCGCGCAACACAGCGCATCGCACCGCTCAATCCCTCGCATCACGCCCTGGAGATACGGACCATGAAGCAGCTCCTGACCTTCGCAGCCCTCGCGCTCTCGTTCACCGCCACCCAGGCTTCGGCCCTCGAACTGGAGAATGTGCGCACCATCCTTCCCCGGTCGGTGGTCGCCCCGTTTTGCCCCAGCGGCTCCCAGCCGGCCTATGTGCCCATGGCCTATCAGGGCATGACCGGAAACGAGATCTGCGCCGCGAACCTGAACGCCCCCAAGACCTGCGCCGCCGCGAAGTTCATGGCCGTCAAGGTGGACAACACCTACTCGATCTATTCGCCGGCCGACGTGAGTTGCTCCACGCCGGTCGTCGGTGCCTGGCCGTGGGGCCGCATGCAGTTGAAGCCGGACGTCCTCGACTCGCAGTGGGCCCACCCCGACATGCACATCATCTGCTGCCAGTAGCCCCGGGTGGCGTTGGGGGGAATCTGTCGGTCTATCCTGTTACATTAGGGAATCCTCGAATCAGTACCGAGTGCCATCCCCCGAACCCCCGACAGGAAGACGTCATGCGCCCCTCACCGTTGCCCGCTGTCTACTCTCACGTGGTGGGCCTGATGGCCTGGGGCGTCCTCGCGCTCAATGCGAGCTGCGCGCCCCTGCCTGTGCCCGAGCCAGAGGACCTGGGCAGCTCCGTCGCCCCGGTCACTGGCGGCACCATCCTCTTCGTGGGCAACAGCTTCACGCACGGCAACGAGGAGCCGGTGTATTCGTACAACAAGGCCGCGGTCACGGACACGAATGGCTCCGGCGTGGGCGGAATCCCGGGCATCTTCAAGAAGCTGACGACGCAGGCGGGTCTGTCGTTCAACGTCAGCCTGGAGACGGCCAGTGGGCAGGGCCTCGGTTGGCATTACGCGAACCGGCCGGCGATCATCGGGCAGGCCACCTGGAACACCGTCGTGTTGCAGGAGCAGAGCACGACGCCGCTGCCCACCGCGCGAGGAGGTTCGCCCACGGTGTTCACCGATGGCGCGCGCAACCTGCGCTCGCTGGTGCTCTCCAAGAACCCCGCCGCGAACCTGTTCCTGTACGAGACGTGGGCCTCGCCCACCTCCGTCGGTTCGCAGGGCTACCCGGCCGGTACGCCGGGGCTCCAGGCGATGCAGACGGACCTGCGCGATGCCTACTTCAAGGCCTCGCGGGAGCTGGGGTTCACGGGGGTGGCCCGGGTGGGTGACGGCTTCCTGCGCGCGGTCGACCAGAACCTGGCGGACCCGAATCCGGCGGATGGCATCTCCGCGGGGATGTTCAACCTGTGGAGCGCTTCGGACAGCCGCCATTCGAGCAAGTACGGCAGCTATCTGTCGGCGGCGGTGCTGTTCGCGAAGATCACCCAGGTGGATCCTCGGGGGCTTGCGACGGGCGCGGGCAGCGCGGCGGCCGACCTGGGCATCAGCGCCACCGAGGCTGGCAACCTCCACCGCATCGCCCAGGAAATCGCGGCGCTGCCCGACCCGGTGGTCACGGTCCGCACGCGCCTGCCGGTCACGGGCGCGACCTTCACGGGCGCGGTGACGGCGGGGACTCCGGTCCAGCTCACCGGTGGTGCGCAGTTGGCTTCGCTCACCACGGCGGAGGGCACGTTCAGCAACCTGGTGGGCGCGACGGCCAGTGGCGTCACGGGCACGAATGTGCCCAGCTCGCTGGGGACGGTGCCCGCCAACGCCAGCGCGGCGGCTTCGGGGCTGGGTGCGCACGACGGCGCGAACAACGTGGGCACGGGCAACTTCCAGTTCGGGACGGGCTTCAGCGCGAGGACGCGCTTCTTCATCATGGACAGCACGCTGGCCTCCGCGGCGGTGGGTGACCCGACGACCGTGACGCTGCTCAACGCGGCGAACCAGCCGGTGGGCACGTATTCGCTGTCGCTGGGGGAGAGCGACTTCACCGCCACGGCAGCGGGCAACACGTCCGCCTCGCTGGCGACCCTCAACTACACGGGCGGCGTGGCGAGCGTCACCGGCACCCCGGCGGGTTCGGTGAAGTCGAAGCTGGGCGCGGTGTCGTTCTCCCTGGCGGACCTGGGGGTGACGGACGTCACGAGCGTGAGTGCCGCCACGGGTCTTCGGATCTCCAGCGCCACGTTGGATCCGAACGTCGTCGGCCTCTACACCGTGCCTTGAGCGCGGAACCTCACGGCACGCGGGAGGAGCGGTCAGGAGCCTGCGCGCCGGTGGGGCTGGGAGGGTGCTGTGCGCATTGACGTCCTGTTGTTGTGCCTGGTGATGGTCCTCACCGGCTGCGCGTCGCTGCCACCGACGCCTGGCCGGAGCCTGAGCTATTCGCTCGGTGATGCACCGGAACCTGCCCTCGCGACATCGTCAGGGGATGGGGCTCCGCGTGCGCGGTTCGCCACGGGTTCCGATGAGCCAGGGCGACTGCCTCGCGGCGGGAGTTCCGTTCGCGTGGCTGTGGCTCCTCGCGGCGGTCTGAGCTCCGGCGCGGATGCGTGGGAGAAGCTGCTGACGGCGGCGGGGCTGGAGGAACGGGATGAGCGGCCCCTGCCCGGTGGTGCTCTCTCGCCCAGGCAGGCGACGCGGCTGCTGGCGGTGTTGCTGGACAAGCCGGTGACGCTCGGCACGTTTCCCGCGCGCATGGCGGTGGGACACCTGTTGCGCGAGGTGCTGGAGCAGGGCGAGGTGTCCCGGGACACGCTGCTGCGCCGGGTGGATCGCTTCCGCCCGGTGGCGGTGTTGCGGCCGGATGGTCACCTGGCCTGGGTCTGGACTGGCCGCACGCAACAGAAGGCCGGGGCCCTGAAGTGGAAGGACGGCACGTTCCGGGCGGGTCCATTCGAGCTGGGCCGCTTCTATGTGAGCAACGGCTTCGTCATCGAACTGGCGGATGAGCAGCTGGAGCCGGTGCATGGCCCGGTGTTCGTCGAGGTGTACGACGACGCAGACGTCATCAGCCGCACGTTGGATGGAGCCGAAGCGGCGTTCGTGAAGCTGGCGCTCGCGCTGGGCCAGTTCCTCACCGCTCCGAGAGACAGCCTCGCCGCGCTGAAGGACCTGCCCGCGGGAGTGGTCGCGCTCATCGCGTCGTCGCCCGAGTACTTCGAGCGCTTCCGGTACATGACGCGCGGCGAGCAGGTGCAGGCGGTGGCGGAGTTGACGACGAGCCTGCTGGTGACGAAGGGCACGGCGACGTCGGCGACGCGTTCGGTGACAGGCGCGTTGGTGGGGATGGAGGCCACGGTGCCGGTGCTGTCGCTGTCCGCGCAGGGAGCGCTGAGCCTTGAGCGCGTGGCGGTGCCGGTGGGGCGGGCTGCCTCCGTGCTGGGAGGCGGGCCCGGGGCGGCGGTCCTGCTCCAGCGGGCCAAGGCGGCGACTCCGCCACCTGGGCCCGGCAAGTGGGGGCCCGCCGAGGAGTCGATGTCTGCGCGGGCCCGTCGCTACCAGGAGCAGATTTCGGGGCACTCGGCGGATGAGGCCTACTGGGTCGGCGGCGTGGGCAAGAACAGCGGCGGCGTGAAGTTCGACGGGTTCGCGGATGAGGTGCTACTGGAGGCGAAGGGGCCGGGTTACGCGAAGTTCTTCGAGGGGCTGGAGCCCAAGCGTTGGTTCAAGGACTCGGGAGCCTAGGGATTGATTGATCAGGCGAAACGACAGGCCGAGAAGGTTCGTGGCATGGGCATTTCCGTCCGGTGGCATGTCGCTGAGAAGTCTGCCGTCGATGCCTTCCGCGAACTCTTCAAGCGCGCTCGTGTCGAGGGGGTCGAAATCGTCCACACTCCTGCGCTCTAAGTCGAGGACCGCATGACCGTGACCTATCCCGATACCTTCTTTGCAGGTGCCTACTGGGGACCTCGCAAGGAGTCCCCCGAGGAGTGCGCTCGTCGCACAGCGAGTTTTCTCAACCTCCTGGCTGAGTGTGACCCGTTTCTCTCCCACTGGTACAAGCCCGCGAAGTCGCGCAGAGACGCGCGCAAGCATCCCCTCATACCGCCGGATATCGTGACCCTCACCGACTTGTTCCGACGTGGGGCCAATCGTGAGAGAGGGGGGCCGGCCATTGAGTCACTGGGCTTTGGCTTCTGGTTCGACAACGGCGGAACCGGTCGTGACTGCGCGGACCTGCGCATCTATTGCGGTGGGTACTCGGAAGTGGCTCCCAATTCTTGTTTCCTGTCGCTCCCCAGCCAGGGCGCGAATGCGGAGCGATTGTTCACGGCCCCTGTATTGGCTCGCGTGGTGCGCAGCATGGCGGTGGCCTGGGAACCCGATTGGGTGGCGGCGATGTCCCGCACACATCGGGATGTGGACGACGAGGACGGCAAGGCCGACAAGTGGCTCGGCTGGGTGACCTACCTCTCTCGTCAACAGGGCACGGTGCCCCCACTTCCTGCCCCGGTGCGCATCGAACCCGTGGAGGATCGGGGCACATTGATCATCCTGACCCCCGAGCGCTTCACCGTGGCCAACCCCGAGCACATCGCGCTGGCGCGCCGCGTGCGCGAGCTGCTCTCCGGGGCGGGGCTCATGCGGCCCGCTTCGCCCTGAGCAAGGTCTGCAAAGGACAGTGCTCGGGGTCCCCAGGGGCAATGGCCCCGGTCAGGAGCGGTCCTTATTTCCAGGAATGGCGCACTGTTCCTCAAGCAGTCGTATCGGGCGCCTTCGTTCCAGGGAGGCGTCATGCGCCGAGTCCGCCCTCATGCGCCGTTGCCCGCAGGCTGCTCCCCACTGCTGAGCCTGATGGCCTGGGGCATCCTCGCGGTCGAGGTAGGATGTGCGCTCCCTCCTGCGTCCGAATGGAACGGATTGGACACCTCCACCACTGCGGTCACCGGCGGCAGCATCCTCTTCGTAGGCAACAGCTTCACTCATGGCAGCGATGCGCCGATAGATGCAATCACCGGAGCCCCGGTCGCCGACACGACGGGCCCCGACGTGGGCGGCGTCCCGGGCATCTTCAAGAAGCTGACCGTCCAGGCGGGTCTGTCGTTCGACGTCAGCCGCGCGACCGCCAATGGACAGAGCCTCGGTTGGCATTACGCGAACCAGCCGTCATTCATCGGTCAGACCACCTGGGACACTGTCGTGTTGCAGGAGCAGAGCACGACCCCTTTGCCCACCGAGCGGGGCGGATCGCCCGCCCGTTTCATGGATGCGGCCCGCGCCCTGCGCGCCCTGGTGCTCTCCAAGAACCCCGACGCGAAGCTGTTCCTATATGAGACGTGGGCGTCGCCTGCGTCCGTGGACACTCAGGGCTACCCGGCCGGAACACCCGGGCTCCAGGCGATGCAGAACGACCTGCGCGACGCCTACTTCAAGGCTTCCCGGGAACTGGGCTTCACGGGCGTGGCCCGGGTGGGCGACGGCTTCCTTCGCGCGGTCGACCAGGGCCTGGCCGATCCGAATCCCGCCGAGGGCCTCTCCTCCGGCATGTTCAACCTGTGGAACGCCGACAGCCGCCATGCGAGCGAATACGGCAGCTACCTGTCGGCGGTGGTGCTGTTCGCGAAGATCACCCAGGTGGATCCTCGGGGGCTTGCGACGGGCACGGGCAGCGCGGCGGCCGACCTGGGCATTCGTGCCAGCGAGGCGGGTGACCTCCACCGCATCGCATATGAAATCGCCCTGCTGGCCGACCCGGTCGCGGCCCACCTGCGCCTGCACATGGCGGATGCGAGCCGCAGGAAGCGGTGATGTCAGGCACCCCGGTCCGCATCACCGGCGATGTCTGCGCGCCTACCCGCGCTCCTTGTGGGAGTAACCCCGTTCCGTGGACGCCCGGGCGGTATGCTGCTGTCCCCGCAGAGGATGGGACGAAGTGACCGGGCGCCTTCGCTTCGGTGGGGCTGGGAGCGAGCCGTGCGCATTGACGTCCTGCTGTTGTGCTTGGGGATGGTCCTCACCGGCTGCGCGTCGCTGCCACCGACGCCTGGCCGGAGCCTGAGCTATTCGCTCGGTGATGCACCGGAAGCTGTCCCCGCGACACCTTCAGGGGATGGGACTCCACGTGCACGATTCGTCACGGGTTCCGAGGATGCTGAAGGGTCGCGCCGTCGCGTTCGGATGGCCGTGGCGCCTCGGGGCGAGCCGAGCCCCGGCACGCAGGCGGATGCGTGGGAGAAATTGCTGACGGCGGCGGGGCTGGAGGAGCGGGATGAGCGGCCGCTGCCCGGCGGTGCGCTCACACCCAGGCAGGCGACACGGCTGCTGACGGTGTTGCTGGGCAAGCCGGTGACGCTGGGCACGTTTCCCGCGCGCATGGCGGTAGGCCACCTATTGCGCGAGGTGCTGGAGCAGGGCGAGGTGTCCCGGGACACGCTGCTGCGCCGGGTGGAGCGCTTCCGGCGGGTGGCGGTGCTGCGGCCGGACGGCCATCTGGCCTGGGTGTGGACCGGGCGCACGCAGCAGAAGGCCGGAGCCTTGAAGTGGAAGGACGGCGCGTTCCGGGCGGGCCCCTTCGAGCTGGGCCGCTTCTATGTGAGCAACGGCTTCATCATCGAGCTGGCGGATGGGCGGATGGAGCCGGTGCACGGCCCGGTGTTCGTCGAGGTGTACGACGACGCGGATGTCATCAGCCGCACGTTGGATGGAGCCGAGGCGGCGTTCGTGAAGCTGGCGCTCGCACTGGGCCAGTTCCTCACCGCTCCGAGGGACAGCCTCGCCGCGCTGAAGGACCTGCCCGCGGGAGTGGTCGCGCTCATCGCTTCCTCTCCCGAGTACTTCGAGCGCTTCCGGTACATGACGCGCGGCGAGCAGGTGCAGGCGGTGGCGGAGTTGACGACGAGCCTGCTGGTGACGAAGGGCACGGCGACGTCCGCGACGCGCTCGGTGACAGGCACGTTGGCGGGGACGGAAGCCATGGTGCCGGTGCTGTCGCTGTCCGCGCAGGGAGCGCTGAGCCTTGAGCGCGTCGCGGACGTCGCCGTGCC
>SECN01000816.1 GCA_004173515.1 Myxococcaceae bacterium | reverse complement strand
ACCATGCCCCGGTCCACGCTCTTGCACATGTCATAGACGGTGAGCGCCGCCGCGCACGCGGCCGTGAGCGCCTCCATCTCCACGCCCGTGCGGTCCACCGTCTTCACCCGCACGCGCACGTCCAGGCCTTCATCCACGGGCGTGAGGGTCACCTCCACGCCCGCGAGCGCGATGGGGTGGCACAGGGGCACGAAGTCCGGGGTGCGCTTGGCCGCCATGATGCCCGCGAGCCGCGCCGCCGCGAGCACGTCCCCCTTCTCCACCTTGCCCGCCAGGATGCGCTCACGCGTCGCGGGCAGCATCCGCAGGCGCGCCGTGGCCACCGCCACGCGCTCCGTCTTCGGCTTGTCGCCGACATCCACCATCTTCACCGGCCAGCCCCCTTCGCCACCGCGGCGAGCAGGTCGTCCGCCACGTCGTCCGGATCCTCCAGCCCCACGGACACGCGGATGAGGCTGTCGCGGATGCCCGCCTGGGCGCGCTCCTCGGGCGTCATCCGGCGCGCACTGGCGCTGGCCGCGTGCATCACCAGCGTGCCCACGTCCCCCAGCGACGGCCCGGGCTTGCACACCCGCAGCGCCTCCAGGAACCGGTCGCCCTCCTTCTGGCCAGCGCCCCGGATTTCAAACGCCACCATCGGCCCGAAGCCCCCCTCCAACACCCGACCCGCCACCGCGTGGTCGGGATGGGACGGCAGGCCCGGGTAGATGACCCGCTCCAGCAGCGGCGAATCCGACAGCCGCTTCGCCACCTGCGCTGCGTGCTCGTTGTGGGCCTTCATGCGGACAGGCAGCGTGCGCAGACCGCGCAGCGTGAGCCACGCCTCGAAGGGGCCCAGCACGTCACCGGAAAGCACGCGCGCCGAACGCAGCGGATCCATCCGCGCCTTCGAGCCGCTCACCGTGCCGCCCAGCGCGTCGCTGTGGCCGTTGAGCCACTTGCTGGTGGACTGCACCGAGTAGTCCGCGCCCAGCTCCAGCGCGCGCTGCCCGAAGGGCGACGGGAAGGTCGCATCCACCGCGAACACGCTGCCCGCGTCGCGGCAGGCCTGGGCGAGCGCCCGGATGTCCGGCACGCGCAAGAGCGGATTGGAGATGCTTTCCGCCAGCACCATGCGCGGACGCCACTCGCGGATGCGCGCGGGGGCCTCCGGATCCGTCTGGTTCAGCGGCCGCAGCTCCACGCCCCACCGGGCGCAGAGGTTCTTGTAGAGGAAGCGGGTGACGCCGTAGCCATCCGTCGGCATCACCAGCACGTCCCCGGCCTTCCACGGCTGCGCGTCGAAGAGCGAGCGCAGCGCGGCCATCCCACTGGCGTACGCGACGCACGCCTCCGCGCCCTCCAGCGCCGCCACCGCCTCCTCCAGCAGCGCCGCGTTGGGGGCGCTGATGCGGGCGTAGGCGTAGTCCTTGCCATCCAGCGCGTCGGACAGGTCGTCGCTGCTGTCGAACCAGTTCACCGCCGCCGGGAAGATGGGCGGCATGACGGGCACCGCCTTGCTCCCGGTGAGCCGGGAGCCCGCGTGCACCGCCACCGTCTTCTGCTTC
>SECN01000815.1 GCA_004173515.1 Myxococcaceae bacterium | reverse complement strand
GGTGTCCGCCACCCGGTAGCCCGCGATGAGCCCCGGCAGGATGCGCACCAGCACGCCGGAGAAGTTGTCGTCGTCCATGTACGTGGCGCCCGAATTGAGCACCAGGCCCACGCCCAGCGTCGGCGCCAGTTGCAACGCCCCGCGCCGCAGCACCTCCTTGCGGCCCAGCACCTCCAACGACGCGCCCAGCTTGAACCAGTCGAAGCGCCCTCGCGCCTCCATCTCGAAGCCGCCAATGCCCTGCCGGAAGCCCACGCCAATCTCCGGCGCGCCCGTGTAGCCATAGAGCGCCGTCGCGCCCGCCGGCAGCATCACCGGCGCCACCACCGAGCCCAACGGGTCATCACTGGAGAACGCGAGCCCGGAATCCTGGGCGGAGGACACGGCGGGCACGATGAGGAAGGTCAGCAGCAGGACGAGGCGCGTCATGGGCGCGCACCCTAGCGTGGGAAACACGATGGCCAAAACCCAACGATTCCAGGGACTTGGGGGCAGGTTGTGCATTCGACTCGGTTCCCTGGAAGAATGGGGAATCCATGGTTGCCTACCTGCACGCCGCGCCACCCGCCGCTTCGTCCACGCCCGCCGGAGGTCCCTCCGCACTCGACCCGTCGGGTGAGGTGGCAGGAGGCTCCGTGCTGCTGGTGGGCGAGGTGTCGCGCCCGGCGGTGATGGACGCGCTCCGCGCGGAGGGCTTCGAGCCCGTGCGCGTGGAGGGCATGCGTGACGCCCTGGCGCGGCTGGCCTCCCCGGAGGCGCTGCCCCGGCTGGTGGTCATCGACGCGGAGCTTCCGGACGGCGACGGCTTCAGCCTCTGCGGCCTGCTGCGGGCGGACGCGAAGGCCGCGCACCTGCCGGTGTTGCTGGTGGCGCGTCAGCAGGAGGAGTTCCACCGCGACCTCGCCGCGGGCGTGGGCGCGGACGAGTACCTGGTGGAGCCGGTGGACGCCCGGGACGTGGCGGTGCTCGCGCGGCTCAAGGCGGGCCGTCGCGGCGAGGAGGACGTCTACGACGCGCACACCGGGACGCTGCCGCTGGTGCACCTGGTGCGCGCGCTGCTGTCCGGCGTGCGCTCGGGGCGGGTGACGCTGTCCGAGGACACGGGCGCCTTCACCTTCCGCCACGGCCTGCTGGTGGACGCGTCCTTCCACGGCGAGCGCGGCAGCCTCGCGTTCCGACGCCTGCTGTGTTTCGGCTCGGGCGGCTACACGGTGACGTTCGGGCCGGAGCTGCACCGGGGCAGCTTCTCCATGGACCGCGCGTACCTGTGCGAGCAGGTGGTGCCGGGCCTGGAGCGCTTCGAGGTGCTGCGCGTCCGGGGCCTGCCCCTGGCGGCGCGGCTCACGGTGGACTTCAACCGGCTGGCGCGCGAGCTGCCCACGCTGCCGGAGGACGTGGAGCAGGTGGTGCGGCTCTTCGACGGCCGGCGCACCGTGCGCGCGATGCTGCTGGAGTGCCGCTTCCCGGAGGCGCTGGCCTACGAGGCGGCGACCCGGCTGTTCATGCTGGGCGTGCTGGTGCCCGCCATCCTCGTGGAGGAGCGCGAGCGCGCCCG
>SECN01000358.1 GCA_004173515.1 Myxococcaceae bacterium | reverse complement strand
ATGTTCGCCGCCTCCACGTCCACCTGGATGACGTGGTGGATGGACTGGAAGTACTTGTGGAAGCTGCGGCTGGCCCACTCACCCAGGCGGCTGCCCAGCACCAGGAGCACGTCCACGCCATCGCGCAGGTACGCCTCCACGCGCTTGCTGCCGCCCAGGCCCACGACGCCCAGGCACAGCGACTCGCGCTCGGAGAAGAGCCCCTTGCCGCGCAGGCTGGTCGTCACCGGGATGCCGTGCTGGGTGACGAACGCGTTGAAGGCGTCGCCGTGCTCCTCCATCGCGGCGCGTGCCCCGGCGCCCAGGAGGATGAGCGGGCGGCGCGCGGTGCGCAGCATGGAGAAGGCGGCCCGCAGGTCCTCGAAGGGCGCGGCGGACGGACGCGCGCGGAAGGCCCCGCGCGTGGTGGGCACCGTGGCGCGCTCGATGGGCTGGCGCGCGACGTTGGTGGGGATGCTCAGGTGCGTGGCGCCGCCGGGCAGGCCCTGCGAGGTGCGCATCGCCCGCTGCAAGAGGCGCGGCAGGCTCTGCGCGTCCACGACGGCGGAGGAGCTGGCGCAGGCCTGGCGGAACATCTCCACCGTGTTCACGCCGTGCGTGCTGTTGCTCTCCTGCATCGCGAACAGGCCGATGCGCTCCGTGGACACGTTGCCGCTGATGGTCAGCAGGGGCACGCCATCCAGGTGCGCGGACGCCACGCCCGTCATCGCGTTGGTCGCGCCGGGACCCGCGGTCACCATGCACACGCCCAGCTTGCCCGTGGCGCGCGCGTAGCCGTCCGCCATGAACGCCGCGCCACCTTCGTGCGAGGTGATGATGAAGCGCATGGAGCCGTGCTTGCGCAGCGCCTGCTGGAACGGCGCCAGGTTGCCGCCGGGGATGCCGAACACCGCATCCACCTCCTCGGCCTCCAGGTGGGCGAGCACGCAGTCGGCGACGGTCAGGTCCTCCACCGTCTTGAAGCCGCGGGCGTTCGTGTCCCCGTACATGGGGATGGGTTCACCGTGGCGCGCCTGCAGCCCGTCCAGCGGCTCCGGAGACGGCGTCTCGTGACGGAGCACGTTGAGGGGCAGCTCCGGCCGCGACGCGGACGACGCGGTGAGCTGCAACTCAGCAAGCGAGGAGGTCGACATCGAAAGGCGTCTCCAAGGCCCCGGGTCCCATCCGACTCGAAATTCACTTCGAGTCGCTGTCACCGAGTCGGGGAGACCCCCGGTGCACGCACAGTCTTGTGGGACTGCTGCAAAGATGCAGCTGCTTTCTAGCCAACGTGGGGGTTGTCATGATCGAGAATCTGCGGACGGAGTACGGCTTCCGGATCAATGCACCTGGCTACATCCTGCTTCCCGAAATCACGGCCTGGTTCAACGACCTGCGCACGAAGGTCGCGGTGAAGAAGGGTCGGCCCTTCGGGCTGATGGTGGACATCCGCAGCCAGAGGGCGAATCCGCCCGAGACCCAGGATGTCATCAAGCAGGCGATGGTCTGGCTGAAGCAGAACGGAATGGTGCGCTCGTCGGTGGTGCTCGACAGCACCGTGGCGCGCCTGATGATGGTGCGCATGTCGAAGCAGAGCGGCGTGTACGAGTGGGAGCGCTACATCGACGCGTCGAAGGATCCGGATTGGGAGCACAAGGCGATTGATTGGATCGTCAACGCGGTGGAGCCGTCGAAGGAAGAGGACGCAGCGGCCTGAAGTGGACCCAACCCCCAGGGTGATGGCGGTGCAGGCCCTGCTGGCCCACCGCCTCCCCTCACGGGTTGGGGCTTGTTTCTCCCTGATTCCAAAAAGCCCCTACCCATGACATCCGGGTCCCAGCGGACGCCGCGCTGGCTCCGGCGCTGTTTCATCCTGCTTGTCGGACTTCTGTGCGCGCACTGCGCTTCCACGGAACGTGCAGCCGAGGGCTCGAGCGCACGGACCTCCGAAGCCGCGTCCGCCTCCCCTGCCCTGCCCCTGCGCACCTTGCGGGTTCGCGTGTACGCGGACGCGGAGCACCGCGCGCAGGTGCTGCACTGGGAGCGGGCCTTCGCGGCCGGACTCCAACGCGCGAGCGAGGCGGTGCGCGGACCGTTGCGGGTGACGTTCGAACTGGAGTCGACGCGCGCGTGGGAGCGGCGCGGCTCCGAAGGCGCGCTGGAGCCGGTGCTCAAAGCGCTGGAGGCATTGGATGCGGGCGAGGACGTGGACCTCGTCGTCGGGTTGGTGTCCGCGCCGTCGGCCTTCAGTGAAGCGCAGCATGAGCTGGGTTTCGCGCGCGTGCTGGGACGCCACTGCGTGCTGCGGGGGATCAACGCCTCCGTGTCGGTGGAAGCGCGGCGGCGAATGGAGGTCTCGGTCCTGTTGCATGAGTGGGCCCATACATTGGGCGCGCTCCACGTGCGCGAGGAGCGCGGGTGGATGGCGTCGAAGTACGACGCGACCCAGACGGGATTCGACTCCCGGACGCTCGCGCTGCTCGACGCCGGGTTGCGCCACCTGCCCCGGGCCCGGGTGGAGTTGAAGGCCCAGCGTGAATGGGCACGCGAGCTGCGGACGGTGCTGGAGGCAATGCGCGGACCGGCGTGGGAGGGACCCGAGCGCGGCTTCCTCCTCGAGTGGACCGACCGGGTCCTCGCGGCCAACATGGTGCTCGGGCCAGAGGGCACCCCGAAGTCGCTGACGCCGGAGGAACGTCAGCGCCTCGCGCAGATCATCGCGCTGGAGAAGGCGGGCCGGCCAGCGGAGGCCGCCGAGGCCCTCGAGCCGCTGGCCGTGCGGCATCCCCAGGACGACGGCGTGCAGTTGCTGGCGTGCTACCTCGCCGTGCACCTCACGCCGGCGCTGGCCGCCACCCAGGAGCGCTGTGAGCGGGCCGTCACGCGGTTTCCCGGCGAACCCTCGCTGCACATGAGCGTCGCGCTCCTCCACCTGCACGCGGGCCGGTTCGACGCGGCCCAGGACAGCCTGCTGGCCGCACGGCGGAACCTCGAGGCCCGAGCCGACGCGGAGCCCTCCTTGTGGGCGGCGCTCGCGCGACTGTTCCTGCGGGCCCACTGCATGACGTGGGCGGAAGAGGCCGCGGCACGGGCGCCGGGACTGGCCGCGTCGGCCACGGTGCTCGAACACACCGACCGCGTCCGTCGCCTGGTGGCGCTGCCCGCGCGCCCCGACGCGAACACCGGGCCCCGGAGTCCTCCCGCGTCCGACCCGCAGGTGGCGCCCGCGCGTGAAGGGGCGCTGGTGCGCGAGGTCCTCGACATCGAGGCCCTGCTTCAAGCGGGCTCGTCCGGACCCGCGCGTGAGCGAATCACCGCGCTCGCCCAGGCGTTTCCCCAGAGTCCTTCGGTCGCGCTGGTGCAGTGCGAGCTGCACCTGATCCAGGGGCGACTGGCTCCGGCACGCAGTGCCTGCGAGCGCGTGCTCACCGCGCGGGAGGATGCCGTGCAGGCCCACCTGCTGCTCGGCGTGCTGGCGACGAACACGCGAGCGCACGCAAGGGCACGGGCACACCTGGAGCGGGTCATCGCGCTGGAGCCTTCACGCACGGAGGCCTGGCACCTGCTCGCCCGCGAGTACCGGGGGACGAAGCAACTGGCCCCCTTCAAGGTCCGCTACCGGGAGCAGTTCGCGCGCGACCTGCCGTGAACCGCGCCTACTTCGCGACGACCTTGAGCCACTCGTCCTTGAGCATCGACAGGATGATCATGTCGACGAACGCGTCGCCCGTGGCGGCGGGCCGGTAGCCTCGCAGCACGCCCTCCCGTTGGAAGCCCCCGCGCGTCAGCACCCGCAGCGAGGCCGGGTTCTCCACCGACACCAGCGCTTCCATGCGGTGCAGTCCCATCTGCTCGAAGCCGAAGCGCACGAGGCCGGGCAGGATGAGCTTCATCACGCCCTGCCCCCACAGCCTGCGCGTCACCATGTAGCCGACCTCCGCGCGCCGGTCCCTCGCGCTCCAGTTGAAGATCGTCAGGTAGCCCAGGGCGGTTGGATCCTCGCGGGTGGACAGCACCCAGCGGAAGCTCTCCCCCCGGCGCATCACCTCCAGATCGCCCGCCAGCTTCTTGCGGATGGTCTCGGGGCGCACGGGGACCTCGAAGTTGAGGCTCCGCGCCACCTCCTCCTCCGAGTACACCGCGATCAGCCCGTCCGCGTCCGCCATCGAGAGCAGGCGCAACTGGAACGGCGCGGGGACTTCAGGCAACGACGACGTGGAGAAGGACAGGGACATGCGTGCATCACCCATGCAGGAGGGACGACCCTCACCCTACTCCGTGCGCATCGCCTCCACGGGGTCCAGCTTCGCCGCACGGGACGCCGGGTAGATGCCGAACAGCAGTCCCACCCCGCAGCTCATGGCCAGCGACAGCGCCACGGCCCACGCGGGCACGTTCATGGGGAACAGCAGCACCCACTTGCCCAGGAACACGAAGCCGAAGCCCAGCCCCACGCCCAGCAGCCCGCCGAAGAGCGACAGCAACACCGCCTCCGTGGCGAACTGCCCCAGGATGCGGCGGCGCCGCGCGCCCAGGGCCTTGCGGATGCCGATCTCCCGCGTCCGCTCCGTCACCGACATCAGCATGATGTTCAGGATGCCGATGCCGCCCACCACCAGCGACAGCAGGCACACGCCCACGCCCGCCAGCGCGATGACCTGGGAGAGCTCGTTGAAGGAGGCCGTCATCGACTCGTTGGTGTGCACCTCGAAGTCATTGGCCTCCTGGGGCGTCAGCTCGCGGCGGCGGCGCATCAGGTTCACCACCTCGTCCTGCGCCTTCTGGAACACGGCGCCGTCACGCGCCTGGACGTCGATCTCCACCGAGCGGTACTTGCCATACAGCTGCTGGAAGGCCCGCATCGGGACGGCCACCTGGTTGTCCTGGCTGGCCATGCCCATGACGCTGCCGCGCTTCTGCAACACGCCAATCACCTGGAAGGGCCGGCCCTTCAACCGCACGTCGGAGCCCACCGGATCCATGCCCGGGAACAGCGCATCCGCCACGTCCACGCCGATGACCATCACCGCGCGGCCATCCAGCGACTCCGTCTCGTTGAAGAAGCGGCCGTTGGTGACCGTCACCCCACTGGTCGCCACGTACGTGGGCTCCGTGCCCAGGATGCCCACCGACGGGTGCGTCTCGCGGAAGGCCGTCGCCAGCTTCTTGCCCCACTCCATGTCCGTGGGCGTGGCCGCGACCACCGAGGGGCACGCCTCCAGGATGGCCTTCACGTCCTCGCCGTGGAGGTCCTTGCGCTTGGCGTACTTCGCCCAGTTGATGCGGCCGAAGCCCGTGGGCCACTTCGTCACCTCGAAGGTGTGCGCGCCCAGGCTGCCCAGGTTCTTGTTCACCTGTTCGCGCAGGCCTTCGATGAGCGCCATCATCGTGATGACCGTGGCCACCCCGATGACGATGCCCAGCAGCGTCAGGAGCGAGCGCAGCGGGTTGCCCAGGAAGGTGCCCAGCGCCAACCGCAGGTTGTCCAGGAACGCGCGCATCGCCTATTCGTAACGGAGTGCTTCCACCGGGTCCAGCCGCGCCGCCCGGGCCGCCGGCCAGATGCCGAACAGCAGGCCCACCAGCGCCGCGAACGCCACCCCGCCCAGCACCGTGCTCGGCCGCACGTCCGCCGCCAGCGGTGTCACCAGCGACACGAGCTTCGCCGTCCCCAGCCCCACCGTCGTGCCCAGCAGGCCCCCCACCGCGGACACGCTGGAGGCCTCCATCAGGAACTGGATGACGATGGTGCGCTGCCGCGCGCCCAGCGCCCGCCGGACGCCGATCTCCCGCGTCCGCTCGCGCACCGACACCAGCATGATGTTCATGATGCCGATGCCGCCCACGAGCAGGGTGATGAGTCCCACGCCGGTGGCCACCGCGTAGAGCGCCCCGGTGAGCTGCTCATAGGTGGCCGCGAGCGAGTCCGGTCGGTTGATGGAGAAGTCGTCCGGCACGCCCGGCGGTGTCGCGCGCACGCGCCGCAGGATTCCGACGAGCTGGTCCTCCGCCTTGTGGATCTGCCCCGCGTCCGCCACGGCGATGGCGATCTGCATGGGCCGCCCCTTGCCGAAGCTGGAGTTGAAGGTCTTGAAGGGCATGTACACGGACAGGTCCATGTTCTCCGACACGACCTTGCCCTTGCGCCCCAGCGTGCCCACCACCTGGAAGGGCCGCCCGTCGATGCGCACCGTCTGCCCCAGCGGGCTGACGCTGGGAAAGAGCGTGGCCGCCACCTCCGCGCCCAGCACCGTCACCGACCGGTTCACCTCCTCGTCCGCGCGGGTGAGGAAGCGGCCGGACACCACCTCGTAGTTGCCGATGGTGAGGTAGTCGCTCCACACGCCGTTGACGCGCACGTTGGAGACCTGCTGCGCGCCGTGCGCCACGTCCGCCGTGCGCAGCACCGCCGGGGAGATGGCGGTGATGAAGTCCGCCTGCTGGCGAAGCTGCGCCACCTGCTCCAGCGTGAGGTTCTTGCGGTTGCGGAACACCCACCAGTTGCCCTTGATCATCCAGGGGAACTTGGAGACGTAGATCGTGTTCGCGCCCAGCGTGGCCAGCTGCTTGTCGAACGACGTGTTGAGCCCCTGGATGATGCCCACGATGGCCAGCAGCGTCGCCACCCCGATGCCGATGCCCAGCGTCGTGAGCACCGTGCGCATCCGGTTCGCGCGGAGGGAGAACACCGCGATGCGGGCCCCCTCCAGCACATCCACCCGGAAGCCCTGGCTGAACTTCACGCGTGGCCCGCCTGCGGCAACACGCCCGTTCCACCCAGCGCCACCACCGGGCCGGGACCGTCCGCGATGATCTCACCGTCGCTCAGGCGGATGGCCCGGGGACAGCGCGCGGCCAGCTTGGGCTCGTGCGTGACGAGCACCAGCGTGTGGCCCGCCTGATGGAGCTGCTCGAAGAGCCTGACGATCTCCTCGCCGGTGGCCGAGTCCAGGTTGCCCGTGGGCTCGTCCGCCAGGAGCATGGAGGGCTCCGACACCAGCGCCCGCGCGATGGCCACGCGCTGGCGCTGGCCGCCCGACAGCTCGTTGGGCCGGTGGTGCATGCGGTGCGTGAGCTGCACCTTGTCGAGCGCCGCCTTCGCCCGCTCCCGGCGCTCCTTCGCGGGCATGCCCCGGTACACGAGCGGCAGCTCCACGTTGGCGAGCGCCGTCTCCCGGGGCAGCAGCTGGAACGTCTGGAAGATGAAGCCGATCTCCACGTTGCGGATGACGGCCAGGTCGTCGTCGTCCATGCGCGACACGTCCTTGCCGTTGAGCATGTAGCGACCGCTGGTGGGCGTATCCAGGCAGCCCAGCACGTTCATCAGCGTGCTCTTGCCGGAGCCCGACTGGCCGATGATGGCCACCCATTCGCCCCGGTTGATGCCGAAGGTCACGCCCCGAAGTGCGCGCACCTCCTCGCCACCCACGAAGAAGGCGCGCGTGAGCGCCTCCACCAGGATGAGGGGGCCCGCGTCCGGAGCATTGGGGGTCGTCACGACTTGCGCCCGCCCTTCCCGTCGCCGGCGGGCACTTCCGGCTCGCGCACCGCGTCCCCGTTGGCCAGCTCCTTGGACAGCGTGCGGTAGGGGCCCTCCACCACGCGGTCCCCCGGCTGGAGTCCCTCCAGGACCTCCAGCTCCGTGTCGGACGCGATGCCGGTGCGCACGCGGCGCACCTGGGCCTTGTTCTCCCCGTCCACCACGAAGACGACCTTGGCCAGGGTCTCCGTGCGGCGCTTGGCGGTGAGGCCACCGCCCTCCACCGGAGGCTGGTAGTCCGGCAGCGTCCGCTCGGAGCGCACCGTGACGGCCTGGATGGGCACGAGCACCGCGTCCTCGTGCGTCTCCGCGCTGATGCGCGCCTCGGCGCTCATGCCGGGCAGCACGCCGGGAGGCCGCGCGTCCAGGGCGACGGTGATGGGGAAGCTCGTCACTTCCGCCTCCGTGCCCGGGTTCTTGATGAGCGCCTTCTGGGCGATCTCCACCACCGTGCCGTTGAAGGACTGGCCCTCCAGCGCGTCCAGCGACACCTCCGCGGGCTGGCCGTACTTCAGGTGCACCACCTCGTGCTCACCCACCTCGAACTTCACCTCCATCTGGTTGAGCGCGGCGATGGTCATCACCACGTCCTCGGAGAAGTCGGAGCCACGCACGCGCTCGCCCACCTCGCGCGACAGCTCGATGACGTTGCCGTCGATGGGCGACAGGAGCGTGGTGCGCGACAGGTCCGTGGCGGCCTGGTCCAGCACGGCGCTGCTCTGGGCCACGCGCTGCTTGGCGGCGGCCAGACGGGCCTGGGCGGTGTCCACCTGCGCCTGGCTGATCTCCACCTCCGACGTGGACGCGAGCCCCTTGTCCGCCAGCCCCCCGGACAGGTTGGAGGAGATCTTCACCGTGGTGGCCGCCTGCACCTTGCCCGCGCCCGTGATGGTGCGGGTGATGGTGCCCTTGCGGGCCTTGGCCACCTGGACTTCCTGTGTCGGGGGCGGCCGGTCACGCAGACCGCCCACCGTGATGGCCGCCGCGCCGAGCAACAGCGCGCCGGCGATTGCCGCCTTCCACCACGTCATTGTGAGTCTCCCGGGTTCAGCAGACCCGTGGCCCGATGCAGGGCGTAGCGGGCGATTTCGACATCGATGCGGCTTTGGAGCAAGACCAGCTCCGACTGCGTCAGTTTCAGCTGCGCGTCACGCACTTCCAGCGTGGAGCCGGCGCCAGCGCGGAAGCGCTCCTCCGCCAGCGACAGGCCCTGGGCGGCGGCCGCGCGGTTGGTCGTCGCGAGCTTCGAGGAGGCAAGCTGCCCGTCCAGCACCTGGTGGGCCCGGCGCACCTCCGCCTCCAGCTCCCGCGCCGTCTGGGCGAACGTCAGCTCCGCCTTGCGGATGTTGGCCTGGGCCCGAGCGGACTGGGCGTCCGTGACGAAGCCGTTGAACAGGTCCCACGTCAGGGTGACGCCGCCGTTGAAGGTGTTGCCGAAGCGCGCCTCGCTGAAGAACGGCCCCAGGTCCTGGCTGGTGTGCGCGTACTGGGCGGACAGGCCCACCCGGGGGATGTAGTCGCCCTGCACGATGGCGCGCTGGAGCTCCGCCACGCGCACGCGCTGGACCAGCGCGCGCAAGAGGGCGCGGTGCTCGCGGGCCTGCTTGAGGGAGTCAGCCAGCGGCGGCGCGGGCGCGGGCTCCGTCAGGAACACGCCGGGGTCCACGGCCTGGAGGGCCTCGGTGCCGGGGCGGGCCAGCCACACGGCCAGCTGCACCTGGTCCGCCACGAGCTGGTTCTGGCGCTGCACGATGTTGATCCGGTCGTTGCCCAGGTTGACCTCCGCGGCGATCTCCTCCGTCTTGCCCACGCGGCCGGCCTGGAAGAGGGCGCGCGCGCGCTCCAACTGCTCCTCGCTGCGCGCCGCGGTGGCCTTGAGGACCTCCAGGTTGGCCTGCGACAGGAAGAGCGCGAAGAAGCGGCGGATGGCCTCCAGTTCAGAGGTGTCCGCCTCCTCCAGCGACTGGTTCTTCACGGCGTCCACGTTGACGCCCGCCTGCTCCAGTTGCTTCCAGAGGCCGCGGTTGTAGACGACCTGCGACAGGCCCAGCGACGCGAAGTAGCTGTCGGCGGTGTTGGAGCTGCTCTCCACCTCGCGCGTGAGGACCTCCGTGTCGGAGATGGGGATGGTGACGACCTGCCGGCGCCGGCCCAGGTAGTTGAGGCTGGGGCCGATGTTGAACTGCACCTGGGGCAGCAGGCTGGAGCGGGCGACGCGCTCATCCTGCTGCGCCACCTGCACGTCCAGCACGGCCTGGAGGGCCTGCACGTTCTTGCGGCCCAGCGCGCGCGTCTCTTCCAGCGTGATGGGCGTGGTGGCGAGCAGCGCCGTGACGACGAGGAGCGCGTTCACTGGGCACCGCCCGCGGGAAGTCCGATGAAGAAGATGCCGGCGTACATGGCGTAGAGCACCAGCGCGAGCACCAGCGACCGGCCCAGGCGCATCCCCGTGGCGGTGGAGAAGCCCACGCCCAAGAGGCCCACGCTCCAGAGGTTGAAGAAGTCCACCCCGCGAAGCACGCGCTCCATCTTCGGCGACAGGCCGCTCAACAGCGACAGGTTGGAGGGCACGAGCCGGGCGGCGCGCAAATCCGTGAGCGAGTACTGGAAGCTGGCGCACACCGCGTAGATGAGGTGGTAGAGCGCGATGGGCAGCAGGGCCACCGCGGCCGCCGCCATCAGCTGCCCGAAGGACGCGGGCTTGTTGAAGAGCCAGGCGCACACCCACAGGATGCACGCGAGCAGCAACACGGCCAGGGGCATCGCGAGCAGGCCCTTGGCGATGCCGCCCACCAGCGCCTTGCGCGAGGCGGTCTGGATCTGCTCGGCGATGTCGGATTCGGAGACGGTGGCCGCACCCGCCTCCTTGGGGAGGGCGCCCACCACGGAAGCGGTGGCATCCCAGCGCAGCGCGTACGCGACACCGGAGGCGGCGACGCACAGGGCGAGGATGAGGAGGGGCCACAGCCAGCGGCGGCCTTCGACGGCGGAGCGCGTGCCCTCGAGGGGATCCACGAAGACGCGCGCCGGTTGTACAAGGGAGGTCATAGGGATGGGGTCTCTGGGCGGATTACGCAGCCCTCCCGGAGTGATTGCCCGGTCCCTTGAATTGAGTCGGGAAACGGGCAGGCAGCCAAACGAATTCCGCCAGCGGGCCAAGGTTCTACCGCGCCTTGCATCCATCCTGTAGCGGTCTGTAGCCTAAATTTTGCGGCGGGGGCCCGGACGGTGTATTCCGCTCGGCTGCACGCTTGCCGGAGCATGAATGGTCGACAGCACGGATCTCGCCCAGGTTCTTCATGAGGCGCAGGACATCGCTCGCAGCGTCGCCCAGAAGCCCACGTCGGCCCACGTGTTGCTCGCGCTCTTCACGGTGGAGAACCGCGCCCAGCTCCTCCTGAAGGAGAAGGGGGTGGACGAGGACGCGCTGCTGCAGCTCATCACGGAGGCGCCCGCGGAGACGGGCAGCGTCGTGCACGACCTGACCACGCGGGCCCGGGAGCTGGCCAGCAACTCGCGCTCGGGCGAGGCGGACTGCCTGCACCTGCTCATCGCCATCATCCGCAAGCGCTGCGCGGCGTCGGACCTGCTGGCGCGCACGGGCATCGACCTCATCTCCCTGTCGAACACGGCGCTGTCCTACTCCACGAGCGGGGGCCCGCCGCGCCGGCTCCAGCCCGGCTATGGCCAGGCCGTGACGACGCGCGCGCCGGTGAGCCGTCCGGTGGGTGCGCCTCCCTCCCCCCTGCCCTTCTCCACCCTGGCGCTGAGCGTGCCGCGCCCGGCCCCGGTGATGACGCCCCCCGTCAGCGCGCCGCCGCCGGCCCCCCGCATGACGCCCGCGCTGTCGCCGCGCGACCTCATCGACGTGGACGAGGGCGATTCCGCGCCGGAGCCCCAGGCCGAGCCGGTCGTCCCGCCGATGCCGCGCATGGCGCCGCCCGCCCCCGCGGCCCCGGTCGCCCGGGCGACGCCGCCCGCGCCGCCCGCCGCTCCGGTCGCCCGTCCGACGCCGCCGGCCCCCGCCGCGCAGGCGAAGTCCGGCTCGCTGCTCCTGGATGCGAAGGCGTTCCCGATGCTCACCTCCATGGGCCGCAACCTGAGCCAGGCGGCGCGTGAGGGGAAGCTGGACCCGGTGGTGGGCCGTGCGCGGGAGGTCGAGGAGGTCATCGACATCCTGGGCAAGCGCCGCACGAACAACCCGTGCCTGCTGGGCGAGCCCGGTGTGGGCAAGACGGCGGTGGTGGAGGGCGTGGCGCAGCGCCTGCTGGGATTGAGGGGCACGCTGGCGGAGAAGATCCTCGTCGAGCTGGACATGGCCACGCTGGTCGCGGGCACGCAGCTGCGCGGCTCGTTCTCCGAGAAGCTCAACGCGCTGAAGGAAGAGGTGCGGCGGGCCGAGGGGCGCGTGGTGGTGTTCATCGATGAAATCCACACGCTGGTGGGCGCGGGCTCCACGGGCGAGGGCCCGCAGGACGCGGCCAACGAGCTGAAGACGGCGATGGCGCGCGGCGAGTTCCCCTGCATCGGCGCGACGACGCACGACGAGTACCGCAAGTTCATCGCGGCGGACCCGGCGCTGGAGCGGCGCTTCACGTCGGTGACGGTGAACGAGCCGTCGGTGCCGGAGACGGTGGAGATCCTCAAGGGCATCATCGGGCGCTACGAGGAGCACCACGCGCTGCGCTACCTGCCGGAGGCGCTGGAGGCGGCCGCGTCGCTGGCGAGCCGCTACGTGACGGACCGGTTCATGCCGGACAAGGCCATCAGCGTGGTGGACCTGGCGGGCAGCCGCTGTCACCGCGAGGGCAAGCACCGGGTGGACGCGGCGGACGTGGCGCGGGTGGTGGCGAAGCTGGCGGGGGTGCCGGAAGAGCGCCTCCTGATGAACGACTCGGCGCGCCTGCTGCGGCTGGAGGACGACCTGTCGCAGCGCGTGATTGGCCACGCCGAGGCGGTGGGCCGCATCGCGCGGGTCATCCGGCGCAACTACGCGGGCTTCGCGTCGCGCCGGCCCATGGGCAGCTTCCTCTTCCTGGGCCCCACGGGCGTGGGCAAGACGGAGATGGCGCGGGCGCTGGCGGAGGTGCTGTTCGGCAACCGGGACGCGCTGGTGCGCCTGGACATGAGCGAGATGTCCGAGGCCCATGGCGTGTCGCGCCTCATCGGTTCGCCCGCGGGGTACGTGGGCTTCGGTGAGGGCGGGCAGCTCACGGAGCCGGTGCGCCGTCGGCCGTCGTCGGTGGTGGTGCTGGATGAGATCGAGAAGGCGCACCGCGAGGTGCAGATGCTGCTGCTCCAGGTGCTGGAGGAGGGTCGGCTGACGGACGGCAAGGGCCGTCACATCGACTTCTCGAACACGGTCATCGTGATGACCACGAACCTGGGCGCGGACGCGTTCTCCCGCACGGGCCGGGCGGTGGGCTTCGGCGCGGCGGACGCGGCGGCGGGCAACGCGCTGGATCTGGCGTCGGACACGGCGCGCAAGGCGCTGCCTCCGGAGCTGTGGAACCGCATCGACGAGCGGCTGCCGTTCCGTCCGCTGGTGGAGCTGGAGGTGGCGAAGATCGCCACGCTCATCCTGGCGGAGAGCAGCAAGCGGCTCGCGACGGAGCGCGGCATCGTCTACACGGCGGGCGCGGACGTGGTGGGGCACCTGCT
>SECN01000357.1 GCA_004173515.1 Myxococcaceae bacterium | reverse complement strand
CAGGTGCACCGGCTGATGGACGAGTGCCTGGACAAGAACATGATCGACAAGGACGAGTACCCGCAGACCGCGGAGATTGAAACGCGCTGCGTGAACATGCTCGCCGACCTCTGGCACGCGCCCGACGCGAACAACACCGTGGGCACCTCCACCACCGGCTCCAGCGAGGCGGCGATGCTGGGCGGCCTGGCGCTCAAGTGGCGCTGGCGCAAGCGGCGCGAGGCCGAGGGCAAGCCCACGGACAAACCCAACCTCATCTGCGGCCCGGTGCAGATCTGCTGGCACAAGTTCGCGCGCTACTTCGACGTGGAGCTGCGGCAGGTGGCGCTCGCCCCCGGCCGCACGACGATGACGGCCGAGGAGGTGCTCAAGCACTGCGACGAGAACACCATCGGCGTGGTGCCCACGCTGGGCATCACCTTCAACCTCGTCTACGAGCCGGTGAAGGAGATCGCCGACGCGCTGGACGACCTCCAGCGCAGGACGGGCCTGGACATCCCCATCCACGTGGACGCGGCGAGCGGCGGCTTCATCGCGCCCTTCATCCACAAGGACGTCGTCTGGGACTTCCGCATCGAACGGGTGAAGTCCATCAACGCCTCCGGCCACAAGTTCGGGCTGACGCCGCTGGGCTGCGGCTGGGCGGTGTGGCGCGACAAGAGCGACCTGCCGGACGAGCTCGTCTTCCGCGTGGACTACCTGGGCGGGGACATGCCGACGTTCGCGCTGAACTTCTCGCGGCCGGGCGGGCAGATCGTCATCCAGTACTACAACTTCCTGAGGCTGGGGAAGGAAGGCTACCGGCGCATCCAGCAGGCCTGTTCGGACACCGCGAACTTCATCGCGCTGGCCATCGAACAGATTGGCCTCTTCGACATCCTCTATGACGGCCGGGGCGGCGTGCCCGGCGTGTGCTGGAAGATGAAGGACGGGGTGAACGCCGGCTTCACGCTCTATGACCTGGCGGACCGGATGCGCGAGCGAGGCTGGCAGGTGCCCGCCTACCCGATGCCCGCGGACCTCCAGGACGTGGTGGTGCAGCGGGTGCTGGTGCGCCACGGCGTCAGCCGGGACCTGGCCTCTCTGCTGGTGCACGACCTCATCGGCTGCATCGAGCACTTCCGCCGCCACCCGGTGAGCACGCCCATGTCGAAGGAAGAAGCCTCGGGCTACCACCACTGAAGCCCCAGCAAAGGGAGCACCCCATGCGAGTCATCACACGCCACAGCGCGCTGCTCGTGGGGGCGGCGGCCCTGGGGCTGGCGGTCGTCGCCTTCGCCCAGGGGGCGGCTCCCGCCGCGAGCCCACCCCACCCGCACGGCCTCTTCGGGGGGATGCTCAACGCGCTGGGCAAGCAGCCCTTCATCCTGCTGTTCCTCATCGTCGCGGGCGGCTACGCGCTGGGGAAGGTGCAGGTGAAGGGCGTGGGGCTGGGCTCCACCGCGGCCACGCTGCTGCTGGGGCTGGTGGTGAGCCTCTGGGCCTTCCAGGCGTTCCACATCACGTATGCCATTCCGGAGTTCACCAGCACGGTGTTCTTCAACCTCTTCATCTTCGCCATCGGCATGAAGGTGGGGCCGCAGTTCATCGGCGGCATCCAGCGCGAGGGGCGGCACCTGCTGCTGCTGGCCCTGCTGGTGCCGCTCTTGTCGTCGCTGCTGGTGTACCTGTCGAAGTTCGTCTTCGACCTCCAGCCGGGCCTGCTGGCCGGCATCCTGTCCGGCGCGAACACCGCCACGCCGGGCTTCGGCGCGGCGCAATCCGCGCTGGCCAGCGGCGCGGTGAAGCTCGCGGGCGGCGCGACGCTGGAGCAGGCCCGCGCGAACCTGACGACGTCCTACGCGCTGCTCTACTCCATCAGCATGGTGCTCTTCACCGTGATGGCGAAGGTGCTGCCGAAGATGTTCGGCCGGGACGCGGCTGCGGACGCGAAGGCGATGGAGAAGGTGCTCGCGGGCGAACAGCAGGCCGCCCTGCCCGGCACCGCCGAGTCCTTCCTCCGGGGCAGCATGCAGGTGGACCTGCGCGTGTTCCGCGTGGAGAACCCGGAGGTGGAGGGCCGTTCGCTGTCGCAGTTGAGCCACCTGGCCCCGCGCGCCGGCATCGAACGGGTGCTGCACGCGGGCCGCGTCTACCTTCCCGAGGATGGCCTCGTGCTGCACCGGGGGGACGAGGTCGCCGTGGCTGGCCCCGTGGGCCTCCTGATGACCGGGCCCCAGCGCATCGGGCCGGAGGTGGATGACTCGCGGCTGCGCGACGTCCGCTTCGAGACGATGGAGATCGTCGCGCACAAGTCGGACCTCGTGGGCCGCTCCCTGGCGGAGATCGCCCAGGACGAGGGCCACGGCCTCTACCTCAACGCGCTGTTTCGCGGCGGCGACGAGCTGCCCATCGCCCGCGACGCGGTCATCCGCCGGGGCGACGTGCTGCGCGTGACGGGCAGCCGGCGACGCCTGGACGCGCTCCAGAAGCGCGTGGGCCACGTGGTGCGGCCCAGCCTGGTGACGGACATCATCACCCTGGCGCTGGGCGTGTCGCTGGGCGCCTTCCTGGGCGCGCTCTCCGTGCCCGTGGGCGGGGTGAAGTTCAGCCTGGGCTCCGCGGTGGGCCTGCTCATCGTGAGCATCGCGCTGAGCATCCTGCGCACCCACAACCCGTCCCTGGGCGGCCCCTTCCCGGAGGCGGCGCGCGAGCTGCTGGAGGACCTGGGCCTCAACGTCTTCATCGCCATCCTGGGCATCAACGCGGGCGCGGGCGTGGCGAGCGCCGTCGCGGGAGGCACCCTGGCGCCCATCCTCATCATCGGCGTCGTCGCCGCGCTGGTGCCGCCCATCGTCGCGTGGGCGGTGGGCCAGTACCTGATGAAGATGAACACCGCCGTCCTCATGGGCGCGGTGGCGGGCGCGCGCTGCAACAGCGCCGGCATGCGCGCGGCCCAGGAGGCCACCCACAGCATCATCCCGGCCATCGGCTATCCGGTGACGTTCGCGGTGTCGAACCTGCTGCTCACGCTCATCTGCTACCTCTTCGCCTTGATGGGCTGAGGCGTCCTCCCCAGGACAGGCGCAAGGGCGGCGTGGGTACTACCCGCGCCGCCTGCGTCTTCGCAGGTTGCCAGACATGCGAACCCTGCTCCTGGCCCTGGGCCTGCTGCTTGCTCCCGTGATGACGGCCGGGGCGGTGTCCTCGGACGAGTGCCGGCCGCTGCGCGACCGGCAGTTGAACGGCCACACCTTCCAGCTCCCCATCCTCCAGCAGAGCGCGCTGGTCACCACGCACGTGGGCCTCCGGGAGGGGCTGGCGCGCTACGACGTGCCGGATGTGCCCTTCGGGGAGAACGGCCGGCGGGACGTCCTGCTCGTGGGCGTGCAGCAGACGCTGGACCTGGGCCTGCGGCTCACCGACTGGCTCGCCCTGAGCGGCTTCGCGCGGGGCACCATCGTCCTGGGCACCGACGCCCCGTCGCTGGTCGCGCAGGGCGGCACGCTCGACCTGGTGGGACAGGCGGGGCTGGTGGTGCGGCTGCTGCGCAACGACACCAGCGGCACGCAGATCTCCCTGCGCGCCAGCGGCGGCATCGACAGGGGCAAGGACCTGACCCTGCTGCCCTTCGCCCGGGCCATCGTCGACGACCCGCTGCCGACGCTGGAGGACGTGGTGACCGGCGAGGTCGCCCAGTACCTGCTGGAGCCCAGCTCGGAGAAGATCGCCAACGGCGGCGTGTACCTCGCGCAGGCGCTGGGGCAGAGCTTCTCCCTCCAGGCCTCCGGCGCCGCGGAGTATGCGTGGCAGAAGCGCACGCCGTTCAACACCCTCGCGGGAGCCCGCCTGGAGCAGACCACCTACGCGGTCCGCGTCACCCTGGCCGCCGCGCTGACGGCGGACCTGCATCCCCGGCTCGGCATCCCCATCGCGGTGATGGGCGAGTACCTCTTCCTCACGGGCCGGCAGACCTCGGTGCTCTTCCCGGACCGCACGCTCAACTCCAGCACCCTCGCGCTGGGCGTCTACTACTCGGGCCGTCCGCACCTCCAACTCGGGGTTGGCGCGGTGACCACGCTCAAGGCGGAGCCCCGGCGCGGGCTGGGCCCGCGGGGGATGACCCAGGAGTCGGGCGAGCCCACCCTCAGCTACGGACAGTTCATCCTGCGCTACATCTTCTGAGGCGCCCCCAGGCACGGAAGAGGCAACCCCCGCCGGCCCGGCCGCCCCCGGCATGGGGGCGATGCCCGCGTCAGGAGCGATGTCCACCTCGTCCCCATGGGACACGACACACGCCACGCCTCCGAGCGGCCCCGTTCCTCGTGGCTCTCACGCGTCAGTCCCTTCCTCGCGTCGCTGAAGGGCTATGACGGGGCCCGCCTGAAGCGGGACGTGGTGGGCGCGCTCACTGTGACGGCGCTGCACATCCCGGAGGGCATGGCGTACGCGCAGCTGGCCGGCCTGCCCCCACAGGCGGCGCTGTACTCCACCCCGGCGGCGCTGGCGCTCTACGCGCTGTTCGGCAGCTCCCGGCAGCTCATCGTCGCGGTGTCCGCCAGCGTGTCGGTGCTCTCCGCCGCCACGGTGGGCGCGATGGCGCAGCAGGGCTCGCCGCGCTTCATGGCCCTCACCGCCGCGCTGGCCCTGATGGCGGGCGCCGTGGCGGTGCTGGCGGGGGTGCTGAAGCTGGGCCGCATCGCGCAGTTCTTCTCCGCCTCCGTGCTCAGCGGCTTCGTGTTCGGCCTGGCGCTCATCATCGCCATCAAGCAGGTGCCCAAGATCTTCGGCATCGAAGGCGCCAGGGGCGGCTTCTTTGAACGGCTCTGGTTCGTCCTCACGCACCTGGGACAGACCCATGTCCTGACCCTCATCGTGGGCGTGGCGAGCATCGCGGCGCTGCTGCTGTTGGGGCGGCTGTCCAAGCGCATCCCCGCGGCGCTCGCGGTGCTGGTGCTGGGCATCGTCGTCTCCTCCGTGCTGCACCTGGACGCGAAGGGGGTGGCCATCGTGGGGCCCATTCCCTCCGGGCTCGTGCCGCCCCAGCTTCCGCACGGTGTGGGGCTGAAGGACCTGCTGGGGCTGCTGCCGGGCGCGTGTGGCATCGCGCTGGTGGCGTTCGCGGAGGCCATCGGGCCCGCGCGCATGTTCGCCGCGAAGCACGGCTATGAGGTGGACCCCAACCGGGAGCTGGTGGGCCTGGGCGCCGCGAACCTGGGCGGCGGCCTGTTCCGGGGCTTCGGCATGGGGTGCAGCCTGTCCAAGTCCGCCGCCAACGACCAGGCGGGCTCCAGCACCCAGGTGGCCTCGCTGGTGACGGCGGGCCTGACGCTGCTGGTGGCGCTCTTCCTCACGGGCCTGTTCCGCGCGCTGCCGGAGGCCACGCTGGGCGCCATCGTCGTGGTGGCCATCCTGGGGATGATGGACGTGAAGGAGCTGGTGCGGCTCTTCCACCTGCGCCGGGAGGACTTCCTGGGCGCGGGCGTGGCGCTGCTGGGGGTGCTGGCCTTCGACGTGCTGCCCGGGCTGCTCATCGCCGTGGGCGTGTCGCTGTTCCTCACCGTCTTCCGCGCCAGCCAGCCGCGCATGAGCGAGCTGGGGCGCGTGCCGGGGACGCTGGACCTGGCGGCCACGCACCGCGAAACCTCCGCCATCACCCTGCCCGGCCTGCACGTCTTCCGGCCCGAGGAGGGTCTCTTCTTCGCCAACGCGACCTCCCTGCGGGACGAGGTGCTCGCCCGCGTGCGCGACGCCAGGGTGCCGGTGCGCGAGGTATTGCTGGACCTGGAGCTGACGGACGACCTGGACGTGCCGGCCGCGGACATGCTCGTGGGTCTGCACGAGGACCTGTCCCACCGGGGCATCACCCTGGCCCTGGCCCGCGTGCACCGGCCGACCTGGCGGATGCTGGAGCACACCGGCGTGCTGGAGAAGGTGGGCCGCGAACACGTCTACCCGCAGGTGGGCGCGGGCGTGGAGGCGTGGATGGCGCGCCACGAATCCCAGGCATGGCAGGAGTGGCGCCTCATCCGCGACGGGCTCACCCTGGTGCGCATCCGGGTGGACGAAGCCGGCGAGAGCCTGCAGGGCGAGGAGCGCTACCGGCAGGAGGAGCTGCTCGTGCGCCTGGATGACGCGGACACGCGGATGCGGGAGCTGTTGCGCCACCTTCCGAACGCGCCGTCCGAGGATGACGACCCTCGCGGCCCCCGGCACTGAACGCGGACGGGGGCCGTGCGACCCGCCGCCGGGGATGCCCGTCCGCGACCCGGGGACGAAGCGCGCGCCCGGGACAGACCCCACCTTCGACGGCAGTGAAAACGCAGGGGGGCTCCGGACATGGCGACCGCAGGCAAGACGAAGCAGCAGGGCAACGGTCACGGCAACGGCAATGGCCACGGCAAGCAGGGCAAGCGCAAACCCAACATCCTGGTCATCTGGGGTGACGACATCGGCTTCTGGAACGTCAGCGCCTACAACCAGGGGATGATGGGTTACAAGACGCCCAACATCGACCGCATCGCGAAGGAAGGCGCGTTGATGACGGACTGCTACGGCCAGCAGAGCTGCACCGCGGGCCGCGCGGCGTTCATCACGGGCATGAACCCGCTGCGCACGGGGCTCACCACCATCGGCATGCCGGGCGCCAAGTACGGCCTCCAGGACTCCGACCCCACCATCGCGGAGATGCTCAAGCCGCTGGGCTACACCTGTGGCCACTTCGGCAAGAACCACCTGGGCGACTCCAATCCCTACCTGCCCACGATGCACGGCTTCGACGAGTTCTTCGGCAATCTCTACCACCTGAACGCGGAGAACGAGCCGGAGTGTCCGGACTACCCGAAGGACCCCGCCTTCAAGGCGCGCTTCGGTCCGCGCGGCGTGCTGCACACGCACGCCACCGACCGCAACGACGTCACCGAGGATCCGCGCTGGGGCCTCGTGGGCAAGCAGAAGATCGAAGACACCGGCGCGCTGACGAAGAAGCGCATGGAGACGGTGGACGGCGAGTTCCTCAAGGGGACGCTGGACTTCATGGAGCGCGCGGTGAAGGAGGACAAGCCCTTCTTCCTCTGGCACAACACCACGCGCTGCCACGTCTGGACCTACCTCCAGGAGAAGTACAAGAACGCGACGGGCTACGGGCTCTACGCGGACGCGATGCGGGAGCTGGACGACATCGTCGGGGTGCTGCTCGACAAGCTGGATGAGCTGGGCATCGCGGACAACACGATGGTGGTGTTCTCCAGCGACAACGGCGCGGAGAAGATGGGCTGGCCGGACGGCGGCAACAGCCCGTTCCGCGGCGAGAAGGGCTCGACGTGGGAGGGCGGCGTGCGCGTGCCGTGCGTGGTGCGCTGGCCGGGCGTGGTGGAGCCGGGGCGCGTCATCAACGACATCTTCGCGCACGAGGACTGGATGCCCAC
>SECN01000356.1 GCA_004173515.1 Myxococcaceae bacterium | reverse complement strand
GCCCGCCACCCGAGCCCGCTCGTGGTGGACGCCGGCAGCGGCAACGCCTACCTGGGCTTCGTCGTCTACGAGCTGTTCCTCAAGGACGCGCAGGCCGGGGAGCTGCTCTCCATCGAAGGCCGCCCGGAGCTGACCGAACGGGCGAAGGGCCGCGCGGAGCGGCTGCACTTCGACCGGATGCGCTTCCAGACGGCGCACATCGACGCGGCGGAGTACCCCGAGCGCATCCACGTGCTGATGGCGCTGCACGCGTGCGACACCGCCACGGACGACGCGCTGGTGGCCGCCATCAAGCACGGCGCGGACCACGTGGCCGTGGTGCCGTGCTGTCAGGCGGAGGTGGCCGCGCAGTTGAAGGAGAAGCGCGCGAAGGGGCCCGGCTCCATGTCGCTGCTCTTCCAGCACCCCATGCACCGGCGCGAGTTCGGCTCGCACCTGACCAACGTCATCCGCGCGCTGACGCTGGAGTCGTTCGGCTACCAGGTGACGGTGACGGAGCTGACGGGCTGGGAGCACTCGCTGAAGAACGAGCTGATCCTCGGGCGGCGCGTGCACCGGGACAACCGGCGCGCGAAGCTCCAGCTCCAGGCGCTGCTGGCGGAGACGGGCGTGCAGCCCCGGCTGACGCGCCTGTTGGGCATCACCCCCGCGACGACGGGGGCGGTGCCGGTGGAGCTGTCCGAAGGCACGGAAGTCGAACCCGTCATGGAGCCAGGGCCGGAGACGGGCGAAAGTCAGGCGTGAGGCTTTCCCGCCGTGGTTGAGGCGGGAGCTTCTGTCGGGAAGGGGCATGGCCTTGGAGCTGGATGATTGGGGCGGCACGGGACCGCTCCTGCACTTCGCCTGCGCGAACGGGTTTCCTCCAGAGACGTACCGGAAGCTCTTCGCGCGGCTGGCGACGCGCTACCACGTGGTGTCGCTGCGCACGCGGCCGCTGGTGCCGGACGAGGAGCCGAAGCGGCTGACGAACTGGAGCGAGCTGGGCGACGACCTCGCGCGTGAGCTCAAGGCGCGGGGCCGCTCGGGCGTGCTGGGCGTGGGGCACAGCGTGGGCGGGGCGAGCACGCTGATGGCGTCCGCCGCGAACCCCGGCCTGTTCCGCGCGGTGGTGGCGTTGGATCCGGTGCTCCTCACCGGCCCGCGCGCGTGGGCGGTGCGCCTGATGAAGCTTCTGGGCCGCATGGACCGCGCCGCCATCGTGCAGGCCGCGCGGCGCAGGCGGGACCGGTGGCCGACGCGCGAGGAGGCCGCGGACGCGTACCGGCAGCGCAAGCTGTTCCGCGACTGGGACGCGGACTGCTTCAACGACTACATCACCCACGGGCTGGTGCCGACGCCGGAGGGTGACTTCAAGTTGCGCATCCCGCGCGAGTGGGAGGCCCGCATCTTCGAGACCTTCCCCGCGGACCCCTGGAAGCTCATCCGCGCCAACGCCGCGCCGACGCTGGTGATTCGCGGAGAGAAGTCGGACACGCTGCTTCCCGCCGCGCTGGCCCGGGTGGAGCGCGAACTGCCGCTGGCGAAGTGCGAGGTGCTGCCGCTCGCCTCCCACCTGTTCCCGCAGGAGCAGCCGCGCGAGACGGCCGAGCGCGTGCTCGCGTTCCTGGAGCACCTGCCTCCGGAGAAATGAACGACGGGCGGCCCCTTGAGTGAAGAGGGACCGCCCGCCATGTTGCCGCTGCTACGGCCGTGTCGCGCGAGGACTACCGCGACAGGGCGATGTCGCCAGGCAGGCCCCACTGCACGCCGCCGAACTGGGCGTTGTACCAGGTGCCGACCACCGGCCTCCAGACGATGTACTCGTCGGTGCCGTCCAGGTTGGTGTCACCGAAGCGCGGGATGTCGCCGGGCAGACCCCACTGCGCGGTGGTGGTGCCGCCGCCGTGGATGTTCTTCGTGGTGAAGATTCCCGTGGTCGGGTTCCACACCGCCAGGTTCCACTGGTTGGACGCCTTGTACGGCACGGGCACGTCGCTCCAGGAGCCCAGGGCGTGGACGACGGAGCTGCCGCTGAAGAAGCGGATGATCCACTGGCCGGTGGACGGCCGGTACACCGACACGTCCTCGTAGCCGTCGCCGTCGAAGTCGCGCGCGATGGGCACGTCCCCCGTCGCGCCCCAGTTGATGATGGAGTACGAGCCGTTGGCGTAGCGGATGATCCACTGGCCTTCCGGGGTGCCGCCGACGTACGGGGGACGGTAGACGACGAACTCCGCCTTCTTGTCGCCCGTGAAGTCCAGGGGCACCGGGATGTCGCCCAGCATGCCCCACGGGGTGGACTGCGTGGTGCCGTCCCAGTTGCGCACGTGCCACGTGCCGGTGCTCGGGCGCCAGACGATGAGCTCCGCTCGCGCATCCCCCGTCACGTCCGCGGGCACCGGGATGTCATCCTGCTGGCCCCACTGGATGGACTGGGTGAGGCCGCTGGAGGAGAAGCGGATGTTCCACACGCCGGTGCTCGGGCGCCACACCGCGTAGTCGCTGCGGCCATCTCCGTCGAAGTCCGTGGAGTGCATGGCCGGGTAGCGGTTCTGCATGTGGGAGATCTGCTTGCGCAGGTCCGGGCGCGGTCCAATCTTGCCGCCGGCCGCCTGGGGCGTGCCGTCGCGGCGCAACAGGTCGCGCATCTCCTTCGGGTGGTAGTAGCCGCCGTAGCGCAGGTACATCGCGCCGGACAGCGCCACCGTGGCGCTGGTGACGATGGGCGACGCGCCGGACGTGCCGGAGAAGGTGGACGTGTAGAAGAGGTTCTCGCCCTCGGCGGAGTACTTGTCGCCGTAGCCGGTGGTGACGATCTTGAAGTCGCCTTCGGACTGCGTGTCCACGCGGCTGCCGTAGGTGGAGAAGGACGCCTTGTTGCGCGTAAGCTTCTCGCCCGCGCCCACGATGATGGCGCCCGAGTCCTTCGTCGCGTCGGTGGCGCTGAAGTAGCCGCCGAAGCCCGCGAGGTCCAGGTTGCAGTTGCCGTTGCCGCCCGCCGCCACGACGATGCGGCCATTGGCGGTGGCGACCTTGACGGCGTCGCGCACGGCCGGGACGACCTCGGCGGGGACATAGTCCGCGTTGATGGCGCCGTCGCCGTTGCAGTCGAAGGTGGCGGCCCCCTGCATCTCCAGCAGGATGACGGCGCCCGCCCAGAACTGGTTGGACGCCGCGTAGATGGCGGAGGCGCGGTTGTAGCCGGTGGTGGGCCACTCGGTGGACAGGCGCACCTGGGCGCCGTTCACCAGGCCCGTGGTGCCGAAGGCGTTGGTGTCACTGCTGAGCACGCCAATCACGGACGTGCCGTGATTGCGGTTGCCGAGCACCGCCGCGCTGGCGTGGGGCTGGCCGTTGACGAGCACCGCGCCCGTCAACTGGGTGAGGTCCTGGTGCCAGTAGTTCCACGCGTACTCGGCGTCGGTGTAGCCCCAGCCGTTGCCGTAGGCGTTGTAGAAGTTGCTCCGCAGCCAGTCCGTGTTGATGCCGATGGGCGCGGCCTCGCCGTAGTCCTGGTCGGCCACGTAGCTGACGGCCAGCATGCCGGACGGGCCGAGCGCGGGCGTGGGCGCGGCCACCGCCGTCGGAGGAGGCGGCGCTTCGTTCAGCAGCGTCCTGCTGCTTTCGCCGCGCTCCCACGACCGCAGGTGCTCCGGCGTGGGCCAGTCCATGCGCGCGTGCTCGCGCCAGTACGCCTCGAATTCCTCACCGCCGCGCGAGTCCATGTCCGCGGACCTCACGGGCAGGGGCGACGGATAGGCCAGCTCCACCACGTCCAGCGCGTTGAGCGCGTTGACGACGTCCGCGACCTCCTGGTCCGAACCCGCGTCCACGTAGAGGTAGTACCAGAGGTTCGGATCCGGCAGCTCCGTGCCTGAGCGCTCGCCCTGGGCCTTGAGCGCAGCGGCGGTGTCCTCCGTGAAGGGGTGCATCTTCATCGCCGCGTAGCGACGGGCGCCGCGCAGCGTGGCGCGCACCTTGTCCAACTCCGCGAGGGCCGCCGCGCCGCGCGCCTGGGTGGGCTCCAGCGCCAGCTCACCGCCGCGCGAGCGCACGCCGCTGCCCTCGCGGAACTTCACCTCGATGCGGTTGCGAAACGCGGCCTGGAAGTCCTGCGCGCGCACGGTGCGCTTCAGCGACGCGTGCGAGCCTCGCGGCTTGAGCGTCGTGGGGGCCAGCGACGCTGGCCCACCCTGGGGGTGGCCACGGTCCACGTTCACCGCGGCCGCGTTCGTCGCGGCGGTACACGTCATCACGACCAGCGCCAGCTTCAGGGGCTGGGCCTTCGACTTCTTCATGGGGGGGCTCCTGGGGGGCCGCGCTCCTGCCGAGCCGGCTCACCACCAGGACGCCGTCGCCCGGAGATATTCCCGGGATATTGGCTATGCGGATATTTCCGGAACGCGGCGGGCGCGGAGTGTCACCCGTAGGCTTCGCGCTTGATGCGCTTGTCGGGGATGTCCAGCGCGTGGAGGTGGCCCAGGACGGCCTCCATGAAGCGCGGCGTCGCGGGGGTGCGGGTCTCCAACGCCTTGCGTCGATCCCACGGGGTGATGGCGGGGCCGCACACGTAGACGAGGCAGGTGTCTCGGTCCGGCAGCAGCTCGTGCAGCAGCGCCTCGTTGACGCGGCCCTTGCGCACCTGGGGGCCGTACTTCGACTCGTCCGTCTCGCGGGTGAGGGTGTGCACCACGCGGACGCGGTCGGGCGCGGCGCGCTCCAGGACGGCCAGCTCCTCGCGGTAGAGGATGTCGCCCCAGGTCTTGTTGGACGCGAGGAAGGTGTGGCGCAGCTTCAGCCCCCGGTGCAGCGCGTCCTTCACCATGGCGAAGTTGGGCACCGCGCCGGAGCCCGCGACCAGGTGCAGCACGTGGTCCGTCTGCTCCGTCACGTCGTCCGGCAGGACGTACGGGCCCATGAAGCCCGTGACCTTGATGCGCGCGCCGGTGAGGCGGCCGTGCACGAGCAGCGGCGACAGCAGGGGCGGGTAGCGGGTGACGCCGGAGATGAACTCCTCGTCCTTCACCGTGATGGCCACGTGGGGCTCATGCGGCGCGGAGGCGAGCGAGTACGAGCGCGCCGGCTCCTTGCGCCCCTTCTGCTCCTGGAGGTACGCGCACTGGTGGGCGATGGCCGGGAACTGGTGCGGGTCGATGTTGAGGAACTGGCCCGCCTTGTAGTCGAGCGGCCCCGCGCCCAGGTCGAGCAGCAGGGTCGCCGTGTCGTGCGTCTCCATGCGCACGGCGGTGACGGTGGCCTCGTACTCGACGGGCTTCCTGGCGCGGGAGGGCGTGGCTTCGACGCTCATGGAGTCTCCCATAACACGCGGGGTGTGGCCTCGCGTGCGGGCGGATGGCACGCGGCCCTGGCGTTTCCGCTCCCGGACTGGAACAAGGGGGAGGGGTCCGCGTTGTCTGGCTGACGGATGGGCAGGCGGGCAGGGGTGGGCTCCAGGACGGGCGCTGACCGGCCCTGGCGGGCAGGACTACATCTTCGGATGGACGTGGATCCGTTCCGCCCCGCGTTGCGTGGGGGGAATCCGGAAAGGAAGCAGGCCGGCGCGTGCTGAGAGTTCTCTTCTTCCTGATGTCGCTCTTGCCGCGCGCGCCCCGCCGTCAGGTCGTGCGCGGGCTGATGCACGCGGTGTGGGGCCGGCTGTCCCACGCGAAGGTGTACGGCTTGAAGGATGTGCCGCCGGGCGCCTGCCTCTTCATCGCCAACCACCTGTCCAACGCGGACGGCTTCACGCTCTACCGCGCCTTGCGTCCCCGACAGGTCGTCTTCCTGGCCGGCGTGAAGCTGCACGGCACGGTGATGACGCGGCTGGCGGCGGAGACGATGGACACCATCGACATCACGCCGAACTCGCCGGACATCGAAGCGCTGCGCCGCTGCGTGGAGCTGCTCAAGGGCGGCCAGTCGGTGCTTATCTTCCCGGAAGGGGGCCGCAGCCGCTCCGGGGGCCTGCTCCAGGCGAAGAAGGGCGTGGGCCTCATCGCCAAGCGCGCCGGGGTGCCCATCGTGCCGGTGGCGCTGACGGGCACCGAGAAGCTCATGCCCATCAACGACTCCGACATGGGCGGCGAGCGGCTCTTCCATGCCCGGGTCACCGTGACGTTCGGCCCCGCCTTCCGCATGGAGGACCTGGAGCCGGAGGTCGCCGGCGCGAAGGATGCGCGCCAGGCGCTGGTGGACGCGATGATGCGCCGGGTGGCCGCGCTGCTGCCGCCGGAGTACCAGGGCGTCTACGCCGCGAACGCGGAGCCGGTGGAGGCGCCCGCCCCGTCCGTCTCCGCGCCACCGCCCGCTTGAGGCAGCGCCAGGAACGAAGACGGCCGCGCGGGCGACAGGTGCCCACGCGGCCGCATGTTTCATCCCTTCAGGTGACGGCTACTGGAGGAACGCCTTCTTCACCTCGGTGAGGAGGGGGTTGGCGCCCGTCGCGGGGTCGGTGCAGCCCTGGTTGATCGTCCAGATGATGGTGCCGCCGTAGCCGTTGGCCTTCGCGTACTGGCCCTTGGCCTGGATGGCCTCCGGACCGTCGTACGTAATCCAGCGCACGGTGCCGTCCTCCACGGGCGTGGTGAAGGTGACGTAGTTGGCCTGCGCCGTCGCGTCCCACTTGAGGGTGCCCGTCTTGGCGAGCGCGAGGATCTTCTTGTACGTGAAGTCGTTGTCCCCGCCCACGTAGTCGGACCAGTTGGTGAACGCCTGGCGCGGACCGGAGATGTTGCGCCAGGCGAGCCCGTAGAACGGGATGCCCATGCCCAGCTTCTCCTTGGGGATGCCCGCGTTCACCCAGGCCTTGAGGCTGGACTCCACGGACGTCGGATGGGTGCCGGACTCGCCCTTGAGCGCGGACGTGAACCACGAATCCCACCCGTCCCAGACGCCGATCATCTCGTAGGACATGATGTTGACCTGGTCCATGTACGTCGCCAGCTGCGGGTACCACTTGAGCTCCGCGTCGGCGCTGAAGTTGTTGTTCACCCAGCCGATGGGGAAGGTCATCAGCATGTTGGGGCGCACCTGACGCAGCCGCTGCACGAGCGCGAGCAGGTTCGGCTTGTCCGCCTCCTCCACCGGCTCCCAGTCGATGTCGAGCCCGTCGTAGCCGTGGTCGTCCATCACCTTGAGCAGGTTGGTGACGAACTTCTCCCGGTTCGCCGGGGTGGCCGCGCCCACCCAGCGTTCGCGTTCGGCGTCACGCGTCCGACGATGATGTGCGTGAGCGCGCTGAAGTCCACCTTCTCCGGCGGGTAGTCATCCGCGTTCCAGCCCGTGTAGTAGCCGGACACCCACTTGTTGCCGGTGCCCACGGGGCCGGTGACGGTGATGTCCGCGGTGGCCTTCTTCGTCGGGTCCGCGCTGCTCGTGGCGACGACGTGGTAGCCGCCCGCCGTCCGGGGCGCGGTGTACGTGCCGCTGGAGGTGATGCCGCCGCCGGAGGTGCCTTCCAGCACGGACCAGGTGACGGCCGTGTTGGTGGCCCCCGTCACCTTCGCGGTGAAGGTCTGCACGCCGCCAAGCCCCAGCGCGACGCTCGTGGGGGTGACGGTGACGCTCACGCCGGTGGGCGCGGTGCGCGTGCCCGACACCGCGGCGGAACGGGCGCTCTCGCCGGCGGCGTTCAGCGCCGTGACGGCGTACCAGTACGTCGTGCCGCCCACCGCGCTGGTGTCCTTGTACGACGCGGACGTGATGGGGGACGCGGTGAGCTTCGTGTACGTGCCCGTCTGCGAAGCCGCGCGGTGGACGTTGTAGCCCGTGGCGCCCGTCACCGTGCCCCACGTGAGCGCGACGTCGGTGCTGGAGCCCGTGGCCTTCAGGCCCGTGGGCGCGGACGGCGCGGTCGTGCTCGCCGCGAGCCGCACGTCGTCGAAGTACACCGTGGGCAGGCTCCTGCCCGCGTTCTCCATCATCACGAAGCCGGTGAGGTTGCCGCTCGCCGCGCCCAGGGTGGACAGCGGCACGCGGCACTGCGTCCACGCGTTGGCCTTGATGCTGCCGCCCGCGCAGGACGGGTTGAGCGGCACGGGCGTCTTCTGGGACGTGCCCACCGTCGCGTAGACCGCGAGCGCCGGGTTGTTCGTCGCGCCCGGGTTCACCTGCAACTCCACGAAGCCGAAGCCCGTGGTGGGGACGCCCGCGTGGTTCAGGTACACGCCCGTGTACGGACCGAACGTGGCGGAGATGGAGCGGGTGCCGGCGAACACGGGCTTCGTCGCCGTGAGGCTGTGTGTCGCCCAGGACCAGTCCTGCCAGCCTGAACCCAGCGCGTCGTCATACAGGGTGGTAGCGCTCGCGAGCGCGTCCTCGGAGGCCATCCGCGAGCCGTCATCGCCCGCGGTGGAGGTGAAGTCCGGCGCGCCGCCACAGCCTGCGTGCACCGCGCCCAACGCCACGAGGAACCCCATGAGCTGCCTTCTCAAGTCTGCTCCTGCCTCGCCAGGTGAAGCGGGCGGGGTCGGGGGAGCGGCACTTCCTGTCCGCGGTGCGTGACAGGAAATTCCCCCGGCCGCCTTGGGCGTCGCGCCGGAAGTGGCGGACGTACGAAGGGGACCTGGCGATCGAGGGCCTAGAAACACCGCGATCGCCGGTCGGCGTTCAAGCCATGGGGTGGGGGTTTTGGGTACGTCGCACGGACGCCAGGCCGGTGCGCGAACGGACTCGCGGGCGACCGGTTCACGAATGAAACGCGCCTGGTGACGGTTCGAAGGGGCGGGCCCTTCCCGCACCTGGAGGCGCCACATGCGCGCCTCCAGGGGAAAGGCATCCACGCCGCTACACGTGGGAATTCAATCCTGCATCAGCGCTGCATCTCACTTCTTCCCGCCCGACGCCATGAACGTCCACGCGCTCTGTTCCCCCATGAGGTACGTGCGGAAGTGGTTCTCCCCGGGGCGGTAGAGGCCGGTCCGCTTGAGCTGCTCGTGCAGCGCGGGCAGGTGGTAGTAGGGCACCGACGGGAAGAGGTGATGGGACAGGTGGTAGCTCGCGTTGAAGGGCGCGATGAAGAAGCGCTCGAACCACGTGGGTGACTCCACGTCCCGCGTCTCGTGCGTTTCATCCGGCGTCGCCGGCGTGAAGGGGTGCTCCACCACCGCGCGGATGCGGAAGGCCACCATCATCAGCGTGAGCGACGGAATCGACCACAAGAGCAGGTAGTGCAGCCATCCGCCCGTGAGGGTGAGGAACGCCACCAGCCCCAGCATCCACAGCGTGTAGCGCACCTTCTCCGCGCCCGAGGGCGGCGGTCCGCCCTTGCCCATCATCCGGCCCGTGAAGGACCAGGGGATCATGATCTTCAGGTGGGAGAGGGTGAAGACGCCGATCATGTCTCCCAGGAGCACGCGCGCGGCGCCCCAGCGTGTTCGCGGGAAGATCCACGCGGCGTCACGCTGCGCGGTGCGCCAGTAGGGATCCTTCGGTGTGTTGACGTACCGGTGGTGCTCGGCGTGCTCCTTGCGATAGCCCGCCGTGGTGATGTTCATGGGGAACGCACACAGCACGTCCGCCAGGAAGTCGTTCGCGAACCGGTTTGTCAGCAGGTGGTGGTGGGACGCCTCGTGCACCAGGCTCAAGAGCGCGTGCTGACGCGAGGAGATGAACACCGCGGCCACCAGCCACGCCCACCACCGGTCCACCTGCACCACGAACGCCACCGACAGCGCGATGATGAGCCATTGGCGCGTCACCGCCCACATTCCACGGGCGTTCGCCACCACCGACAGCTCTCTCACGGCGGCGGTCAGCGACCGGCGCTCGAACACGCGAGAGGTGACCGCTTCCGAGTCATCCAGCGACAACGTTTCCGGAACGGCAAGCATTGGGGACACACCTCCTGCCGGGCGCACGCGCTCTGGCGGGAGGCAGGAGGGACCTTCCCCTCCAAACCCAAGGCGACCCCCTGCCGCGCACCCCGGTCCATGTGGGACTACACCGCCTGGGCGGTAATTATCTCATACCATGATAATCATGAGGTCGGAAATACCCGCCCAATCTTACAGTCAGGACGGACGGGGAAAGAGTGGCGGACCTGGGGGAAGGGGAGGTGTTGGATGGTGCTCAGTCGGAAGCCCGGCTGGGGGGCTTGCGCATGGGACGCCCGGCGGGGCCGGCCTTTTGGACGGTGCGCTGGGAGTGTTGTCCGTACACTGGGGTCGAACGCCCTTTCCGCGTCCCGCGGCCCCAGGAAAGGACGGGAGACCCAGGTCCTCCCGGCGATTGGATGCAGGCACCCTTCGACTTCCAGAAGCTCTTCGAGCTGTCCCCCAACCCGTACATGTTGCTGGACCGCGACCTGCGGTACGTGACGGCGAACGCGGCGTACCTGCGGGTGACGGCCAGCCGGCTGGAGGACCTGGTCGGGCGCAACGTCTTCGAGGCGTTCCCCAATGACCCGGACGACCCGGCCAACACCAGCCTGCGGATGCTGCGCGACTCGTTCTTCCGGGTGCTGAGCGACCGGGTGCTGGACACCCTGGCGCTCATCCCCTACCGCGTCCCCCGGTGGACGGACGCGGGCGTCGTGGTGGAGGACCGCTTCTGGAGCGCCACGCACACGCCCCTGCTGGATGAGGCGGGCGAGGTGGCCTTCATCCTCCAGCACACGGTGGACGTGACGGAGCTGCAGCAGCTCAAGCAGGCGGTGCGTGAGGTGGGCGGCGTCTTCTCGTCGTCACCGGGCACGCAGTTGGAGGGAGGGGTGTTCCTGCGCGCCATGGCGGTGCAGGAGGCCAACCTTTCGCTGGATGGCGAGCGCAGGCATCTGCGGCGGCTGTTCGAAGCCGCCCCGGGTTTCATGTGCTCCCTGAAGGGCCCCGAGCATGTGTTCGAGCTGACCAACCGCGCGTATCTCCAGCTCGTGGGCCACCGGGACCTGCTGAACAAGCCCATCCGGGAGGCGCTGCCGGAAGTGGCGGGGCAGGGCTACTTCGAACTGCTGGACAAGGTGTTCACGTCCGGCGAGCCCTTCGTCGGCCACGGCATGCGCGTGATGTTGCAGCGCGTGCCCGGCGGCGCGATGCAGGAGGCGTTCGTGGACCTGGTGTACCAGCCCATCGTGGAGGAGGACGGGCGCATCTCCGGCATCTTCGTCCAGGGCAACGACATCACCGCGCAGCGGCGCGCGGAGCAGGAACTGGAGCGCCACCGCGACCACCTGGAGGAACTGGTGCGCGAGCGCACGCGCGAACTGGAGCAGAGCGAGGCGGAGCGCCGCCAGACGGAGGCCGCGCTGCGCCAGGCGCAGAAGATGGAGGCGGTGGGCAAGCTGACGGGCGGCGTGGCGCACGACTTCAACAACCTGCTCCAGGTGGTGAGCGGCAACCTCCAGTTGCTCCAGCGCGACACGGCGGGGGACGCGAAGGCGCAGCGGCGGCTGGAGACGGCGTTGGGCGCGGTGGAGCGTGGGGCGCGGCTGGCCTCGCAGTTGCTGGCCTTCGCCCGGCGGCAGCCGCTGGAGCCCACGTCGCTCAACCTGGGCCGGCTGGTGCGGGACATGGACGACCTCTTGCGCCGCGCGCTGGGCGAGGACGTGGAGGTGGAGACGGTCATCGCGGGCGGGCTGTGGAACACCGCGGTGGACCGCAACCAGTTGGAGAACGTCATCCTCAACCTGGCCATCAACGCGCGCGACGCGATGGACGGGCGGGGCAAGCTCACCATCGAGGCGGGCAACGCGATGCTGGATGACCACTACGCGCTCTTGCACCCGGAGGTCACCGCGGGGCAGTACGTGATGCTGGCCATCTCCGACACGGGGGCGGGCATGACGCAGGAGGTGATGGAGCGGGCGTTCGAGCGCGCGGCACGGGCCTGGGGCTGAGCATGGTGTACGGCTTCGTGAAGCAGTCCGGCGGCCACGTGAAGATCTACAGCGAGGTGGGGCACGGCACGTCGCTGAAGATCTACCTGCCGCGCAGCTTCCAGGTGGCGGTGCAGCCGACGGAGGCGCACTCGGGACAGGTGGAGGGCGGCACGGAGACCATCCTGGTGGTGGAGGATGATCCGGCGGTGCGCGGCACGGTGGTGGAGGTGCTCACGGAGCTGGGCTACCGGGTGCTCAAGGCGTCCGACGGGCAGAGCGCGCTCGCGGTCATCCAGAGCGGCCTGCCGGTGGACCTGCTCTTCACGGACGTGGTGATGCCGGGGCCGGTGCGCAGCCCGGAGCTGGCGCGGCAGGCCAAGGCGCTCCTGCCGGAGCTGGAGGTGCTCTTCACGTCGGGCTACACGGAGAACGCCATCGTGCATGGCGGCCGGTTGGATCCCGGCGTGAGCCTGCTGAGCAAGCCGTACCGGCGCGAGGACCTGGCGCGGAAGATCCGCGCGATGCTGCGCAACCGCGAGCAGCGGCTGACGGCGAAGGGGAAGATACCCACGCCCACGCCCGTCGCGCCGCGCGGTTCGGACGGCGAATTGAAGGGGCCGCTGCGCATCCTGCTGGTGGAGGACGACGCGGACATCCGCGAATCCGCGTGCGAATTGCTCACGGACATGGGACACGGCGTGCAAGCGGTGGCGAGCGCGGAGGCCGCGCGCACGGTGTTGGGGAAGGACCCCATCGACGTGCTCTTCACGGATGTGACGCTGCCGGGGATGTCCGGCGTGGCACTGGCGCGTGAGGCCGTGCGGCAGAACCCGTCGCTGCGCGTCGTCATCGCCTCCGGCGATTCGCGCGCGGTGACCTCGGAATCCGGACCCGAACTGGAGCGCGCGGTGCTGTTGCCCAAGCCGTATGACCTGAATCAGATGGAACGCGCGTTGGTGCAGGCCGCCGCCGCGCTGAGCGACACCGTGTCGCGGAAGCGTTCCCCGTGACGGACGCGCGCACCAGGACCGGCGAAGAAGTCATCTACGTGTCCACGCTGCCGGGGCTGGAGCCCGCGCTGGAGGCGGAAGCCCGCGAGTGCGGCCTGGGTCCCCGCCGCGTGGAAGGCGGCGCGGAGTTCGTGGGCCCGCCGGGCCTGTACCAGACGGCGAACCTGCACCTGCGCACCGCGAGCCGCGTGCTGCTGCGCCTGGGCACGTTCAAGGCGCCCACGGCGGACGGGCTGGTGCGTGAGCTGGCGGCGCTGCCCATGAAGGACCTCTGGGACGGCAAGACGCCGCCCCGCATGTCGGTGACCCTGCACCGCTCCGCGGCGCCAGGGCCGAGCGTGGTGTACGAATCCGCGGCGGTGGCCTGGGGCCTGAAGGAGGTCGCGCGCGCGGGCCCGCACCTGGACGAGGAAGGCGGCGCTCCGGGCCTCACGTTGCTGGTGCGAGGAGAAGGGGACCGCTGGACGGTGAGCGCTGACACCTCCGGGGAACCGCTGCACCAGCGCGGCTACCGGCAGGAGGTGGGGCGCGCGCCCCTGCGCGAGACGCTGGCCGCGGGCCTGCTGGGGCTCGCGGGCTACACGGGAAGCATGCCGCTGGTGGATCCGATGTGCGGCTCGGGCACGTTCCTGGTGGAGGGCGCGTGGATGTCCCAGCGCAAGGCTCCGGGGCTGCTGCGCACGTTCGCGTTCCAGTCGTTCCCTTCCTTCGACAAGGAGGCGTGGGCGCGCCGTCGCGCGGAGGCGGAAGCGGCCGTGCTGAACGAGCCGCGCGTGGCGATCCGGGGCTATGACCTCAACGCGGGCGCGCTGGGCACGGCGCGGCGCAACGCGAAGCGCGCGGGGGTGACGCTGACGCTGGAGCGGCACGACCTGCGCACGTTGAAGGCGCCGTCGGAGGGGCCCGGGTTGGTGGTGGCGAACCCGCCCTACGGCAAGCGGGTGGGCGAGGACCAGGACCTGCCGGACCTCTACCGTGCGCTGGGGGCCACGTTGAATGGCGCGTTCCGAAGCTGGCGCAAGGCCATCATCATCCCCGACGAGCCGAAGCTGCTGGCCGCGCTGGGGCTGAATGGCGCGCGAACGGTGGAAGTGAAGAACGGTGGTCTGCCGTGTCTGCTGGTGCTGGCCGGGCCGTGAGGCACGTGCTCGACTGAGCGGGCCGCCAGAGGGTGGCTGCCCAATCCCGCGACTCGAAGGTCTCCGGCGAGGACGCGCACCTCGCGGAGCGCCGCCGTGGGTCACGACGTCGCGCTGGACGGACGTCACGGCAGGTTCACGGGCAGAGGCGTCCACCGGGCCGCTTCATGCCGAACCTGTCCAGCAGTCGGACAGGTTTGCGCCACCTGACGCCACGAGTTGCATCGGGCCGCCAAGGCGACGAGGACGGTGGTCCCTGCAGTCCATGCCTGAAAGGCTCCACGAGGACGCGCGCCATGCGGAGCGCGGCCGTGGCCGCGACGTCGTAGGAGCGGAAGCCAAGACGGGGATACGCGCAGAGGGCTCCGCTGGGCCGCTTCACGCCGAAGCTGTCCGACAGTCGGACAGCTTTGCGCTACCTGAAGCTCGGGCCGTACCGGATCGTCAGGGCGACGAGAGCAGTAGGCCCTGCAGTCCATGCCCGAAGTGTTCCGCGAAGCCGCGCGCCTCGCGGAGCGCCACCGTGGGCCGCGATGTCGCGCTTGGAGCGGATGCCGAAGCGGTTTCATGGGCAGAAGCGTCCGCCGGGCCCATTTAGCGCCGAGCCTGTCCGACTGTCGGACAGGTTTGAGCGCAGGAGGCTGCGGACCCCACCGGACCGTCAGGGTGACGGGAACGGTGGTTCCTCCAGTCCATGCCCGAAGTACTTCGAGAGGAGGCACTCCTCGCGGAGCGCCGCCGGAGGCTGCGGCATCGCACTGGGCGCCAAGGCGGGTTCACGGGCAGAGGCGTCCACCGGGCCCGCATCACGCCGAACCTGTCCGACAGTCGGACAGGTTTGCGCCACCTGGATCCGCAGGCCGCGATGTCGTGCTGGTGCGAACGTCAAGATGGCTCCAGGGGCAGAGGCGCCCGCCGGGCCACTTCACGGCGAACTGGTCCGACTGTCGGACCGGTTTGCACCACCTGACGCCGAGGGCCGCGCCGGACCGCCAGGGAGATGAAGACGGAGGGGGCTCCAGTCCATGTCAGACACCTCTGCTTGGATGGCCGCGGCTTGAGCAAGGAGGAGGATGGGGATGGAGCGGAGGGGGCTTGTTGCGCAGGTGGAGGAGC
>SECN01000814.1 GCA_004173515.1 Myxococcaceae bacterium | reverse complement strand
GCCTCCGACAAGGCCGCCCCCGCCAAGGCCCCCACCGCCGTGAAGGTCGTCACGCCCCGGGGCGAGCAGGCCTCCGCGTCCGAGGAGGTGACGGGCACGCTGTTCCCCGCGCAGGGCCTCCAGGTGGGCTTCGAGGTGGGGGGCCGGCTGGAGTCGGTGCGCGCCCAGAAGGGGCAGGCCGTGAAGAAGGGTGACGTGCTCGCCCAGCTCAACCCTGAAATCGTCGACGCGCAGGTGGCCGGCGCGGAGGCCGCCGTCGCCGCCGCGGAGGCCGGTGCCTCCATGGCGAAGGACGCGGCCGAGCGCAGCGAGAAGCTGAGCGCGGGCGGCGGCATCAGCGAGCAGCAACACCGCGGCGCCGCCTCCACCGCCGCGCAGGCCCAGGCGCAGGTGCTGGCCGCGAAGGCGCAACTGGCGCAGGCCCGCGCGGCGCGCCGCCGGCATGACCTGAAGGCGCCCTTCGCGGGCACCCTCATCGAGTCCCCGGACCAGACGGGCGCCACGGTGGGCCCGGGCACGGCGCTCTTCACGCTGGAGCAGTTGGACACGCTCGTCTTCCGCACCACGGTGCCGGAGTCCTCGCGCGCGCTGCTCAAGCCCGGCGCGAAGGTGCGCGTGGTGTCGCTGGGCGGCGGCGCGTCCACCGACGACGCGGTGGTGCGCACCATCCTGCCGTCCGCGGACGCCACCACGCGCCGCGTGCCGGTGGAGATCGCCGTGCCCAACGCGGACGGCCGCTTCGTGGCGCACACGCTGGCGCGCGCGATGCTCAAGCTGGGCGAGCTGCGCGAAGCCCAGGTGCTCCCCACCACGGCGGTGTCCTCCTCCAACGGGGACCATGTCCTCGTCGTCGACGACGGCGCGCTGCGGCGCGTGGACGTGCAGGTGCTGGAGCGCCGCGACCGCGAGGTGGTGGTGCTGGCCGCCTCCGTCCTCCAGCAGGTGGTGGACTACCCGACGCCCGCCATGTCGCCCGGCACGCGCGTCTCCGTGAAGTAGCCGCTTCGCGCCCCTTTGCGCCGCGGCCCTCCCGCGCGGCGACGTGAGTCCTCCATGATTCTCAGTGACGTTTCCATCCGTCGGCCGGTGTTCACGGCCATGCTGTCCCTGCTGCTCGTGGTGCTGGGGCTGATGGGCCTCAAGCGCCTGGGCACCGACCTCTACCCGGACGTCAGCTTCCCCGTCGTGGTGGTCAACACCATCTACAAGGGCGCGGGCCCGGGCGAAATCGAGACCCAGGTCATCAAGCCCCTGGAGGACGCGGTCGCCGGCATCAGCGGCGTGGACAAGATCCACTCCTACAGCCGTGAGAACCTGGGCACCGTCGTCGTGTCCTTCACGCTGGGCACCAGCCTGGACACCGCCGTGCAGGACGTGCGCGACAAGGTGGGCCAGGCGGTCAACAAGCTGCCCACCGACGCGGATGCCCCCATCGTCAGCCGCATCGACCTGTCCGCCACGCCCATCCTCACCTACGCCGTCTCCGCGGACATGAAGTCCCAGGCGCTGCGCAAGCTGCTGGATGACCGCATCAAGCCCGCGCTCGCGCAGATTGGCGGCGTGGC
>SECN01000355.1 GCA_004173515.1 Myxococcaceae bacterium | reverse complement strand
CTACCGCACCGGGGACCGCGTCCGCTTCCGCTCCGACGGCGAGCTGGAGTTCCTCGGCCGCGCCGACGCCCAGGTGAAGCTGCGCGGCTTCCGCATCGAGCCTGGCGAAGTCGAGTCCGCCCTCCTGCTCCACCCCGCCGTGCGTGAGACCGTCGTCCTCGTGCGAGAGGACTCCCCGGGCCTCAAGCGCCTCGTCGCCTACGTCGCGGGCGACGACACCCAGGCCCTCTCTCCAGAAGCCCTTCGCGCCTTCCTCAAGGACAGGCTCCCGGAGCACCTGGTCCCCGCCGTCTTCGTCCCCCTGTCCTCCCTGCCCCTCACCTCCAGCGGAAAGCTCGACCGCGCCGCGCTGCCCCTTCCGGAAGGCGTCCGTCCGGACTCCGGGCCGGAGTTCACGCCACCGCGCAACGAGCTGGAACAATCACTGGCGGCAATATGGACGGAGCTGCTGGGGGTCGAGCGCATCGGCATCCATGACAACTTCTTCGAGCTGGGGGGGCACTCGCTGCTCGCCACCCAGCTCATCTCCCGGGTCCGCGTCTCCTTCGACACGGACGTGGACCTGGGCCGGCTCTTCGAAAAGCCCACCATCGCCTCGCTCGCCGTGTTGTTGATGGAAGCGCAGGCCGCGCAGGTGGATGACGCGGAGCTGGAACAACTGATGGCCGACCTTGATCTGGACGGCGACGCCACTTGAGTCGACGAGGAAGCAACACATGAGCAAGGCACGCGACCGACTCGCGGCACTGTCCCCCGAGAAGCAGGATGAACTGATGCGGAAGCTGCGCGAGAAGAACGCGCACACCCGGCAGCAGGCCATCCCCCCACGCCCGAAGGGGGCTGCTTCCGAACCCCTGTCCTTCGCCCAGCAGCGGCTGTGGTTCCTGGATCAGATGGATCCCGGCGCCACGACATACAACCTCCCGGCCGCGGTGCGGCTGGAGGGCACGCTCGATGTGGCCGCGATGGAGCGCGGCTTCGCGGAGCTGGCGCGACGCCACGAATCGCTGCGCACGACCTTCGAGCCCGGAGCGGATGGCGCGGGCGTCCAGATCATCGCCGGGGCCTCATCGCAGGTCCTGGAGCAGGTGGACCTGACCGGGGTGCCCTCCGGAGAACGGGAGCACGAGGCCCGCCAGCTCGCCATCACGGAGCTGCGCAAGCCCTTCGACCTCTCCACCGGCCCGCTGCTGCGCGCCACCCTCGCGAAGCTGAGCGACACCGAGCACCTGCTCGTCCTGTCGATGCATCACAGCGTCTCCGACGGCTGGTCCATGGGCGTCCTCATCCGTGAGCTGACGCTGCTCTACGCGGCCTTCTCCCGGGGCCTGCCCTCCCCGCTTCCCGAACCGACGCTCCAGTACGCGGACTTCGCCCGCTGGCAGCGGGACTGGCTCAAGGGGGAGGTGCTGGAAACCCAGCTCGCGCACTGGAAGGCGCAGCTCGAAGGCGTGCCGCGCATCCTCGAGCTGCCCACCGACAGGCCCCGCCCGCCCATCCAGTCCCACCGGGGCGCGAGTCACCCGGTGCGGCTCCCGCTTGATGTCTCCGAGTCCCTCAAGGCGCTCGGCAAGACCACGGGGGCCACGCCGTTCATGGTGTTGCTCGCGGGCTTCGCGGCGCTGCTCCAGCGGTATTCGGGGCAGGACGACTTCTGCATCGGCACGCCCATCGCCGGACGCAACCGCTCCGAACTGGAGGGGCTGATCGGCTTCTTCGTCAACACCCTGGTCCTGCGCGTGCGACCGGAGAGCGCCACGTCCTTCCAGGAGTTGATCGCGCAGGTGAAGGCCACGACGGTGAAGGCCTACGCCCACCAGGACCTGCCGTTCGAGAAGCTGGCGGACACGCTCCAGACGGAGCGGGACCTGAGCCGGTCTCCCCTCTTCCAGGTGCTGTTCACGCTCCAGAACGCGCCCATGCCGCAGGTGAGCCAGCCGGGCCTCACCCTGCGAGGCGTGGAGGTGGAGACCACCGCGTCGAAGTTCGACCTCAGCCTCTCCTTCACGGACGGACCGGAGGGCTTCGCGGGGACCCTGGACTACAGCACCGACCTGTTCGACCGGACCACCATCGCGAGGATGATGGAGCACCTGGAGTCGCTCCTCGCGGAGCTGGTGGCGAACCCCACGCGGGCCGTTGGGGAGGCAGCGCTGCTCTCCAGCGAAGAGCGGCACCAGGTGCTCGTCGCCTGGAATGACACCCGGGAGCCATTGCATCACGCGCCCAACGTCCACCGGCTCTTCGAGGCGCAGGTGGAGCGCACGCCGGAAGCACCGGCCGCGACCTTCGGAGCTCAGCACCTCACCTACCGGGAGCTGGACACCCGGGCCAACCGCCTCGCGCACCACCTGCGGGCCCTCGGGGTCCGGGCGGAGACCCGCGTCGGCATCTTCCTGGAGCGGTCGCTCGACGTGCCCATCGCGATGCTCGCCGTCCTCAAGGCGGGGGGCGCGTTCCTGCCGATGGAGCCGGCCCATCCCCCCGCGCGCCTCACCTTCCTCCTGGAGGACGCGGCGGTGCCCCTCGTCATCACGCGAGGGGACACGGTGCCGCCCGCGAAGGAAGGGCTGCGTCGCCTGTGTCTCACGACGGACGCCGAAGCGATCGCCCAGAAGCCAGACACCGCGCCTGACGTCGAAGTGGGCGAAGACAACCTCGCCTACGTCATCTACACCTCCGGCTCCACCGGCACGCCCAAGGGTGCATTGCTCCTCCACAAGGGCCTCGCCAACACCGCGCTCGCGGCCGCGCGCGCGCAGCATTTCCATGCGAACAGCCGCGTCCTGCAATTCGCCTCCCCGTCATTCGATGCCTCAGTCTGGGAGGTCTTCTCCACGCTGCTGGCCGGCGCTTGCCTCGTGCTCGCCTCGCGCGACGAACTGCTGCCCGAGCAGCCCCTGCGTCAGCTGCTCGAAACCCAGGCCGTCACCGCCGCCACCCTCACGCCCTCCGTCCTCGCCCAGCTCTCCGAGGCCGGACTCCCGCATCTCGAAAGCCTCGTCTCCGCGGGGGAAGCTCTTCCTCCCGCGGTGGCCCAGCGATGGAGCCAGGGTCGCACCCTGCTCAACGCCTACGGCCCCACCGAGGTCACCGTCTGCGCTTCCATCTCCGGGCCCGTCGACGCCCAGCGCATCTCCCTGGGACGGCCCTTCTCCAACGTCCAGCTCTTCGTCCTCGACTCGCGCCTCCAGCCCGTCCCCATTGGTGCACCGGGCGAGCTGTACGTCGCGGGCATCGGCCTCGCTCGCGGCTACCTCTCCCGCCCTGCCCTCACCGCCGAGCGCTTCCTCCCCAACCCCTTCGCCTCCTCCCCCGGCGAGCGCATCTATCGCACCGGGGACCGCGTCCGCTTCCGCTCCGACGGCGAACTGGAGTTCCTCGGCCGCGCCGATTCCCAGGTGAAGCTGCGCGGCTTCCGCATCGAGCCCGGTGAAGTCGAGTCCGCCCTCCTGCTCCACCCCGCCGTGCGCGAGTCCGTCGTCCTCGTGCGAGAGGACTCCCCGGGCCTCAAGCGCCTCGTCGCCTATGTCGCGGGCGACGACACCCAGGCCCTTTCCCCCGAGGCCCTTCGCGCCTTCCTCAAGGACAGGCTCCCGGAGCACCTGGTCCCCGCCGTCTTCGTCCCCCTGTCCTCCCTGCCCCTCACCTCCAGCGGAAAGCTCGACCGCGCCGCGCTGCCGGCCCCCGATGCCCGCCCCGAGTTGAAACAGGCCTACGTCGCGCCCCGCGACGCGGTGGAGCGGAAGCTGGCCGCCATCTGGGAGCAGGTGCTGGGCCTGAAGCGCGTGGGCATCCACGACAACTTCTTCGAGCTGGGAGGCGACTCCATCTCCAGCCTTCAGGTCATCTCCCGGGCCCGACAGGTGGGGTTGCACCTGACGCCCAAGCAGCTCTTCCAGCGGCAGACCGTCGCGGAGCTGGCACCGCAGGCCACCGAAGCCCGGACCCTGGACGCCGAGCAGGGCACGGTCACAGGTCCCGTGGCCCTGACGCCCATCCAACACGCGTTCTTCGAAGCGCCCCCGCCCCGGCCCCATCACTTCAATCAATCGCTCCTGCTGGAGACGAAGGAACCCGTCGACGCCGCGCTGCTGGAGCGGGCCCTGCGCAAGCTCGTGCGGCACCACGACGCCCTGCGCATGCGCTTCGTGCAGGAGGACGGCGTCTGGAAGCAGCACAACACGGGCCTGGAGCAGGCGCCCGGTGTGCTCCAGTTCGACCTGTCCGCACTGCCTGAAGCCGAGCACGGCGCCGCGCTGGAAGCCCACGCCACCCGCGTCCAGGAGGGCTTCCAACTCTCGGACGGGCTCCTGTTCCGAGCGGTCCTCTTCCACCGGGGTCCGCGCCGCACGGGAAGACTGCTGCTCATCGCACACCACCTCGTCGTGGACACGGTGTCCTGGCGCACGCTGCTGGAGGACCTGGACACCGCATACCGCGCGCTGGCGCTGGGCCGGGAGCCCGCCCTTCCCGCCAAGTCGACGTCCTTCAAGTCCTGGGCGGAGCGGCTCGCGGTGCACGCGAAGTCGCAAGCCCTGGAGGAGGAGCTGCCCTACTGGCTCTCCGAGTCGCGTCAGCAGGTGCGCGACCTGCCGCTCGACCTGACGGGAGGAACCAACTCCCTGACGTCAGCGAACAACGTGACCGCGGCGCTGGACGCGGCGGAGACGCGGCTGCTGCTCCAGGAGGTGCCGTCCGCGTACCGGGTGCGCATCAACGACGTGCTGTTGACCGCGCTCGCGCAGGCCTTCACCGCCTGGACGGGCCAGCCCCGTCTATTGGTGGAGCTGGAGGGCCACGGCCGGGAAGACCTCTTCGACGACGTGGACCTGTCGCGCACGGTGGGGTGGTTCACCTCCGTGACGCCGGTGCTCCTGGAGGTGCCCGCCGAGGCCAGTCCGGGCGATGCGCTCCGTTCCGTGCGCGACGGGCTGCGGGCGATGCCAGGAAGTGGCTTCGGCCACGGCCTGCTGCGGCACCTGGGACGCAAGGACGTCGTGGAACGACTGGCGGCGCTTCCCCGTCCCCAGGTGGCCTTCAACTACCTGGGGCAGTTGGACGCCGCGGCGAACAGCTCCCGACTCTTCGGGCTGGCGAGGGAATCCGCCGGGCCCGACCGGGCCCCGGGTGCGCAGCGCGCGTATGTCATTGACGCGAGCGCGGTCGTCATTGACGGCCAGCTCCGCCTGTCTTTCGCCTACAGCCAGGAACTCCACACCGAGGCCACGGTCCAACGCATCGTCGCGGCCTTCGTCGCGTCACTGCGAGCGCTCATCGCCGCGAGGACCACCTCCGACGCGCTTCGCTACACGCCGGTGGACTTCCCGCTGGCCCGGCTCACGGAGCAGGCGGTGCTCGACCGCGTCCTCCCGCCCGCGACGCCCATCGAGGACATCTACCCGCTCTCCCCGATGCAGCAGGGGATGTTGTTCCACACGCTGCTCACCCCCGACGCGGGCTTCTACTTCGAACAGCTCACGTGGAAGTTCCACTCGCCCGTGGACCTGGCCACGTTCCATCGCGCATGGGATTCGATGGTGGAGCAGTACGCCATCCTGCGCACGGGCTTCCATTGGGAGGGATTGACCGAGCCCCTCCAGGTCGTCACCACGCAGGCGCTCCTTCCGTACGAGGAGCACGACTGGCGGGGCCTGAGTTCCACCGAGCAGCAGGAGCATCTCGCCACCTACCTCGCGGCGGACCGGGCCCGGGGCTTCGACTTGCGCAAGCCCCCGCTGATGCGGCTGGCGGTGATGCGGCTGGCGGACGACGTGCTCCAGTTCGTCTGGAGTCACCATCACCTGTTGATGGACGGCTGGAGCATTGGCCTGATGTTGAACGCGCTGTTCGCGCGCAACGACGAACTGCTCGCGGGCCAGCAGCACGCGACGCGGCAGCCGCCGTTCCGTGACTACATCGAATGGCTCCAGAAGCAGCCACAGGAGCGCGCGGAGACCTGGTGGCGCCAGGCGCTTCAGGGCTTCACCACGCCGACGCCCCTGCCCGCGGCGAAGGCCGTCCCCGCCGACAGTCCGTCGAAGAAGAAGGATCGTCGCAAGCTGTTCCTCTCGCAGGAGGACTCGGCGGCGCTCCAGGGCTTCGCGCGCCAGCACCAGCTCACGTTGAACACGCTGGTGCAGGGGACCTGGGCCCTGCTGCTCGGCCGATATGCCGGAGTGGAGGACGTGCTCTTCGGGACCATCGTCTCCGGCCGTCCGCCCGAGCTGCCCGGCGTCGAGCAGATGATCGGCTTGTTCATCAACTCCGTCCCGGTGCGGGTGCGCCTGACGCCCGACGCACCGCTGCTGCCCTGGCTCCAACAACTCCAGACCCAGCAGACGGAGAGGACCCAGTTCGAACACACGCCGCTGCTCCAGATCCAACGCTGGAGCGAAGTGCCGCGAGGCGCCGCGCTGTTCGACAGCCTGCTCGTCTTCGAGAACTACCCGGTGGACGGGGCCGTGCGGGAAAGGGGCTCACGCTTCGATGTGCGTGACATCGAGACCTTCGAGCACAACAACTTCCCGCTCGACGCGGCCGTGACGCTGGGCCCCACGATGGGCCTGCACCTCACATTCGACACCGAGCGCTACGACGCGGGCACCATCGAACAACTGCTGCGCCACTGGGCCATCGCCTTGCAGAGCCTGCGCGCACGCCCCGAACAGCGGGTGTTCGAGGTGTCGATGCTCTCCGCCGAGGAGAAGCACCGCGTCCTCGTGGAGTGGAATGACACCGCTCGGCCCTACCCCAGCGACGCCTCCATCCCCGAGGTCTTCGCCTCCCAGGTCGCCCTCTTCCCGGACGCCATCGCCGTTGAGTTCGGTGAGCAGCGTTTGACGTATCGCCAGCTCGACGCGCTCTCCAACCAGCTCGCTCGGGTGCTGGTGCAACGCGGCGTTGGCCCCGACTCGCCCGTGGCGCTCTGTCTGGAGCGCTCCCTGGAACTCGTCGTCTCACTGCTCGCCATCCTCAAGGCTGGCGGCGCCTACCTCCCGCTCGACGCTGCCTATCCGCGTCAGCGTCTCGCCTTCATGCTGGAGGATGTCCCGCCCCAGCTCCTGCTCACCTCTCGCGAGCTGTTGCCTTCACTGCCCACCGAAGGCCTCGCGGTGCTGCTCATCGAGGACGCCGCACCCTCGCTTCCTCTTCAGTCCGAGGCTCCGCTCCGCGTCGGTATTCATCCAGAGCACCTCGCGTACATCGACTTCACCTCCGGCTCCACCGGACGTCCCAAGCCTGTCGGCACCACCCACCGCGCCGTCCTTCGCACCGTGCGCGGTGTCGACTACGCGCACCTCGGCCCCGGCGAGTCCTTCCTCCTCATCGCCCCCATCTCCTTCGACGCCTCCACCCTCGAAGTCTGGGGCCCTCTGCTCAACGGCTCCCGACTCGTCGTCTTCCCGCCCCACTCCCCCAGCGACGTCC
>SECN01000813.1 GCA_004173515.1 Myxococcaceae bacterium | reverse complement strand
GACTTCCGGCTGGTGGTCATCCTCGCGGACCTCCAGGAGTTCTCCTACAAGGAGATCGCGGAGATCCTCGAGTGCCCCGTGGGCACGGTGATGAGCCGGCTGTTCCGCGGTCGCAAGCTCCTGCAGAAGACGCTGCGCGAATACGCCCAGGGTCAGGGTGTCTTCCGTCACGACGGAGATCCGGTTCCGGCGCCCGCGCCCGCGGACCTGGAAGAGTTCCGGCGACGGAAGAAGGCGGGCTAGTTCGTGGTTGGATCCATCGAGCGCCCATGACCTGCCAGGAACTCGAGCCATTGCTGTACCCGTACCTCGACGGCGAGTTTCAGCCCGAGGAACGCCACGATGTGGAGTCGCATCTCGAGGACTGCCCGGCGTGCGTCGCCCGGGTGGACGAAGAGATGCAGCTTCGCCAGACGCTCCGGCGCGCGGCGAAGCACTCCGTGTCCCCCCAGGGCTCGCGCGCACCGGCTTCGCTGCGCGCGGGCATCCAGTCCGGCCTGCACCGCGAGCAGCGCCGGGCCCAGGTGGGCCAGTGGATCCGCGCCGGGGCCGTGGCCCTGGTGGTGGTGACGGTGGGCGGCGCCTGGATGACGTACCAGTCCGGACAGGCGCAGCGCGCCACCATCCTGGAAGCCGTGCAGCGGCACACGCGCCAGCGGCCCCTGGAGTTCGTCGCGGGCACGCCGGAGCAGATTGAAGCGTGGTTCAACGACAAGGTGGAGCACCGCATCACCCTGCCCCGCCTCCAGCAGGCACAGCCGGTGGGCGCGCGCTTCTCCACGCTCAACGGCCAGGAAGTCGTCTACGTCAGCTACGAGACCCAGCCCCGGCGCACGAACGAGGCCAAGCGCAACATCGGCGTGTTCGTGTATCCGGCGACGGGCCGGCGCGTGACGGTGGAGGAGTCCCCCACGGTGGAGAACGTGGCCGTGGATTCGAGCCAGGCCTACAACGTGGTGACGTGGCGGGATCAGGACATCACGTATGAGCTGGTGACGGATCTGGACGACGCCGCCATCCTGCAGATGCTGCGTGATCAGGATCACCGCTCCAACGGCATGCCTCGCCCCGCGCAGGTGAAGCCGTCGGTGAGCGTGCAGAACGTGTCGCTCGAGCCCGTGTCGCTACAGCCCTGATACAGGGCTGACGGCGCGGGGCCCGAGTGGTCGCCTGCTCAACTGAATACCGGGCGTTGCGCCCGGTGTGAAGATTGACGGTCCCAGGCATGGCCGATAGCCTCGACCGGGTCTCTCGCCCGGAGCTGGTGGTGCTCGCGGTGGATCTGTCCGCCGGACAGAACGGCTACCTCATCTGCGGCAAGTTGAAGAAGGACGACGACCTCAAGGCGCTGCCCATCGTCATCATCGGCAGCCCGGACGGCTTCGCCGCGCACAGCAAGCTCAAGGCGCGCGCGGACGAATACGTCGCGAAGCCCGTGGACACCGACACGCTGGTGGACCGCGTGGGCAGCCTGATCGGCTTCCCGGAGCTGCCCGCCAGTGACGAGGTGGTGGACGACAGCCTCACTCTGGATTCGCTGGGCGACGACTTCGGCAAGGAAGACGCCGCGTCGGACTTCGGGGAAGAGATCGCCGTGGACACGGGCGAGGAGCCCGCGGTGCCCGGCGAGGATCTGGACATGCTGGACGAGGCCTTCGGAGACCTGTCCGAGCCCGTCACCGGCACGCCCGAGGAAGAGGCCGTCCTGGCGCCGCCGGACGAAATGGAGTCTCCGTCCGCCGAGGAGGAGCTCTCCGCGCTCGACTCGCTGGGCTCCGACAACGACGACTCGCTGGACGTGCTGAGCGACCTGGGCGACGACGAGCCGGAGGAGAAGACCGTCATCGGCTTCATGCCGCCGGTGGATCCGGAGCCGGTGCGCGCCGCCCCCACGCCCGCGCCCGTGCGCGCCGCCCCCACGCCCGCGCCGCTGCGCGCGGTGCCCA
>SECN01000354.1 GCA_004173515.1 Myxococcaceae bacterium | reverse complement strand
ACGCTCCACCGCCCCACGAAGGACGAGCTGTTCGCCGCCACCGGCCGCACCGTGCCGGACCTGCTGGCCCCGGGCATGCGGGTGCTCTTCTGCGGCATCAACCCCAGCCTCTACTCCGCCGTGGTGGGGGTGCACTTCGCGCGGCCGGGCAACCGGTTCTGGCCCGCGATGCACCTGTCGGGCTTCACGCCGCGCCGGTTCCTGCCGTCCGAACAGGGCGAGCTGGTGGCGCTGGGCCTGGGCATCACCAACGTGGTGGACCGGGCCACGGCGTCCGCGGACATGCTGGACGCGGACGAGTACGTGAAGGGGCGCAAGGGCCTGGAGCGCAAGGTGAAGCGCTACCGCCCGGCCTTCCTCGCGGTGCTGGGCCTGGGCGCGTATCGGTGCGCCTTCGCCCGTCCGAAGGCGCGCTTCGGCCGCCAGGAGGAGACGCTGGGCGACACCCGGCTGTGGGTGCTGCCCAATCCGAGCGGCCTCAACGCCAGCTACCAGCTCCCGGACCTGGCGCGGCTGTTCGGCGAGCTGCGCCGCGCGGTGGACGGGGGCTGAGCCCGCGTCACTTCAGGAGGCCGGCCTCGCGCGCCACCTGCGACGCGACGGGCAGCACCTGGTCGAAGGCGGCGGCGTTGCACGCGAGCAGGCCCCGGTGGTTCTGGAGCTCGGAGCCGTCGTAGCGGTACGGCACGCCGGCCAGGTCCGTGAGGACGCCGCCCGCCGAACGGATGACGGCCTCCGGCGCGCAGTTGTCCCAGCGGTAGCTCTTGTCGCTGACGTGCACGTAGAGGTCGCAGCGGGCCTCCGCGAGCAGCCCGCACTTGAGGCCCACGGAGCCGGACTCCGTCTCCCGGGTGATGCCCAGCCGCTTCACCACCGCGTCCGTCGTCTTGGAGCGGTGCGAGCGCGAGACGACCAGCCGCAGCGCCGCGGGGTCCGCCACGTCCGACACGCGCAGCGCGCGGCGGCCCTGCGGATCCTCCACATAACCCTGCTCACCGACGACGCCCGAATAGAGCACGTCCCCGACGGCGCGGTAGACGACGCCCAGCGCCGCCCGGCCCTCCACCGCCAGGCCGATGTGGATGGCGAACTCGCCGTTGCGGTTCACGAACTCCTGCGTGCCATCCAGCGGATCCACGTACCAGCAGCGCTCGAAGCGCTTCGCGTCGGACGCGTCCTCGTTCTCCTCCGCCACCACGCCGTCGGCCGGGAAGGCCTTGCGCAGCTCGCCCACGATGAAGGCGTTGGCCCGCTCGTCGGCCAGGGTGACGGGCCCCGCCCCGCCGGCCTTGTCCGTGACGGAGAAGTCGGTGGCGTAGACCTGAAGGAGGATGTCACCAGCCTGGCGCGCGATGCGCCGGGCCACTTCGAGCTCAAGGGCGAGAGCGGGCATGGAGTGCGCCTGAGTCTGCCCGCTCGGAGCTGCTTTGGAAACCAACGGCAGCAGGGCGCTGGGGCGGTTTGCCCCACGGGGGAGGAATGCCCCACGCGACAGGAGACGCGCCGCCCCGGGAGGGGCGCTGGCCCGGCGGCTGCAATCCCCTGGGGACTGGACGTCTTCCAGCGCCGGGGGCCCAGGGGCCGGGCGCGGCAAGGATGCAACGCGATGATGAAATGGCTGATGGGTCTGGCCCTGCTGGGCATCGGCGTGGCGCTGGCGTTCGCGGGCGGGCGGATGATCTACCGCTCGACCGCGAGCCGGAGCTGGCCCACGGTGCAGGGCACGGTGGTGGAATCCCGCGTGGAGACCCTGCGCGCCAAGCGCTCCGTGAGCTACCGGCCGGAGGTGAGCTACCGCTACGAGGTGAACGGCACCCCGTACACGTCCGACACGTTCGCCTTCGACGGCCACGCGTCGGGGGGCCTCACGGAGGCCCAGGCCGTGACACGGCACTATCCGACGGGAGCCCCGGTGACGCTGCACTACGAGCCGGCGGATCCGGCGGTGGCGTGCATCCAGTGCGACACCCTGGGCGTGTCCAACTACGTGGTGACGCTGGTGGGCATGGTGTTCGCGGTGCTGTCCGCGTGGGGTCTGATGGACATGGCGCGCTCGGAGCTCTACGACCGGCGGCGTCAGCAGCAGCCGGCGCGCTCCGGGGCCCGGTAGGGTCGGCCGTCGCCAGCGCCGTCGGGCCGTTGCATCATGCCGGGCATGGACCCGGAGAATCCCGTCGTGAAGCTGTGCGGCCAGGGCATGCAGGCGGAAGCCGCCCAGCGGCACGAGGAGGCACGCGAGTGCTTCCAGCGGGCCTGGGACGTGGCCACTGACGACTACGAGGCCTGCATCGCGGCCCACTACCTCGCGCGGCATCAGCCCACGCCGGAGGACACCCGGCACTGGAACCAGGTGTCGCTCGACCGGGCCCGCGCCGTGGATGACGACCGCGTGCGGCCCTTCTTCGCGTCGCTCCACCTCAACCTGGGCAGGTGCGCCGAGGACCGGGGCGACTTCGCCGCGGCCCGCGCCCACTACCAGCAGGCCATGGACGCCCTCTCCCACGTCCCCGAGGGTCCCTACCGGAACGTCGTGGAGCACGGCCTGGGCGCGGCGCTCGCCCGCGTGGCCGGCTGAGCACTTCGCTCCGGAAGGCTTCGACAGACGCGGCCCGGGGTGCCCATCCTGGGGGCGCCAACCCCGCCGTCTGGAGTCTCCATGCCCGTCCTCATCCGTCCCGCGAAGGCCGCGGACGAACCCGCGCTGGGCCGCATGGGCGCGGCGCTCGCGCACCAGCACCACGGCTTCGACGCGCAGCGCTTCATGGTCCCCGACGACGTGGAGTCCGGCTACCGGTGGTGGCTGGGCAAGGAGGCGCGCCGCCCCGACGAAGCGGTGGTGCTGGTGGCGGAGCTGGACGGCGACGTCGTGGGCTACTGCTACGGCCGGCTGGAGGGCGTGGACTGGAACATGCTCCTGGACAGGCACGGCGCCCTGCACGACATCTGGGTGGAGGCGAAGGCGCGCGGCACCGGCACCGGCCGGCTGCTCGCGGAGGCCATGGTGCAGCGACTCAGCGACATGGGCGCGCCCCGCGTCGTGCTCTCCACCGCCGCGAAGAACGAGTCCGCGCGGCGCCTGTTCGAACGGCTGGGCTGGCGTCCCACCATGGTGGAGATGACCCGGGAGACGCCGCCCCGCTCATAGCCGCCCGTCGGGCATCCGGCCCTGCTGGAAGGCCTCCACCTGCATGTGCGTGAAGGGCTGTTCATAGAGCCCCCGGTCCTGCTGCCGGGAGCGGAACAGGTCCACGATGAGGTTCATCCGGTCCCGCACCGAGCCCCAGTCGCGCGCCGCGCTGCCCTTCGTGTCGTCCGGCGTCCGGTCCAACTGCTGGAGCAGCCCCCGCAGCTCCGGGTGCTCCAGCCGCAGCAGGTCCTCCGGGAAGGCCGCGGTCGGCGACAGCGCCGGGATGTCCTCGCCCAGCCACAGCGTCCGGTCCGGCAGCTCCAGGGTCATCAGCGCGCGGGTGCACAGTTCGCGAAAGCAGCGCTCCAGCCGCTCCGCCAGCGGGGTGAAAGCCGCGAGCAGCCACGTCTCCGGCAGGCACGTGGTCCGGGCGCGCATCAGCGCCATCAGGTGGTCCAGGAACAGCGTCTTCAGCGGGGCCCCCAGCGCGCCGACGATGGGCTCCTGCAAGCGCACCTGCTCGTGGTAGCCCACGAGCGCGTTGGCCAGGAACACCCGCTCCGCGCGGTCCTTGGTGTGCGTCAGGCCCAGCGCCTCGTGGTACGCGCGCACCGCGCGGATGAGCAGGTCCTGTCCTCCGGCCTCCAGGGGCCCCGGCTTCAGGCGGGACACCACGCGCTCCAGCGCGGCGGGGCTCGTCGCGCCCGGCCCGGTGAAGTGTTGCAGCATCGTGGTGTAGAGCGGGCCCAGCTCCTGGAACACCAGCAGGTTGCCCCGGGCGATGTGCTGTGCGACCGCGTCCATCACCGGATCCATCACATACGAGAGGGCGGTGAACACGCCCGTGGACAGGCCCCAGGTGCCCAGCAACCGGGCCTGCATCCCCACCAGCGTGCGCAGGATGCCGTCCGTCCGGGCCAGCAGGTCGCGGGTGAGCGCGGGCATCACGTCCTTGCGGATGAACGTCCCCGCCGTCTTCGACGCCCAGGTGGAGAAGCCGCACCAGCAGTGGTCCGTCTCCCCCGTCACGTCGGTGAAGGACACCTTCAGCACGTGGTACGTGTGCGTGATGAGGAGGTTGCGCAGGACGGGGCTCTCCATGCGGCAGATGGCCTCCACTTCGGCCTGCGTCGGCGTGGGCCAGAAGCGCGGCAACGGATTCGGTGCCATGTGCGGGACGGTCTCCGGGAAGCGGGGGCGGGTGTGCCCTCCACCAGCATGGCGTCCCGTGTGAAGGGCCGGCCATCGCCCCACGGGATGCCCTGGACTAGCGTCACGAACGCCCATGCCCAAGAACGCTTCGCACCTGCCGTGGCTCCTGTCCCTCGTCCTGCTCTGGGGCTGTACGGAGCGCGTCGAACCTCCGGAGGGACCTCTCCCGGAGGTCGGCGCCCTCACCCGCGCGCTCGACGTGACGACCGACGACGGTCCCGTGCGGGGCTCCATCGCGGGCGGGCTCAACGTCTTCAAGGGCATCCCCTACGCGGCGCCTCCCACGGGGAACCGACGCTGGGCCCCGCCCGCGCGCCCCGCCCCGTGGACGCAGCCCCGTGCCGCCACCGCCTTCGGTCCGCCCTGCCCCCAGTTCAACGCCGAAACCCTCCACCTGGACGAGGACTGCCTGCGCCTCAACGTGTGGGCCCCCGCCACGGCCGCGAAGCCTCGCGCGGTGCTCGTGTGGATCCACGGCGGCGGCTACGTGGAGGGCGCCTCCAGCGAGCCCTGGTACGACGCCGGGCAGCTCGCGCAGCGCGAGGACCTGGTCGTCGTGTCGTTCAACTACCGGCTGGGCCTGCTGGGGTTTCTCGCCCTGCCCCAGCTCACCGCGCCGGATGGGGGCACGGGCAACTGGGGCCTGCGAGATCAGATCGCCGCGCTGGACTGGGTGCGCCGCAACATCGCCGCGTTCGGAGGCGACCCCAAGCGGGTGATGATTACCGGAGAGTCCGCGGGCGCCGTCTCCGTGACGACGCTGCTGGCGGCCACGCCCGCCCAGGGGCTGTTCCAGCGCGCCGCCATCCAGTCCGGCACCTACCGCCCCGTCCTGGAGAAGGAGCAGTCCGTGGGCACCTTCCCGCCGGCGTATTACGTGGGCCTCGTCACGGCCATCGTCCTGCAATGCACCGAGGGCGACGTCGCCGCGTGCCTGCGCGCGAAGCCCGTCGTGCAGGTGCTGGGAACCCAGGCGCAGCTCACGCCCGTGAAGGAGGTGGGTCTGGCACTGTGGCCCACGCTGCCGGTGGTGGACGGCGTCGTGTTGCAGGGCCGGCCGCTCGCGCGGCTGCTCGCGGGCAGCGGGGACGTGCCCGTGCTCGTGGGCGCCAATGACAACGAAGCCAGCTTCGTGCTCGCCAGCATGGGCGTCGTCGGCAACCCCGGCGACTTCGGCCGCTACGTGGACGCCATCGGCGCGAGCGCGAAGAAGGCGCAGCTCACAGCGCTCTACCAACCCTCGGTGGTGGGAGAGGTCGCCGCCGCGGACGCCCTGGGCACGGACCTGTCGTTCGCGTGCCCGGCGCAGCGGCTGGCCACCACGAGCGCCACCGTGGGCACCGCGCCCGCGTACCTCTACCGCTTCGCGCGCGCCCTGCCCAACGGCCCCTTCGCCCCGCTGGGCGTCGCGCATGGGACGGACATCGTCTACCTCTTCGGCCGCTTCGACGCCGTGGCCACCACGCCCACGCCACAGGACCTGACGCTGTCCCAGCAGATGCAGTCCGCCTGGGGCGCCATGGCGCGCACCGGCTCGCCCATCCCCGCGTGGCTGCCCTATTCGCCGGGCGGGACGTTCATCACCTGGAACACGCCGGCCACGACGCAGGCCACCTGGCGCAATGGACGCTGCGCCTCGCTGGACGCGTGGGGCCTGCTGCCCCCTTGAGCGACGGCGCAGCAGAAACGACGAAGCCCCGGGCGGACAGGCCCGGGGCTCCAGGGGGTGCGGCACGGACCGCGAAGAACCGGTCCGACAGTCCTACCGGTCCTACTTCTTCTGCTCCTTCACCCACGAGTCCTTCAGCGTCACCGTGCGGTTGAAGACGGGCGCGCCCGGCTTCGAGTCCAGCGCGTCCGCGCAGAAGTACCCCAGGCGCTCGAACTGGAAGCGGTCACCGGGGTTGGCCTGCGCGAGCGACGGCTCCACGCGCGCGTCGTTGACGACCTCCAGGCTGGCCGGGTTCAGGAAGGCCTTGAAGTCCTTCTCCTTGTCCCGGTCCGGCTGCTCCACGGAGAAGAGCCGGTCGTACAGCCGCACCTGCGCGACGGGCGCGTTGCCCGGCACCCAGTGCAGCGTGCCCTTCACCTTGCGGCCGTCCGGCGAATCCCCACCGCGCGTCGCCGGGTCATACGTGCAGCGCAGCTCCGTGATGTTGCCGGCCGCGTCCTTGATGACCTGCTCGCACTTGATGAAGTACGCGGAGCGCAGGCGCACCTCCTTGCCCGGCGCCAGGCGGAAGAAGCCCTTCTCCGGCACCTCCTGGAAGTCGTCCGCCTCGATGTAGAGCTCGCGCATGAACGGCACCTTGCGCGTGCCCAGCTCCGCCTTCTTCGGATGGTTGGCGACCTCCAGCTCCTCGGTCTGCCCCTCCGGGTAGTTCTCCACCACCACCTTGAGCGGACGCAGCACCGCCATGGCGCGCGGGGCCGTCTCGTTCAGGTCGTCCCGGATGCACAGCTCCAGCACGCCCATGTCGATGAGGCTGTCCGACTTGCTCACGCCGATGCGCCTGGCGAAGTCGCGCAGCGACGCGGGCGTGTAGCCCCGGCGGCGCAGGCCGCTGATGGTCAGCATGCGCGGGTCGTCCCAACCCGACACCAGCCGCTCCGTCACCATCTGGAGCAGCTTGCGCTTGCTCATCACCGCGTAGGTGAGGTTCAGCCGCGCGAACTCGTACTGGTTCGGCCGGTCGCCCTTGATGAGCGCGTTGACGATCCAGTCGTACAGCACGCGGCGGTTCTCGAACTCCAGCGTGCACACCGAATGCGTGATGCCCTCGATGGCGTCCGACAGACAGTGCGCGAAGTCGTAGAGCGGGTAGATGCACCACTTGTCGCCCGTGCGGTGGTGGTGCGCGTCGGCCCGGCGTGGTGAAGTCACCGCGGTACGCGCTGATCTCCTCCGGCGACAGGCTGCACACGTAGGCCTGGCCCTGGGAGATGAGCTGCTCGGCGAAGGCGTAGAGCCGGTCGAAGTAGTCGGACGCGAAGAAGCGCCGGTCGTCCCAGTCGAACCCGAGCCAGCGCACGTCGCGCTGGATGGACTCCACGTAGTCGGTGTCCTCCGTGAGCGGATTGGTGTCGTCGAGGCGCAGGTTGCACTTGCCGCCATACTGGTTCGCCAGCCCGAAGTTCAGCGCGATGGACTTGGCGTGGCCGATGTGGAGGTAGCCGTTGGGCTCGGGCGGGAAGCGGGTGTGCACGCGACCGCCGTGCTTGCCGGACCGCTGATCCTCCTCGATGACCTCCTGGAGGAAATTGAGGCCCTGCGTCTCGTTTGGGGTCGTCATGATGGGGGCGAATCCTGTTGAAGCCGGACAGGGGGGGCAAGATCTTCCTGACCGGCCCCCCGTCCTTCCTCTTTTAACCGGGACGGCGTCAGACGTCCGCGAGCAGCGATTCCCAGGCCTTGAGGGCCCGTTCGGACGACAGCTCCTCCGCCCGGGCCAGGGCGCGGGTCCGCAGGTCGTCCCGCCAGCCAGCGTCCTTCACCACCCGCCCCAGGGCCTCCGCCATGGAGGCGTCGTCCCCCAGCGGCACCAGCACCCCTGCCCGCCCTCCGTCCAGGGCTTCGGCCGGGCCGGAGGGGCAGTCCGTGCTGACGATGGGGCAGCCCAGCGCGAGCGCCTCCAGCAGCACCATGGGCAGGCCCTCGAAGCGCGAGGAGAGCGCGAACGCCGTCGCCCGCCCCATCAGCGCATGCGGGTTGTCCGCGAAGCCGGGCATGAACACCGAGCCTTCCACGCCCAGCTCCTTCACCAGCGCCTTCAGCTCCGCCTCCAGCGACCCCACCCCCAGGATGAGCAGGTGCGTGTCCGCCCCGGCCGCCTGCATGCGGGCGTGCGCGCGGATGAGCACGTCGAAGGACTTCTGCGGCTCCAGCCTTCCCACCGCGATGACCACCGGCTTCTGGTACACGGCGTGGGCCCACTGCGGCAGCGGCGCCACGGCCGCGGCGCGGATCCGCTCCGCGTCCACGAAGTTGGGGATGACCTCCAGCCGGTCCTGGTCCACGTTCACCAGCTCCGCGAACGCCTTCGCGGAGTCGTAGCCACACGCCACGATGCGGTCCATGCCCGGGTAGAGCACCTTGAGGCCCCAGAGCTGCCGGCGCGGCTGCTCGCGGTGGAACGCCCCCCAGTCGAAGTGCACCATCCCCAGCACCGGCTTGCCCAGCATCGCCCCGGCCATCCGCGCCAGCAGCGCCGCCCGGCCCTCCTGTCCGGAGACGATGATGTCCGCCTTGCGCGCCTCGTTGAACAGCTTCCACAGCATCCGGGGCAGCTCCCAGCGCCGGTACGCTTCTATGCCCACCCCCCAGGAGATGGGCACGTCCGCGGGGATGCGGTCGCGCGTGTCCGGCGGCGGAGGCCCGTGGTGGAAGAACAGCGAGGGGTCGAACCGCTCCCGGTCCAGGCCCGCCAGCACGTTGCACACCGAGCGCTCGATGCCGCCCGTGCCCATGAACACGAGCGTGAACAACACGCGCCGCCTGGCGGGCGCCGGTGCCGAGGCGGTGATGTCTCGCTGCGCCAGCGGGTTCAATGTCTGGGTTTCCCGGAAAGAAATGATTTTCATTTCCCATGCGGTTCGCGAACGACCGCAGGGCCCTCCCGTTGAACGGCCCGTGGATCAATAGCCCAGGCACCGCGCCATAGGTAGCGAAGGACTCACGGCCGCGCCACTCAGCGGACAATTGAATGGCGCCATGGTTTTGGATCTCCCGGCCCGGCGTTTCGACGCGCGTGAAACACGGGCACGGCTGCCCTGCGGGCAGGGGTGACACATCCGGGGAGCGGGGCCCCGTGACGTGACGTCCGGCATGTGTACCTCCCCTCCAGCGAGCCACCCTTCCCGGTGGGCTCCTGTCGGAAGACCAAGCCTGGATATAGGCTCACAATCCATCCCCGTGAAGAAACCCAACCCCTTCCGTCCTGCCCGCCTCCTCGCGCTCGCCCTGGCGGGCGTCCTCGCGCTGGCCGTCCTCATCGCGTACCGCAACGTGCGCACGGCGCTCGCCGTGTTGCATCCCGCGCGTCAGGCGTTGAAGCCGCTCGGGGACGCGGCGCTTCCGGACCGCACGGACGCGGTGCTGCGCACGCGTGACGGGCTGAGCCTGCGCGGCTGGTACGTGCCGTCGCGCAACCACGCGGCGGTGGTGGTGATGCACGGCTTCGCGGAGAACCGCACGCAGATGCTCTTCGAGTCGGAGGCGCTGGCGCGCGCGGGCTATGGCGTGCTGCTCTTCGACTCGCGCGGCCACGGCGAGAGCGACGGAGACCTGGTCACCTGGGGTGACCGGGAGCGGGAGGACCTGCGCGCGGCGGTGGACTTCCTGTCGGCGCGCGCGGACGTGGACCCTTCCCGGCTGGGCGTGCTGGGCTTCTCCATGGGCGGCACCACCGCGCTGCTGGAGGCGCTGGAGGATCCGCGCCTCAAGGCCGTGGCCGCCGCGGGCGCGTACCCGTCCCTGGTCGCGGACACGCGCTACAGCTACGGCAAGTGGGGGCCGCTGAGCGTGCAGCCGGTGCTCTGGACGATGCGCCTGTCCGGCGTGGACGTGGACGCGGTGGACCCCATGGCCCACCTGTGCGACCTCAAGGGCCGGCCGCTGCTGCTCATCAACGGCGACGTGGACGAGTACGCGCCCGCGTTCCTCCAGGACGCGCTGTTCCAGGCCGCGTGTGAACCCAAGGAGTACTGGGTGGTGAAGGGCGCGCACCACGGCGAATACGCGAAGCGGGCGCCGGAGGAATACGCGCGCCGCCTGCGCGACTTCTTCGACACGGCGCTGCTCGGCGGCTCCTGATCAGGGCACATCCGGCGTGTCCAGCGCGGCCCGCCAGTGCGGGGGCTCGTCCATGGCGGGCCGGCCCTCCAGCAGCTCGTGCGGGCGAAAACCCGCCTTGTAGCGCAGCGAATCACACGCGAGCACGCGGTAGCCCAGGTACACGTACGGAATGCCCCGCTCGCGCGCCAGCTCCACCTGGAACAGCACGCTCGCCTTGCCCAGCGACAGCCGCGAATAGGCAGGGTCGTAGAAGAAGTACACCGCGCTCCACGCCCGCGGCATCTCGTCGCACAGGCCCAGGCCCACCAGCTTCGGACCCGCCGGGTCGCTGTCGTCGTACCAGGCCACCTCGCGCGCGGACGGGTGCGGAAAGGCGAACTGGAGCGAGTACTCGCGCGCGCCCAGCTCCGACGCATTCCACTCCCGCACCACCTCCCGCTCCGCGTGCCACGCGCGGTAGAGCGCGAGCCGCTCGTCGTCCACGCGCGGCGGCCCCACCTCCACGCGCAGGTGCGCGCATGCGGCCCGGGCCCGGCGCTGGCTGCGGTTGGGCTGGAAGCCCTCCACCGACACCCGCAGGGACACGCACTCCTGGCAGGAGACGCACGCGGGTCGGAAGTACTGCGGCCCGAAGCGGCGCCACCCCCGCACGAGCAGGTGCTCGTACTCCCGGGGCGTGACGTTGCGCATCACCAGCGTCTCCAGGGACGCCTCCCGCCCCGGCAGATAGCTGCACGGACGCGGGGTTTCGATTTCGTGTGCCAGCAGGACGGCCATCGGTGTTCCTTTCCTGTCGGCCCGGCGTCTTTCCGTCAAGCAGTGCCTGCCTGGTCGGCGACCCACCCTCCGTCGGGAACGACCCATCCCGCCGGTTCGTTTCGTAGAGCCGGGTGGCACAACGACTGCAAGTCACCGGTTGACGCCGTACTGCTTGCGGAGAGGAAGAACGCACATGGCCCGCGAGGAACTGCTTCCCGGATGGCTGCCGCTCGACCCGGCGGAAGAGAGCGACATGTTCACCCACGGCGACGCCTTCTCCGAGGAGGACGCCCCGGAGCCCTTCCTCGCTTCCACCCGGGACCTGGGTGAGGACGACGCGGGTTTCGACGAGGGCTTCGACTTCGCCGTGGCCAGCTTCTGAAGGCCCCAGGCCGCGCGGGCGGCCAGCCACGGTGTGGCAATCCTGTCGCGCCGGCACCGCAAAACCTGCCGGATCCACCGCCGGCGACGCAGTAGAAACTTCCGAGAAACCGCGAGGAAGGTCCTGACGCCCGCCCTGCCCTGAAGCAGGCGGGTGAGCGCGGACACAGGGCGGAGTGCCTCCGGGTGGCGAAATGCCCCGCGCGCGGCCTGGAGCCCGCCGGC
>SECN01000353.1 GCA_004173515.1 Myxococcaceae bacterium | reverse complement strand
TTTCTCCAGAAGCACGCGAAGTTGGTGGCGGCGGACGCCATCGTGTTGACGGACACGTCGAACTTCGACACGGGCCTGCCGTCCATCACCACGGCGCTGCGCGGGCTGGTGACGGTGGATGTGGAGGTGCGCGGCCTGAAGCAGGCGGTGCATTCCGGCATGTGGGGCGGGCCGGTGCCGGATCCGGCGATGGCGCTGTGCCGGATGCTCGCGAGCCTGACGCACGCGGACGGCACCATCGCCATCGAAGGGGTGATGGAGCACGTGAAGCCGCTGACGGACGCGGAGCGGCAGAGCATCCGGTCGCTGCCCGGCGACGACGCCACCTTCCGCGAGCAGGTGGGCCTGAACGACGGCGTGGAGCTGTTGGGTGGAGGACGTCACCCGTGGGAGACGAACTGGCGCCAGCCCAGCCTGGCCATCAACGCCATCCAGGCGAGCAGCCGCAAGGACGCGCGCAACATCATCGTGGAGTCGGCGTGGGCGCGCGTGGGCATCCGCGTGGTGCCGGACCTGGATCCGGAGGACGTGCAGCGCCGGCTGGTGGCGCATCTGAAGAAGGTGTGCCCGTGGGGACTGGAGCTGGAGATCCGCGAGGACCAGGCGTCGGGCTGGTGGTACACGGACTCGTCGCACCCGGCCTTCCAGGCGGCGTTCCGCGCGCTGGAGAAGGGCTACGCGAAGAAGCCCGTCACCATCGGGTGCGGGGGATCCATCCCGTTCGTGGAGCCGTTCGCCAAGGAGCTGGGCGGCGTGCCCGCGCTGCTCATCGGCGTGGAGGATCCGTACACGTACGCCCACTCGGAGAACGAGAGCCTGCACCTGGGCGACTGGGAGAAGTCCATCCGCTCCGCCATCCACCTCTATGAGGAACTGGCGAAGGCGTTGACCGCTCGCGGATAGCGGGCCGCCGCGTTTCCGGACAGCCGGTGTCGAGCGGGGTATAGGGCGCGAAGCCCCGCGCCGCTCGCACCGTGGAGGACGTCCGACGTGAAACGCCTGCCCTGCCTGGCCCTGCTGCTCGCCGTCGTTGTCGCGCCGCCCCTCGCGCACGCGGACGAGGGGATGTGGACGTTCAACCTCTTCCCGTCGGACGCGGTGGCGAAGAAGTACGGCTTCAAGCCCACGCAGGCGTGGCTGGACCGGGTGCGGCTGGGGTCCGCGCGGCTGGCGGAGGGCTGCTCCGGAAGCTTCGTGTCGCCGGACGGCCTGGTGATGACGAACCACCACTGCGCGCACACCTGCGTGTCGCAGTTGTCCACCGCGAAGAAGGACCTGTCGAAGGACGGCTTCTTCGCGCGCACGCTGGCGGACGAGCCGCGCTGCCCCATGATGGAGGTGAACCGGCTGACGGACATCCGCGACGTCACGCAGGACGTGCAGGGCGCGACGCAGGGCCTCCAGGGCGAAGCCTTCGAGGACGCGCAGCGCGCGGTGTTCGCGAAGCTGGAGGCGGCGTGCGTCACGCGGGATGACCTGCGGTGCGAGGTCGTCACGCTGTACCAGGGCGGCCGCTACGACCTGTACACCTACGAGCGGATGCAGGACGTGCGGCTCGTCTTCGCGCCGGAGACGGGCATCGCGGCCTTCGGTGGGGACCCGGACAACTTCGAGTTCCCCCGCTACGACCTGGATGTGTCCTTCATGCGCGTGTACCGCGACGGCAAGCCCGCGAGGACGGAGCCGTACTTCCGCTGGAGCAAGGAGGGCCCGAAGGAGGGCGCGGTGACGTTCGTGCCGGGCAATCCGGGCAGCACGTCACGGATGGACACGCTGGCGCAGCTTGCGTACCAGCGGGACTGCTCGTTGCCGGAGAACCTCTTCTGGCGCTCGGAGCTGCGCGGGCGGTTGCAGGAGTTCGCGCGCAGGAGGCCGGAGTTCGCGCGCATGTCGGAGGAGCGGCTGTTCGAACTGGAGAACGCCCTCAAGTCCATGAAGGGCGGACGCGAGGCGCTGGTGGAGCCCGCGTTCTGGGCGCAGCTCTCCGACAACGAACGGGCGCTGCGCGCGAAGGTGGGCCAGGACGCCCGGCTCCAGCAGCAGTACGGCGACGCGTGGGACGCCACCGCGAAGGCGATGGACACGTTGAAGACGTTCCGCCGCGAGCTGCGGATGCTGGAGCAACTGGCGGGCATGGGCTCGCAGCTCTTCGACGTGGCGTCGACGCTGGTGCGCGCCACGGAGGAGGCGGGCAAGCCCAACGGGCAGCGGCTGCCGGAGTTCTCCGAAGCCAACCGGCCCGCGACGGAGCAGTTCCTGTTCAGCCCCGCGCCGGTGTATCCGGAGCTGGAGGAGCTGGTGTTGGGCTTCTACCTCACGCGCCTGCGCGAGGACCTGTCCCCGGATCACCCTGCGGTGAAGGCGGTGCTGGGCGCGGACTCGCCGGAGGTGGTGGCGAAGCGGGCGGTGCGCGGCAGCCAGCTCAAGACGGTGGCGGTGCGCCGCAAGCTGCTCGCGGGAGGGCCGGCGGCCATCGCGGCGTCGAAGGATCCGATGGTGGTCCTGGCGCGTACGCTGGACGGCCCGGCCCGCGCGGTGCGCAAGCGCTATGAGAACGAGGTGGCGGCGGTCGTGAAGCGCAACGGGGAGCGCATTGGCGATGCGCGCTTCGCCTTGTACGGCACGTCGGTGGCGCCGGACGCGACCTTCACGCCGCGCCTGTCGTACGGCAGCGTGCAGGGCTACACGGCGAACGGGAAGACGGTGGCGCCCTTCACCACCGTGGCGGGGCTGTACTCGCGCGCCACCGGCCAGGAGCCGTTCAAGCTGCCGCCGAGCTGGCTGAAGGCGAAGGCGAAGCTGGCCCCGGAGACGCCGCTGAACTTCGTCACCAGCAACGACATCGTCGGGGGCAACTCCGGCTCGCCCATCCTGGATGCGAAGGCGGAGATTGTCGGGCTCGCGTTCGACGGCAACATCCAGTCGCTGGGCGGTGACTACGGCTTCGACGCGGCGGTGAACCGCGCGGTGGCGGTGGACGGCCGCGCCATCGAAGCGGCGCTGCGTCAGGTGTATGGCGCGGAGCGGCTCTTGAAGGAACTGGGGCTATCAACGCCGTAGCCGGATGGATTAAGTGCGCGCCCATGCGCGCGCCTCCCGTCCGGAACCCCTGCCTCCTGCTCCTGTTGTGCATGCTGTGCCCCTGGAGCGCGGGGGCCGCGGAAGGCCCGTGGGCCATCGTCCTGGGACAGGACGCGAAGCGCCCCGCGGTGACGACGCTGCTCGCGGCGCAGAAGAAGGCGCGTGCGTTCGCGTGGGTGAAGCCGGCGAAGGGCTTCCCCAAGCGGGTCGCTTCCAAGACGCTGCCGGGGCTCCCGGAAGGCCAGCACGTCCTGCTGCTGGGGGTGTGCGGGACGCAGGCGCAGGCCCAGGCGGCCCGGGCGCTGGTGCGTCCGATGGTGCCGGAGGTCTCCGTGCAGCAGTTGACCGGTGCCGCCGCGCTGTCGTGCCCGGTGCCCCACGCGCTGAAGGCGGAGCTGCCCGCGGACGCGAAGCCGCAGGGGTCGTTCGCGTTCCCGGATGCACCCGGCCTGGAGCTGACCGTCCACCGCGTCCCCCCGAGCCCCGCGCTGGCGTGCCCGGCGACAGACCTGTTGCTGCGCGTGGTGCAGGGCGACGCGGTGCTGGCCCGGCACGAGATGAAGGGACAGTGCGCGGGCGCCTGCACGCCCCGGGAGAAGGAGGCGGCGAAGGCGCGCGTCGCGTCACTCCAGGCGAAGGCGCGCCAGGGGGACTCGACGGCCGAGCTGATGCTCAAGAGCTTGAGCGTGGACTGCGAGCCCCGCCAGACCCACTTCAAGACGGTGCTGACGGAGTTGGGGCCGCCGGTGGCGGTGGTCGCGCAGGAGCCCGAGATGCAGAACCGCATGCCGGACGTGGGCATGCTCGTGGGCCCCGGCTGCGGGAAGCTCATCGTCTCCCCGTACCTGTCGGGCGAGACGGGCAAGGAGGACCTGTCCAAGGCCCAGGCGAAGGCGGACGCGGAGGGTCCGGAGGGCCTTCAGCGTCTTCGTGCCGGGGCCGGACCCCACGGCGCCGGCGGAGCGGCGGCACCTGGGGCACTTCGTGTGGATTGCCCCGAAGTGTGAATGGGTGACGGACGACGAAGAGGGGCAGGACCTGTAGCCGGCCCCCTGTGTCGGTGGGCTAGCGGCTGCGGAAGCGGTCCGTGGCCTCCACCAGCGCGGACGTGTTGCCAGGCTCGTTGGCGGAGTGGCCCGCGTCCGGGACGATGACGAGCTGCGCCTCCGGCCAGGCGCGGTGCAGGGCCCACGCGCTCTCCGGCGGGCAGACGACGTCGTAGCGGCCCTGGACGATGACGGCGGGGATGTGGCGGATCCGGTGCACGTCGTCCAACAACTGGGTGTCGCTGCGCATCCAGCCCTTGTTGACGAAGTAGTGGCACTCGATGCGCGCGAAGGCGATGGCGAAGTCATCCCCCGCGTTGCGCGCGATGAGCTCCGGGTTCGTGTAGAGGCAGCTCGTGCGGCCCTCCCACATGCTCCACGCCTTCGCGGCCTCCTGCTGCGCGTGGCGGTCGTCTCCGAACAGCCGCCTCGCGTAGGCCTGGAGCAGGTCCCCGCGCTCCTCCTCCGGAATGGGCGCCAGGTAGTGCTCCCACGCGTCGGGGAAGAGGGCGTCCGCGCCGCGCTGGTAGAACCAGTCGATCTCCTGCTTGCGCAGCAGGAAGATGCCGCGCAGCACCAGCTCCGTGACGCGCTCCGGATGGGCCTGGGCGTAGGCGAGCGACAGGGTGCTGCCCCACGAACCGCCGAAGAGCTGCCAGCCTTCGATGCCCAGGTGTTCGCGCAGCCGCTCCATGTCCGCGACCAGGTCCCAGGTGGTGTTCATCACCAGGCTGGCGTGCGGGGTGCTGCGGCCGCAGCCGCGCTGGTCGAAGAGGATGATGCGGTACACGCTGGGGTCGAAGAAGCGGCGCTGCTTCGCGTCGGTGCCGCCGCCGGGGCCGCCGTGCACGAACACCACGGGCTTGCCGTTCGGGTTGCCGCACTCCTCGAAGTACAGGGAGTGGTCACCCGGGACGCCCAGCCGACCGGTGCGGTAGGGCTCGATGGGGGGATAGAGCGTGCGCAGCGGCGTGGGTGCGGGCACGGCGTTCCTTCCGTGAGAGGGAGAGTGGGGGGACCCTAGCAGCTTGGTTCGTTCGCGCGGATCCGCTCAGAAGTACCACGTCAGCCCGAGCACGAGTCCCCAGGGCCCACCCACCACGGTGGTGCTCCGCGGGTGATCACCGGTTTCGCTGTCGACGGTGATTTCCCGCTTCAGGGGCCAGGACTTGTCCACTTCCAGGAGGAGGCCCAGGTGCCGCCCGAGCCGCGCCTCGCCCAGGACGCCGGTGGTGAAGAAGGGCAGGGCCGGCCCCGAGTCGATGAAGCGCACGCCCGCGGTGAGGCCCGCGCGGAGCGGGGCGGTGGGCGTCAGCACGCGCAGGCCGCCGGCGAAGGACGTGTAGAAGCTGTCCTCGCGGCCGGTGAGCAGCTCGGCGGTGACGAACGCGCCCACCAGCGCCTCGAAGTCGTAGCCCGCGCGCACGCCCAGGCCCACGCCGCTGTCAAAGCGAACGTCCTGCGCAAACAGCGGGGAGGGGTCGCGCACCGTGGTGTCGAAGCCGGAGCTGCGCGGCAGCGACACGCCAATCCACGGCCCGTGCATCGCGCGGTCCTCTTCCGCGCGGGTCAGGGACGAGGCGAGCATGAAGAGCAGGAGCGCGGCGGGCAGGGAACGGAGGGAGCGCGGCACGGAGGCGGAACCTCGGAAGGGGGGCGGCGCCCCGGAATGCTGCAGCGTCTTACGGACCGGGCACCGCGCCCCGGTCGTGCACTTCAGAAGGACCGGGCCAGCCCGAGACCGAACCGACGGGAGCCTTCGTCCAACGTGATGGTCCGCTCGGGCTCGCGTCCTGCTGCGCCCGGACGACCTCGCGCTTCAGGGGCCAGGCCTTGTCCAACCTGGAGGAGGGCCCACCCCATGGCGATGGGTCGCAGCGCCTTGCCAGGCACTGGAGGACATGGCGAACCCATTGGAATGACTATGGAAGTAGGCCTATTCAAGGCTGCCTTCCTTAGGGCGTGCATTATTTAAATAAAGGTCGCTTGATTTAAATAGGGCTCGTTCGAATGCTGGGCGCATGACTGATTTCTCGTCTACGTCCTCGTCTTCGAGGATGGGCCGGTTCGAGGAGACCACCGTCGGTGGGGAGCGGGTGCTGTCGTTCGTCCCGCCGCCCTTGCCGCCAGCCCCTCCCATCGACGTCCTGGCACTGCTGAACCGGCTCAGCCTCGCGGAGCGGGCGCTGGGCCGCCTTGATGGAATCACGATGGTCCTGCCGCGCCAGGAGCTGTTCCTCTACATGTATGTGCGCAAGGAGGCGGTGCTCTCCTCACAGATTGAGGGCACGCAGTCGACGCTCTCCGACTTGCTCCGGTTCGAAACCGAGGCGCAGGAGGGCCAACCCATCGACGATATCCGGGAGGTCTCCAACTACGTCGACGCGATGATGTACGGGCTTGAGCGGCTTGAGACATTGCCACTCTCGCTTCGGCTCATTCGCGAGATGCATGCGCGGTTGCTGCAGGGCGGACGTGGTGGCTCGCAGAATCCGGGTGAGTTTCGTCGCTCGCAGAATTGGATCGGAGGGACCCGGCCAGGAAATGCCCTGTACGTTCCGCCCCCCGTGACGGAACTCGACGGCTGCCTTGGCGCCCTCGAAAATTTCATGCACGAAGAGCAGTCCAGGCTGCCGGCCCTCATCAAGGCGGGGCTCCTCCACGTTCAGTTCGAGAGCATCCACCCCTTCCTCGACGGCAATGGCCGCATCGGTCGCCTCCTCGTGACGCTGTATCTGTGCGTTCAAGGCGCGCTCCGCAAGCCGCTGCTCTACCTGAGCCTCTACCTGAAGACGCACCGGGCTGATTACTACCGGCTGCTCCAGGAGGTCCGTGAGCGGGGCGCATGGGAGGCCTGGCTCGAATTCTTCCTCAAGGGCATCGAGGAGACGGCGAACCAGGCATTCGAAGCGGCAACAGGAATCGTTGAACTCTTCAAGCGCGACCGGGAGCTCATCACGGCGCAGAGCGAGCGCGCCAGTTCAGTGCTCCGGGTGCACGAACTGTTGCAGACGCATCCGTACCTCACGTCGAACCAGCTCGTCTCTCAGACCGGGCTGACCGCGCCCACGGTGAACGCGGCGCTTGTGGACCTGGAGCGTCTGGGCATCGTGGAGGAGGTGACTGGACGCAAGCGAGGCCGCGTCTTCGCGTACCGCAGCTACCTTGCCATCTTGAACGAGGGGACGACCCCGTTGCAGGGGGCGTCGTAAGGGCCGATATCCTGGCGCCACGAGCAGGCCCCATGCAGGGGCAAGCCGGGTGCGGCAGCGAGCCCTGAGCGGCCCTCATTGTCGAGTCGTTCGTGCAGCCTCTTCCACGACTGTTCCCGCCCAGGGCCCTTCCAGGTCGTTCCCGCGTCCGCTCAGGGCTCGCTGCCGCACCCGGCTTGCCCCTGCAT
>SECN01000812.1 GCA_004173515.1 Myxococcaceae bacterium | reverse complement strand
CCCGTCATGAAGATGGCGGTGCCGGGCACGCGCACCGGCGGGTGGTCCCCGAAGCTGTCCAGCAGGTCCTTGAGGCTGATGCTCGACGCGCGCAGCTTGGCCGCGAGGATGTCGCGCCCCCGCTTCCACGTGGTCATCAGGGTGAAGACGCAGACGGCGAGCAGCAGCGGGAACCAGCCGCCGTCGACGATCTTCGTGGCGTTGGCGCCGAAGAAGGCCAGGTCCACCAGCATGAACAGCCCCGCGATGGGCAGCGCCACGGAGCGGCGGACGCCCCAGCGCTCGCGGGCCACCACGTAGGCGAGCATCGTGGTGATGCCCATGGTCGTCGTCACCGCGATGCCGTACGCGGCCGCCAGCCGGCTGGAGGAGCCGAAGCCCAGCACCAGCGCCACCACGCCGACGAGCAGGATGCCATTGAGGCCGGGCAGGTAGATCTGCCCCATCTCCTCCGCGGACGTGTGCACCACCTCCATGCGCGGGCAGTAGCCCAGCTGCATCGCCTGGCGGGTGGTGGAGAAGGAGCCGGAGATGAGCGCCTGCGAGGCAATCACGGCGGCGGCGGTGGACAGGGCCACCAGCGGGTACAGGGCCCAGTCGGGGGCCAGCAGGAAGAAGGGGTTTCGGGCGGCCTCCGCGTGGCGCAGGAGCAGCGCGCCCTGCCCCAGGTAGTTGAGCACCAGCGACGGCAGCACGAGCAGGAACCAGGCGCGCCGGATGGGCCCCGCGCCGAAGTGGCCCATGTCCGCGTAGAGCGCCTCGCCACCCGTCACCACCAGGATGACGGCGCCCAGCACCAGGAAGCCGTGCCACCCGTTGTCCATGAAGAAGGTCACGGCGTGCACGGGCGACAGCGACCAGAGCACCGCGGGGTTGTGCACCAGCTCCTTCACGCCCAGGACGGCCAGGACCAGGAACCACACGCACATGAGCGGCCCGAACACCGCACCGATGCCGGCCGTGCCCTTTCTCTGCACGAGGAACAGCAGCGCCAGGATGACCAGCGAGATGGGGATGATGTACGGCTCGAAGACGGGGGTGGCCACGCTCAGGCCCTCCACCGCGCTGAGCACGGAGATGGCCGGGGTGATGACACCGTCGCCGTAGATGAGCGCCGCGCCGAAGAGGCCCAGGGTGATGAGCAGGGGCCGCGCGCGGTGGGACTGGCCCCGGGGGCGCTGCATGGCCAGCGCCATCAGCGCCAGGATGCCGCCCTCGCCCCGGTTGTCCGCGCGCATCACGAAGATGAGGTACTTCACCGACACGATGATGATGAGCGACCAGACGATGAGCGACAGCACGCCCAGCACGTTGGCCGGCGTCGGGGTGACGCCGTGCGTGCCGGTGAAGCACTCGCGCAGCGCGTACAGCGGGCTGGTACCGATGTCTCCGTAGACGATGCCCACCGCGCCCAGCGCCAGCATCGCGATGCGTTTGGGGGAATCCGGCCCCTCCGAAGAAGGGGCCGTTGAATCCGAGGGTGCGTTCACGGTCCCCGCTTTAGCCGAACCCCGGGCCGCCGCAACCGTGGCCGCGCCCCTCCCCTGCTTTCCAACTGCTCCCGGGTGTTCGCATGTGCGCACCCAAGCCC
>SECN01000352.1 GCA_004173515.1 Myxococcaceae bacterium | reverse complement strand
GTCTGCACGTCGTAGCGCAGGCCCGCGTTGACGGTGACCTTGTCGAGGATGGACCAGCTGTCCTGGATGAAGCCGCCCACGGTGGTGGACGTGGAGGTGCCTTCCTTGCTGGCCAGGAACACCGGCTGGTCGGGCGCCTCCATGTAGCCGTACTGGTTGAGGCTGAAGAAGCAGGTGCCGTCGGTGCACTCCTGCCAGGGGATGAGGCCGGTGCGCGCGCGGTTGTTGTAGAAGCTCATGCGCTCGAGGTCCGCGCCGGCCTTGAGGATGTGGTGGCCCAGGGCCTCCAGCAGGTACGTGCCCATCACCTTGCCCTGCACGCGGTCCAGGCGCTGGATGCTGATGGTGCCCGGGCCGCCGGTGGAATAGGCGGAGACGGGGCAGCGCAGGGCCTGCTCGGCGGGGGTGGTGCCGCAGGCGTCCGGGTCGGGCAGGGCTTCGAACTCGTTGATGGTGTGGACGCTGGGGTTGCGGGTGCGGCGCCACGCGATGTTGGACTGCGCGGACAGGCCCTGCCCGGAGCCCAGGCCGGAGCCGTCCGAGGGCAGGGTGGAGTCCGCCTGGTGGTGCCAGCCGAGCGTCGCGTCCACGAGCAGCTTCTTGTCGAAGAAGGAGGAGGTCTGCTTCGCGACCAGGTCCAGCGCGCTGTTCTCACGCCGGGTGGCGATGGATTCATAGGCGCCCTGCACGAAGCCGGTGCAGGACAGGCTGGTGCACACCTCCGGTTCTCCGTCGTCGCTGAAGGCGTACTTGCCGCTGCCTCCGGACGAGCGCGGCGTGCCGAAGATGGAGACCGCGAGGCTGTGGTCCTGGTTGAAGTTGTAGGTGAGCTTGCCCAGGTACTGGAGGGTGCGCTCGTCGGCGAAGCGGCTGACCTGGGTGCCTTCGATGGGCGTCGCCAGGGAGAAGCCGGTGGTGGTGTCCTTGCGGCGGTCGCCTGCCTTCTTGCAGCCGTTGTCGTCCTCCCCCGTGCAGATCTCGAAGGTGGACAGCTGGCGGTCCACCTGGATGCGGTTGAAGGACGGCGCGACGCCCACGTAGAACCACAGCTTGTCCTTGAGCAGGGGGCCGCCCAGGTCGAAGCCGAAGTCGCCCAGGTTGTGGGCGCTGCCCTGCGCGGAGATGACGCTGCCCTCGCGGCGCACCACGGAGCCCGCCGTCTGGAGGGCGCCCGGGGCCATGTTGGCGAACACGGAGCCGTGGAACTCGTTGGAGCCGGACTTGGTGACGACGTTGAGCACGCCACCGGTGGAGCGGCCGTACTCCGGCATGTAGCCGCCGGTGATGATGTTGACCTCCTTGACGAACTCCACCGACAGGGGCGTGCCCAGGGTGCCCACGCCGGGGTCGTTCACGGACAGGCCGTCCACGACGTATTGGCTCTCCGGGGAGCTGCTGCCGCTGATGCTCACGCCGTAGCGGTCCTCGGTGGCGCCGGGGGCCAGCTCCGCCAGGCCCTCGAAGGAGCGCGACGCGGAGCCCTTGGTGCCGGGGCGGATGACGGCGATGTTGCGGATGAAGTCCTGGTCCACGGTGACGCCCGCGGCGCTGGAGCCCACGTCCACGCTGGGGGGAGCGCCCACGACCTCCACGTTCTCCGTGAGGCCCTCGTCGGGGAGCAGCTCGGCGTTGAGGCGGATGGTGCGGTCGATTCGCAGCAGGACGCCGCCGCGCTCGTAGGGCTTGAAGCCCTGGGACTCGAAGCGCAGCAGGTAGGTGCCGGAGGGCAGCTGGGGGATGCGGTACAGGCCGCTCTTGTCGGAGACGACCGTGCGCTCGCCCTGGAGCTGGGGGGACGTGGCGGTGACGACCACGTTCTCCAGCGGGCCCTTGTTCGCGGCGTTCGTCAGGGTCCCGGTGATGACCGAGTTGCCCTGGGCGAAAGCCCCGGTTCCCCACAGCAGCACCGCGAGCCACAGCCCACGGTTGACACGGTTGCGTCTGGACACGGAATGCCCCTCCCGGCGAAGGCGGCGCACTCTGTCGCAAAACGTGAGAAATCCACCAGCTACAAACAATCCGGCTGGTCTGTTAGTGCGGGGAATGCCCGACCCGGTGCGTCGCAAGGGGAGGGATGGCCCCGCTTCCAGGAACTGGCTTGTTCCGGGCAGCGGGTTGAAGGTCTCGGACACCCAACCAAGGAGTACGCACATGGCGATCTTCGTGACGACGACGGACCCGCAGGGCTTGATGGACGGAGTCAAGAGCGCGGTGGCTTCCAAGAAGGTTTCGGGCTGGGCCTACGACGCGGAGGGCGACGTGACGTCCTCCGACGCGTCGCTGGCGAACCAGGCCTGGTTCCGGCCCACGCTGGTGCCGGGGGCGGGCGTGGTCTTCACCATCAGCGCGCAGAAGGACAAGGCCATCTCCACGGAGGCCTACGCCGCGTACCACGGGCGTTTCCTGGAGACGCTGCTCAGCCACTTCGCGTCCCAGTTCACCACGGCCAGCGTGACGGCCAGCGGCGAGTCCCGCGCCGGGGACATCGTCAAGGGCGGCTGAGCGTCCTGATGCGCGCGGGAGCCCGTGAAGTCGCGGGCTCCCGTCGCACCCGTGCTTCCAGTGGACAGGGGATGCCCTGGGAGGCGGGTGGGATGTCCCCGGAGCGCGATGGAACCGGGGGGCCGTGAGCATCAGGTTTCAAGGTGGCCGCGAAGAGTTCGCGGTGCTTTGCAAACGGATGGGAGACGGCGATGTGGATGCAATGGAAGGCCGCTGCGGCGGTGATGGGACTGATGGGGCTGTTCGCGGCGACGGGCGCGCAGGCGCTGGAGTTGGTCGCGGTGACGTGCGCGACGGGGACGTCGGTGGGCTCGTTCACCCCCGGGGTGACGAACACTCCGCGGCAGGTCACATCGAGGGGCAAGGGGCTCTTCGGCCCATGTCTGGGGACTCAACCCGGCATCGTGTACGGGGAGTTCAGCTACACAGGGACGGGGAGCGTGTCGTGCCTGACGAACAATTCGACCGGCCGTTTCTCGGTGACCTGGAACGACGGCACCACGAGCACGGTGGGGAGCGCCTCCATCATCACGGTGCGGCCCAACGTGGTCATTTCCGAGGTCTCCGGTGTCATCACCAGCGGCCGGTTCCAGGGCGCGACCATCGTGCACACGGTGACGCTCGCGCAGACGGACCTGAGCAAGTGCTCGGGCACGGGCTTCACGGACGTGGCGGGGCCTGGAACGCTCACCGTCCTGGGCCTGACGCTCTGAGCCGCTCCTGGCTCCCTGCCTGTCAGAAGATGTTCCAGGGCTCGGAGGAGAAGAGGGCGTGGAACAGGGTCGTCTGGGGCGGCTTCATGAAGTTGACGTAGAGGGGTACGGGCGTCTGGGCGATGTCGAGCGGGAGCGCGGTGGCGCCGTAGTCCGCCTCGATGCGCTGGGCGATGAGCTCCGCGACGCCGTGCAGTTCCAGGGGCGTGGGGCCCAGGAACACCTTGGAGTCCGTGTGGTGCTGCCCGTAGACCTCATGGCGGACGCAGTGCACGGTGTAGACCGGGGCCAGGATGCTCAAGTAGCCGACGACCCGCCACTCGAGCTGGGGCCCATGCAGGGCCTTCACATTCGGCGGGGCGACGATCACACCGAAGGCCGGGTTCGCGGAGGGCGGAGTGTAATCCCAGACGTCGAAATCTGGAAACGTCTGCTTGAGTTGCTGCATCAAGGCCAGCCAGCGGCCGAACTCCTTCCGCTTCTCCTTCCAGAGCGCTTCGTATCGGGAGTATTCAGGACTGTGGTCGAGCCGGAACTCATAGAGATCGTCGTCACGCCAGTAGCGACGCGCGACCGCGAGCAGGTTCTCGGCGGAAGGTGTCATGGCTTCTTGAACCAGGGCTCGACGGGTGTGGCTTCGCTTCGGCACTCCATGCTGACGCGCGAACCACGAATCGCCCCGAAGAGCGCAACCATGAAGGTATTCCTGAAGTCCGTGCAGGCGAGGCCCAGCGCGGTCACGGGCGCGGTCGCGCTGAACACCTTCTGGGCCGCCAAGTTCGCGCAGTCGGCTGAGATGCGTTGGGCCAGCGGCACGGAAATAGGCCCCAAGCGGCTTGTTTGCATGGGCTCCTCGACGCCCAGTTGGCACATGAACACCTCGCCATTGTCGCGCCGCAACGGCACCCGGACACAAGCGGCTCGCCAACCTCCCGCCCCGGCCCCTGTCTGCTCCACGATGGTCACGAACTTGAAGTGCTTGGGCTGAAGTCTGCCCTCCACGACGGTGCCCGTGGCCATGCAGCCCGTCATCCACCACGGCACCACCGCGAACACCACCACTGCCCGTACCGTCGCGTCCATGTCTTCCCCCCCGGGAAGACACGGAGCACACCTCAGAATCCGCGCAGGGCTCCACCGTCGCAGGCAATGGATTGTCCGCTGATATACGCAGCCGGCTCCGACGCCAGGAACGTCACCAGCGCAGCGAACTCCTCCGGCCTGCCCAGCCGCCGCGCGGGGATGTTCGGCGCCACCTTCTCATCCGACAGGCCCAGGTCCTTCATCCGGTCCGTCGCGTGGTAGCCCGGCAGCGCCGCGTTCACCGTGATGCCATACGGGCCCACTTCATTGCTCAGGCTCTTCACCAATCCCAGCAATCCCGCGCGCAACCCGTTGGACACCGTGAGGTTGTTCATCGCCTCGCGCGCCGCCGTGGACGTCACCAGCACGATGCGGCCCCAGCCCTGCGCCTTCATGCCCGGCAGCGCGGCTTGAATCGCATCCACCGTGGACAGCCACAGGCTCTGGAACCCCGTCTGCCATTGCTCGCCGGTGATGGCCTCGAACCCTCCCGCCGGAGGCCCGCCCGCGTTCACCACCAGCACGTCCAGGCCGCCCAGCTTCTCGGTCACCGTGCGCACCAATTCGCGCGCCGTGCCCGCCTGGGTCAGGTCGCACGGCACCGCCAGCGCCGCGCCCAGCTCCTTCGCCGCCTTCTCCAGCTTGTCCCCGCCGCGCGAGGAGATGGCCACCGTCGCCCGCTCCTTCACCAGCGTCTCCGCGATGGCGCGCCCCAGTCCCGAGGACGCCCCCGTCACCAGCGCCCGTCTACCCTTCAGGCCGAAATCCATCCGCGTGCTCCTTCATGAAAGGGGTCAGCCGGCCGCGGATGAGCTTCGCCGCCGCGTCCAGGTCCACGTCCTCGGGGCGCTTCAGCCCCTGCGACAACTCCGACACGATGCCGCCCGCGATGGCGCCCACTTCGTACGCCAGCCGGTAGGGCACGCGGCTGAAGCTCACCAGCGAGTAACGGCTGACGAACTCCCCCGGGAAGGCATTGAGCAACACCTTCTCCACGCCCTTCTCCAACAGGAAGCGCGGGTCGCCCGTGCTGTCGCGCATCTCGATGAAGTTCTCCACCGCCATGTCCGCGATGGCGTCCGCGTTCGTCTTGCGCAGCGCCTCGAACGACCGGAACGCCTCCTCCCAGTCCTGCTGCCCGGCCAGGAGCGAGTCCAGCACCACGCAGTCCTCGAAGCCGCAGTTCATCCCCTGTCCGTAGAAGGGCACCATCGCGTGCGCCGCGTCGCCCAACAGCAGCGCGCGTCCCCCCTCGCGCCACGGCGCGCACTTCACCGTCACCATGTGCCCGGTGGGCCGGGCGAAGAACTCCTCCACCAGCCCGGGAATCAGCGCCTTCGCGTCCGGGAACTGCTCCTGGAAGAACGCCTCCAGCGCGGCGGGCGTCTCCAGCGTCGCGAAGCTCAGCGGCCCCTTCCACGGCAGGAACAGCGTGCAGGTGAAGCTGCCGTCCTCGTTGGGCAGCGCGATGAGCATGAACGAGCCGCGCGGCCAGATGTGCAGCGCGTGCTTCTCCATCTGGAAGCTTCCGCCCGGACCCGGGGGAATCGTCAGCTCCTTGTAGCCGTGCCCCAACGGCTCCTGCGTCGCTTGCGGTTGCAACGCCTGTCGCACCGCCGAACCGGAGCCGTCCGTGCCGAACACCACCGTGTCGCGCACCTCGCGCGTCTGGCCCGTGGCCTCGTCCAGCACCGTCAGCGTCCCCGCCGCCACGTCGGCCTGGGTCACCCGCTGCCGGAAGCGGATGCTGACGCGCCCCGTCTCCTCCGCGCGCGTCATCAGGAACTGGTTCAACCAGCCCCGCGACAACGAGTTGATGTGCTGCGAGTCGTCCTTGCCGTAGGGCTGATACGCCAACTCGCCCTTCACCGGGTGGATGACCCGCCCGCGCATGGGGATGGCGTGCTTCAGCGCCTCCTCCTCCAGCCCCACCTGCCTGAGCGCATGCAGGCCGCGCGTGGAGATGGCCAGGTTGATGGAGCGCCCCGCGTCCAGCGTCTCGCGGCGCATGTCCGGCCGGCGCTCCAACACCTCCACCGTGTGGCCCCGCCGGGCCAGGTACAGCGACAGCAACGAGCCGACGAGGCCCGCTCCCACCACCGTCAGCTTCGACTCATTCGAGGGCATGGGCTTCCAACGTCCGCACGAAGCGGAAGACGTCCAGGTAGGTGTTGTAGAGGGGCGCGGGCGCGGCGCGGATGATGTCCGGCTCGCGGAAGTCGCAGATGATGCCCGCCGCCGACAGCCGCCCCAGCAGGCGCTTGGGCTCGCCCTTGAACCGCAGGGACAGCTGCGCACCGCGCTGCTTCGGGTCCTTGGGCGTGGTGATGTTCACGAAGCCGCCGGGCAGCCGGTTGAGGAGGAACTCCAGGAAGCCGGTGAGCTTCTCGCTCTTCGTGCGGATGGCCTCCATCGTCGCCTTGTCGAACAGCTCCAGCGACGCCCGCAGCGCCGCCAACTGGAAGATGGGCGGGTTGGACAACTGCCAGCCCTCCGCGCCCGGCAGCGGGTCGAACGTGGGGCCCATCTCGAAGCGGGTGGCCTTGTTGTGGCCCCACCAGCCCTCGAAGCGCGGCAGGTCCGGCGAGTGTGCGTGCCGCTCGTGCACGAACACGCCGCCCAGGCTCCCCGGCCCTCCGTTGAGGTACTTGTACGAGCACCACACCGCGAAGTCCGGCCCGTCGTCGTGCAGGGCGAACTTCAGGTTCCCCGCGCCGTGCGCCAGGTCGAAGCCCACCTTGCATCCCTGCGCGTGCGCCACGCGGGTGATGGCCCCAATGTCGAACGCCTGCCCGGTGAGGTAGTTCACGCTGCCCAGCATCACCAGCGCGACCTGCTTGCCGTGCCGCTCCACCGCTTCGAGGATGTCCTCGGGGCGCAGCGTCTCCTCGCCCTCGCGCGGCATCAGCCGGACGATGGCCTCCTTCGGGTCGTAGCCGTGGAAGCGCGCCTGGGATGCCACCGCGTACTGGTCCGACGGGAAGGCGTTGCCTTCAATCAGGATCTTGAAGCGCTCGCGCGTGGGTCGGTAGAACGACACCATCATCAGGTGCAGGTGTGAGCAGCTCGTGGTACGGCAGCCACGGGTGTCGGCCGTGCACGTGGCCCTCCACGCCCAGCCGCTCCCAGTCCTCCATCTCCATCTGCACGTACTTGCGCGCCTTGCGCGGCTGGAGGCCCAGCGAATTGCCCGCGAGGTAGATGGCCGGGGCCCCGGTGGCACTGGCCACGTGCAGGAATTCGTCGCGGTAGGGGCGCAGCGGATCCTGCGCATCCAGGGTGTGCGCGAAGGCGTCGGTGCTCTCGTAGACAACAGGGACCGTCATGGTGCGAAGTCCTCGTGCGAGCGCCCCAGCCACTCCAGGGCATTGCGAAAGAGCAGCCGTTCGCGCACCGGCGTCTCCAGGTCCGTCAGGGATTCGATGAGCGTGCCGGGTCGGTCCTCGCCCAGCGGGAAGGGATAGTCACTGCCCAGCGCCACCTTGTCCGCGCCGAACAGCTTCACGATGGCGCGCAGCGCCTCCGCGTCATGCACCAGCGAGTCCACCCAGAATCTCCCCAGGTAGTCGCGCGGGGCCACCGGGTTGTCCACCGCGACCAGATCCGGGCGCACCTCGAAGCCGTGCTGGATGCGGCCGAGGGTGCCGGGGAACGCGCCGCCGCCGTGCGCGAACGCGAGCCGCAGCTTCGGCAGCCGCTCCATCACCCCGCCGAAGATGAGCGAGCAGATGGCCAGCGACACCTCCGCCGGCATGCCCACCAGCCACGGCAGCCAGTACTTCGCCATCTTCGCCTCACCCATCATGTCCCACGGGTGCACGAAGACGGCGGCGCCCAGGTCGCTCGCCGCCTGGAAGAAGGGGAAGAGGGCCGGGTCGCTCAGGTTCAGGTCGTTGACGTGGCTGCCAATCTGCACGCCCGCGAACTTGAGCGTGCGCATACAGCGCTCCAATTCCTTGACCGCCAGGTCGGTGGATTGGAGCGGCACCGTGCCCAGGCCCACGAAGCGCCTGGGCGCTGTCGCCACCGCGGAGGCCAGGTGGTCGTTGAGGAACCGGGCCACCTCCAGGCCGTGCTCGGGTCTGGCCCAATAGCTGAACAGCACCGGCACCGTGGACAGCACCTGCACCTGGACGCCGTGCGCGTCGCACTCCACGACGCGCTGCTTCGGGTCCCAGCAGTTGCTTTCGATCTCGCGGAAGAACTTCCCGTCATCCCGCAGCATCCGCGCGCGGCACGGCGCGTGATGATCCAACGTGATGAAGCCGCCGTAGCCGAACTTCTCCGCGAAGCGGGGCATCTCCGGGGGGAGGAGGTGCGTGTGGATGTCGACCTTCACTTGGGCGCACCACCCCGCGTCACCTTCGTTCCGCATTGCTTGCAGGTGCAGTGCTCGGGGTTGCCGTAGAAGTGCTCGAACACCGGCGGCAACTGCGTCACCAGATTCGTGACGTGCAGGGATTCCTCATAGAGCTTCTCGCCGCACTTCGGGCACAGCCAGAGGAACGCATCCAGCTCCTGCGGCTGACGGCGGCGCTCCAGCACCAGGCCGATGGTGCCCGCGGGGCGCTGCGGCGAGTGCGGCACCTTGGGCGGCAACAGGAAGATCTCCCCTTCGAGGATGGGGATGTCCTGCACCTGCCCCTCGTCGATGACGCGCAGGGTGATGTCGCCTTCGAGTTGGTAGAAGAACTCCTCGCCCTCGTTGACGTGGAAGTCCGTGCGCGAGTTGGGCCCGCCCACCACCGTGACCATGAAGTCCCGGTCCGCCCACACCTGCTGGTTGCCGACGGGCGGCTTGAGCAGCGCACGGTGCTCGTCGATCCACTTCTTGAAGTTGATGGGGGTCAGTCGTCCCATGTCACACGTCTCCAATGGTGGCGATGCACTTGAGTTCAATCGCGATGGGCGTGGGCAGCCGGTTGATTTCGAGCGTCGTGCGGCACGGAGGGCTGTCCTTGAAGTACTCGGCCCACAGCCGGTTGTACGTGGGGAAGTCCTTCTTCATGTCCGTGAGGTACACCGTCACGTCCACCAGCCGGTCCCACGACGAGCCCGCGTCCTCCAGGATGTAGCGCACGTTGCGGAACACCGAGTGGCACTGCGTCTCGATGTCGTACGAGACGATGTTGCCCTCGGCGTCCAGCTCCACGCCCGGGATGGCCTTGCTGCCGCGCTCGCGCGGGCCCACGCCGGAGAGGAACAACAAGTTGCCCACACGGCGCGCGTGCGGGTAGAGCCCGACGGGCTCCGGGGCCTTCTTCGAATCGATCCGCTCGCCAGCGCTCACGCGTCGCTCCAGGGACAGGGGCAGCAGGGCTTCACAGCTTGATGCAGACGTTCTTGGGTTCGGTGAAGAAGCGCAGCGCGTCCCAGCCGCCCTCGCGGCCCACGCCCGAGTCCTTCACCCCGCCGAACGGCGTGCGCAAATCCCGCAGCATCCAGGTGTTCACCCAGACGATGCCGCTGTGCAGCCGCGAGGCGAACCGGTGCGCGCGCGTCAGGTCCTTCGTCCACACGCTGCCAGCAAGGCCGTAGCGCGTGGAGTTGGCCCAGGACAGCACCTCCTCCTCGTCGTCGAAGGGCATGATCGTGGCCACCGGGCCGAAGATCTCCTCCTGGTTGGTGCGGCACGAGGACGGCAGGCCCTCCACCAGCGTGGGCTCCACGAACCAGCCGTTCTCACAGCGGCCCGGCACCTTCGCGCGCTGGCCGCCGGTGAGCACGTGGCCGCCCTCCTGCTTCGCGAGGTCGATGTAGCCCAGCACCTTCTCGAAGTGCTCGCGCGACACGAGCGCGCCCTGGTCCGTGCCCTCCACCAGCGGGTCGCCCACCTTGAGGGCCTTGGTGCGCGCGACCAGCGCTTCCTTGAAGCGCGCGTAGAGCGGGCGCTGCACGAAGATGCGCGGGCCGCACAGGCAGATCTGGCCTTGATTGGCGAACGACGAGCGCAGCGTGGTGGCCAGCGCGTCGTCGAAGTCGCAGTCCGCGAAGATGACGTTGGGGTTCTTGCCGCCCATCTCCAGGGACAGCTTCTTGAAGGCGGGCGCGGCCACTCGGGCAATCTCCGCGCCGGTGCGCGTGCTGCCGGTGAAGGAGATGGCGCTGACGTCCGGGTGGCGCGTGAGCGGTCCGCCCACGTTCGGTCCCAGCCCGTGGACCAGGTTGAGCACGCCCGGGGGCAGGCCCGCGTCGCGGCACACCTGCGACAGGAGGAACGCCGTCATGGGCGTCACCTCCGACGGCTTGGCCACCACGCAGTTTCCAATGGCCAGCGCGGGGGCGATCTTCCACGTGAGCAGGTACAGCGGCAGGTTCCACGGCGAGATGCAGCCCACGACGCCCAGCGGCGAGCGCAGCGTGTAGTTGAGCGCCACGCCGTCCATGGCGTGCGCCTCGCTGGAGAATTGCGTCGCCGCGTCGGCGAAGAACTCGAAGTTGAGCACGCTGCGCGGGATGTCCACCGAGCGCGCCACCGACAGCGGCTTGCCCGTGTCGATGGACTCCGCCCGCGCGAACGCGTCCAGGCGCTCATGGATGAGGCCCGCGATGCGCCGCAACATCCGCGAGCGCTCCGACGCCGGCAGCGCGGACCACGCGGGGAACGCCCGGCGGGCGGCCTCCACCGCGGACTGCACGTCCTCCTCGCGCGAGTCCGGCACGTGCGCGTACAGCGCGCCCGTCGCCGGCTCCGGCTTGTCCAGCCACTGGCCGCCCACCGCGGGCACCAGCTCGCCACCGATGTAGTTGAGGACCTTTTCCAAGGCAGCGCCCTCCTGGGGGGAGACGGGAACGCGCGGCAATCTATGCCGCGCCCGTGCACCGCCTCCAGGATTCCGAGCGCATCCGTCGGTTGGCGCTCGCTTGCGCGGCCGGCGCGCCTCCCGGATGCTGCCGGGCCCATTCCGCCCGTGAACCTGGCCGGTGGAATTACAGGTTGGGCAGAGAAAGGATCCGGAGATGACCTCGACAGCGGACGTGATGACCCTGGCGCAGACCCTGGACGCGGCGCGGCGCGAGCGGCGCGAAATCCCCCCGTTGACGCACGCCCACCCGAACCTGTCCGTGCCGGACGGCTACGCGGTGCAGGCAGAGGGCATCCGGCTGCGCGAGGCGCAGGGTGAGCGGCGCGTGGGCCTGAAGATGGGCTTCACCTCCGAGGCGAAGCGCCAGCAGATGAACCTGGGCTCGCCCATCTTCGGCGTGCTGACGGACCGGATGCTCGTGCCCGCGGGCGGCGTGGTGCACGTGAACGCGGGCATCCACCCGCGCATCGAACCGCTCTTCGTGCCCGGCACCACCGAGCGCGGCGTGCGCGACCTGGACCTGACGAAGCTCCAGATGCGCATGGAGGTGAACGGCAGGGTGGAGGGCGAGGCGCGCTCGGACGCCATCTCCGGCGACCCCGTGGTGTCCCTCATCCAGTTGTGCGCGCTGCTCGCGGAGCGCGGCGAGGTGCTGCCCGCCGGGAGCCTGGTGCTGTCGGGCGCGGCCACCGCCGCGTACCTCATGAAGCCGGGCGACCACGTGAAGCTCACCGTGGACGGCCTGGGCACCGTGGAGGTGACGGCCCGGGAGTAGGGCCGTCAGTACAGCAGGCCGTTCCTGGGCTGGAGGGGCGGGGGCAGTTCGGTCTCGCCCAGCATCTGCCGCAGGTTGATCTCGATGGTGCGGCACAGCGCCGTCATGGGCGTGTCGCTGACGCCGTCCTCGAACGGGTCCTCCACGTCGCGGCCCACCGCGTCCATCGCGATGAAGAGGAACGCGATGATGGCGGTGACCAGCGGCCACGCGCCCAGGTGGTTGGTCAGGTCCGTGAGCGTCTCGTCCATGGCGACGCGCAGGTAGACCTTCTCCGGGTGCTCGATGTCACTGTAGACGCGGCGCATGCGCGTGGACATCCACAGCAGGATGGCGGCCGGCACGTTCTGCTCGTCGCGCAGCGCCTCCAGCAGGGAGGGCCGGAAGAACGGGGTGATCTCCGGGAAGGGATCCTGCCGGCGCAGGTGGCAGCGCAGCGCGTTCACGAAGCCGATCTGCGCGTAGATGAGCTCGCGGGCGTCCTCGGTGAGGCCCTCGAACACGCCGGTGATGACGCCCCGGGGATGCTCCCAGTCGGCTGGGGGATGCTCGAACGTGGCCAGCAGCGCGCGCGGGGCGCCCGGCTTGCGCAGGTCGCGCGCCTTGCCGAACTGGTCGCGCACCGCGCCGTCGCCCACCTGGGACCAGACGGGCGCCAGCGCGGGGCCTTCCGGCTGCACCGCCATCTGCACCATGCGGGACGCGGACGAAGGCGTCTCCGGGGTGCCGTCGCTGCGACGGGCCCGGGGCGCGGGCAGGAAGGTGATGACCTGCCGGGCCAGGGTGCGGGAGGAGTTGACGATTCCGCCCCAGAGGGTGCGCGCTTCCCACCAGCGCTCGTAGGCGGAGTTGTTGCGGAAGGCGAGCAGCACACCCAGCGCCGCCGCGAGCACCGTCACCGGCAGCGCGGGCACCGACAGCCACCTGGCGCCCAGCACGTCGTAGCCCAGGGCGATGGCGAGCGCGAGGACGACGTGGACGGCGACGGGCACGCCCGTGTAGCGAAGGACGATCCGCCAGGACAACATCCGACCGACGATCATCGCGCGGGCACTCCTTGCCGGGGAGGGAGCCCGGTGCGGCCCGGGATGTAGTGCCGCACTGTCGGACTGGCAATGCGGCGCGTCAGCTCCGCGTCCTCCGGAGGGCCCGGCGGGGTTCCACACGCGCGACGAGCGTGCGGAACCCAACGAAAAGCGCTCAGGCGCGCGACTTGGAGAAGACGATGCTCACGCCGGTGTCCGGCACCGCCACGGTGAAGGTGCGCTCCACCGTGGCCAGGCCGTTGCCTCCGCGCGCCGCCAGCTCCAGGAAGAACGCGCCGGAGGCCTTCAGGTGGAAGGACTGCGCCCACGACTGGGACAGGGCCTTGAACGCGCCGGAGAAGACGGCCGGGGAGCGCTGCTCGTTGTTGCGCAGGTCCAACAGGCCCGCGCGCAGGTCGCGCCACTTGGACACGGTGCCGGGGTTCTTCTGGATGACCTCCGCGAACGTCAGCATGCTGTTGCCCAGCTGGCCTTCCGTGTACGCGAAGAGCCCCACGAGCGGATGGTTCTTCAGCGTCGCGGCGGCCGTCTTCGCCGCGTCGGCCGCGGACCAGTTCTGCTCCAGGTAGGCCTTCCACAAGGGCGCGTAGATGGACTCGCGCACGGCGGGGCGGTCGCGGGCGGGCACGGAGTACCAGGGCAGCGCCCGGGCCAGCGCGCGCGCGAAGACGGACGGCGCGTCGGCGTCCGCCGCGTGGGTGATGACGTCGCGCAGCGTCCGGTTGTCCAGCTTCAGCTCCACCCGCGTCTCAAGGGCCTTACCGCCCGACGCCTCGCGGATGCGCTTGAGGACGTCCTCCTCCTCCGCGTCATCCAGCGCGCCCCAGACGATGGCCTCGTCGATGGACTGGCGCAGGTCGTCCTCGCCGCGTTTGCGCGCGTCGCGGCGCAGGAGCAGGTACAGGCCCAGGTCGAAGTCCGCCACGGTGGGCGTCTTGCGGAACTCGGCCATGTCCGCCTTGAAGTCCGCGGTCCAGTGCGCATACGGCGTGAGCAGCGTGCCGGTGTAGCGGCGCACGCCCAGGAAGGAGATGCGCTGGGGCGCCTCCTTCTCCAGGCTGTTGCGCTGCACCACCTGGGTGAGGGCGCGCTCGTCGTTGCCGCCCAGCGCCCAGCTCCCCAGCCGCAGCGAGAAGCCCCATGCCTGCGACTCCCTGGAGACCTCCTTGAGCAGGCACTGCTCCAGCGTCAGGCCGTCGTCCTGCATCCGCTGCATCGCGCCGGACATGTCGCCGCCCACCAGCATGGGATGCAGGGCCTGGGCCTGGGCGTCGGTGCAGACGGTGGACAAGAGCGTCGTCTGCTCGCGCAGGCGCAGGTATTCGTACTTGAAGCCCGCGACGAACTTCGCCTCCGCCAGGGCCTGGACCTTCGTGCGGGCATCCGCGCGCAGCTTCTGCCACGCCGTGCGCAGCGCGGTGGGGGCGGCCTCCAGCTCCTGGAAGCCCAGGCGATCCAACACGATGCGCAGCACCTTCGTCTCGGCTTCCGACAGGGTGTGCGTCTCCAGCTTCGTCATCAGCGACTCGAAGGTGGCGAGCGGCACCGACAGCAGCCCTTCGAGGATGCGCTCCACCTGCGCGAGCGCGGCGGACGGGTCGGTGAGGGTGGCCTCCACGTGGAGGTCCGCCGTCACGCCAGCCTCGCGCGCCACGACCTTCTTCACCTGCACGCGGATCCGCCCCGTCTCCGGGCGGGAGAAGATGACCGCGTAGTCGTCCGTCACCTTCACCTTCGCGGACACGGTGGCGCCCGCCTTGGCCTCGAAGGCGACCATCGTGCTGGCGGACAAGAGCTTCGTCAGCGCCTGGAGGTTGGTGGTGTAGACGTCCGTCCAGTCCAGCGTCGCGGTGATGGACAGCTCGCCGCGCGCCTGGAAGGAGATGGCGTCCCCCACGCCCAGCTTCGCCAGCGACGAGGTGAGCAGGGGCAGGCGCAGCTCACCGGCGTTGGCCTTCAGCGCGGTGCGCGCGTTCGTGTCCTGGGTGTGCCGGTGGTAGTCCGCGAGCAGCACGCGCACGTCCCCGTTGGCCGCCAGCGCCACGTACGGCAGCGGGAAGCCGACCTCCGCCTTCACGCGCGCCTCCACCGCGTACTTGAGCCACGCCTGGTCGTCGCCGAAGACGAGCGGCGGGGACAGCTGCTCCGGGGTGCTGGCGGCCGCGCCCACCACGCCCGCCGCGTCCACGTCCGCCGGGGCGTCATAGCCTTCGATGAAGCCCTTGGCCGACACGCGGATGTCGGAGCCCTTGAGCGGCGCGTCCGGCAGCACCTTCGACACTTCGTCCAGCAGCACCAGCTTCCAGGCCATGACAGATGTCTCCCGCGGTCACGGAAAGTCGCATCGTACATGGCCGCCCCGTCCGTGGAGGCCGGACGTGCAGCGGGCGCGGACGATCCCCTGGAGGGGGAGGGTCCGCGATCCATCCACGGCGAAGCAGGCGGAGGACTTCAGGGCTGTGCGCGGGCCTGCTGGGCCGGAGCATCGGCCGTCACCCGGAGGGCCTCGGGCGTCAGGCCCCGCACGCACGAGCGGATGATGGCCTGGGACTCATCCACCGGCTCCAGCACGAGCGAGGTCGTCTTCGTGGCGAGCGTCTTGGGCCACTGGCCCTTCTCCGCCCGGGCCGCGTCGACTTCCGCCAGGGCGATGAGGGTCTCGGAGCGCAGCGCTCGCAGGTCCAGTGCTTCCAGGTCCTCGGAGGACAGGTGCAGGGCGGCGTCTTCCCGGCGGAAGTGCTCCCGGGCCTTCCGGGCGTCCAGGGCGCCCAGCGCACGGCGGCGCGCCTCCGCGGGTTGATCCACCACGGCGCGCAGGCGGTCCGAGTCCGTCACCCACTGCTTCCACTGGAGTCGCCGCGACAGGGCGTCCGGCAGGGACGGCGCCTCCATCCAGGAGGCCGGCAGGAGGGCGCGGACCTCGTCGGGCATCAGGTCGCGGAAGGTGGTGAGCTGGGCTGCGAGCGACTCCTCGTGCAGCGCGAGCGACAGCGGAGGAAAGCCCTCATGCAGTCGGGTGAGCTGCGTGGCCGCCTGCCGCTTGCGGGACACGGACGCCGCGTCGAGCGCATCCGCGCAGGCCCGCCACGTGCGCGCGTAGCCGTTGACGGACAGCCGCTGCCCGACGAGTCCGCCCCCCAGGGCCAGCTCCCGGCTGAGCGCGAGCGCGTCCACGCAGGTGTCCACCGCCCGGTCCGCGTCGCCCCCAGCCACGAGCAGCCGCGTCTCCAGCGCCGCCTGCTCCACCACTCGCCGCAGCGCCTGCGCGAGCGCATCGCGTCGGGCCACATCCGGCCCCGACAGCGGCCGCAGCTCCTCCGGAAGGCCGCCCGACTCCGCATGGGTGGCATCCAGCACCTGCCGCATCAGGGGACGCTCTTGCTCCAGCGCCTCACGGCACGCGTCGGGCAGGGCGCCGACGGGGACGCGCCCTTCCGTCACGGCCTCGCAACGCTCGGCGTCCTCCGCGCTGAGCACCGGCGCGGCCCGGGCCGGTCGCACCAGCGCGGGGATCAGGGCCGCCATGGCGGTGCCGAAGGTGCCGGTCCGCGCGGGGGTGACGTGCGCCGGACGCGGGTGCTCCGCGTGCGTCAGCGTGTTCACCTCGAGCACGAGCCGCGCCGCCAGGGCGTCGGTGCGCAGGTGATGGAACGCGAGCACCCCGAGGCTCGCGAGGATGAGCAGCAACACGCCTCCTGAAGCACCATCGAGATACGCTTGTATCCGTGCAGAGAAGGAAGATAAAGCTCTGCTGCTGAGTTTCCCACTGCTAGCTGGGAGCATCAATTTTTGCTGCTGGCTGAACAGACCTTAGATTTTTGCAGCCCAGAGCTCTCCGTCATGCTTGATAGGCCATCGAGAGTAGCGTCCTGTACGGAAATTGTTGTCATGGAGCAATTG
>SECN01000811.1 GCA_004173515.1 Myxococcaceae bacterium | reverse complement strand
TCGTTGAGCCAGAGGTCGTCCCACCACACCATCGTCACCCAGTTGCCGAACCACTGGTGCGCCAGCTCGTGCGTCACCACCTCCGCCACCCGCTTCTGCACCGACAGGGGCGCGGTGGCCGGGTCCAGCAGCAGCGCCACCTCCCGGTAGGTGATGAGGCCGGCGTTCTCCATCGCGCCCGCCTCGAAGTCCGGGATGCCCACCTGGTCCACCTTGCCAAAGGCATACGGCAGCCCGAAGTACTCCCGAAGCCGGGGCAGGACCTGGAGCGCCGCGTCCTGGCCGAACTTCGCCAGGTGCGCCTTCTCCTCCAGCGCCCAGGTGCGCACCGCCACACCCTCGACCTGCTCCTCCGGCGTGCCGACGAGCGGGCCCACCACCAGCGCGATGAGATAGGAGCTGAGCAGCTCCGTCTCCTGGAACGTCACCTTGCGCAGCGCTCCGTCCTGCTCGTCCTTCACCACCTTGCCGTTGCCCAGCACCGCGTTGCCCGGGGGCACGCGCACCGTGAGCGCCCACTTCGCCTTGAAGGCGGGCTCGTCGAAGCAGGGGAACATGCGCCGGGCGTCCGCGGCCTCGAACTGCGTCGCGGTCACCTTGCCCGCCGCGTACAGCCCGCGCAGCCCGTCGGAGAAGTGCCCCGTCCACAGCACGTCCAGCGTGGCGGCGCCCTTGGGCAGGGGCGCATCGAAGGTGAACACCACCGTCTCGCTCACCGGCACCACGCGCGCGGACGCGGGCTTGCGCGTGTCATCGCCGGCGCGGAAGGTGACCTCGCCCAGCTCCAGCGCGTTGGCGTGGAGGATGATCTCCGTCGTGGGCTGGGACAGCTCCAGCTCCACCCGCTGCTCGCCCGTGAACGCGCGCCCCTCCAGGTCCAGGGTCACCGTCGCCGTGTAGCGGCGTGGCCGGAGGGTGGTGGGCAGGCGGAAGTTCTTGTCGTCGGTGGGATGCGCCATAGGGGCGCGAATCTAGCGCCGGCCGCGCCTTGTGCTCGCGCTCCATTTCCCAATGTCCGCCGCTTCACGACGATTCAGCCCCGGGCGCCGGAGGCTCGGGCCACCCCCTTGCGCCGTCCGAGGGCCGCGTCTCCGGCAACCTCCACCGCCCCAGCTTGAGGGTTGCGCCTTCCCCCAGCGCCCGTCGTTCCCCCGACACCCGGGGCCGCGGCGTGGCCGGCGCCTGCGTCACGGTGCCGCCCTGGCGGTGGATCCGCTGCCCGGCCGGTGACCGCCGTGGCGCGTGGGCGGAGCTGGAGCCCCGTCCCTGACCCTGGCCGTACATTGGCCCTGGCGCACCTCCACCGGGCGACATCCCCGTTGGCCGGCGAGCATCCCGGGAGCGTCCCGGATGGCCTTGCCAGGGGGGCTCGCGCAGACTGCGCGGATGGTCTCCCGTCTCTTCAACGTGGCCCTGCTGGCGCTGGTCACCGTGCTGGGCCTGTCCTTCGCGAACGCGATCTCCGGCATCTCCGTGCGCGGGATGGAATGGCTGCTGGACGCGGCGGTGTACTCGCCGCTGTCCCGGGTGGAGGCGGGGGTGGCCCGGCGGCTGTTGGAGTGGGGGGCGCTCGCGCTGACCGGGGTGCTGTTGGG
>SECN01000036.1 GCA_004173515.1 Myxococcaceae bacterium | reverse complement strand
GAGCCAGACCGCGGCGTAGGCGTCCGCTTGCCATCTCCCGATAGGGTAGGAGAGGCCGATCTCAGGTTTGAACGCCCAACGATTGGACCCAAGGTTTATCAGCTTGTCCGGCTGATATTCGCCGGTCGGTGCGACGGCGAGCAGGCTCACCCCAACAATGGGCGCGGGGCGCCCCCCTGAACGAGCCCCCGGGAGCCCGCGCTCGTGCGGTCCGTGGAGGCGGCCTATCCACCCGAGGCCGCGACGCAGGGCCTCACCGCCGACGTGCGACTGCTCGTCACCATCGCCGCGGATGGCACCGTCGCGGACGTGACGCCCGCCGAGCCCGTGGGCCATGGCTTCGACGAGGCCGCGCTGGAGGCCGTGCGCCAGTTCGTCTTCAGCCCCGCGGAGGTGGACGGTGTCCCGGCCCCGGTGCAAGTCGAGTACGTCTATCACTTCACCCTGAGCGCCCCACCCCCCCCGGAGGCCAGCGCGCCGGAGGCCGCGCCCGCGAAGGCCACGCTCACGGGCACCCTCATCTCACGCGGCAGTCGCTCGCGCGTGGCGGGGGCCACCGTCCGCTGCGGGGATGATCCGGAAGCCCCCGAAGCGCTCACCGACGAGCAGGGCCGCTTCACGCTCCAGGTGGCTCCGGGCGTGTGCGAGGTGCGCGTGGTCGCGTCCGGCTTCGCGCGCTACCAGACGGCGGAGACGCTCAACCCCAACGAGACGACCGAGGTCGTCTTCTATCTGGTGCCCACGGGTGGCGCCTTCGAGACGGTGGTCCGCTCCGAGCGCCCCAAGAAGGAGGTCGTGCGGCGCACCGTCTCCCGCGAGGAGGCGCAGAAGACGCCTGGCACTTTCGGCGACCCCATCCGCGTCATCCAGACGCTGCCCGGCGTGGCCCGCGCGCCGTTCATCTCCGGGGAGCTGCTGGTGCGCGGCTCCAACCCGGGCCAGACGGCCACCCTGATGGACGGGGTGCGCATCCCGCTGCTCTTCCACCTGCTGGGCGGCCCGTCCGTGGTCAACGGCGAGTTCATCGACTCGCTGGACTTCTATCCGGGCGGCTACGGCAGCCAGTACGGGCGCGCGGTGGGCGGCGTGGTGGACGTCGCCACGCGCAAGGGCGCCAGCGACACGCTGCACGGCTCGGTGAAGGTGGACCTGCTGGACGCGGGCTTCTTCCTGGAAGCGCCCGTGACGGACGGCATCAGCGTGTCGGCCGCGGCGCGGCGCTCGTACGTCGACGCGCTCCTGCCCGCCGTCCTCCCCAAGGAGGAGGGGCGCACCCTCACGGTGGCGCCGCGCTACTGGGACTACCAGCTCCGCGTGGACTTCGGCGCGAAGAGCAAGGCCGGCGACGCGGCTCCCGCGGGGGGGCGCAGCACCGGGTATGTGATGGCGTTCGGCGCGGATGATCAGCTCAAGCTGGTGTCCTCCGGTGAGTCGCAGGCCCAGCAGATCACGCTCGGCTCGCACAACCACTTCCACCGCATCAAGGGCGACTGGACCTACCGCGACGGGCCGCTTTCGGCCGTGTTCACCCCCTACGTGGGCCTGGACACCTTCGACACGTCGCTGGGCAGCTATGTGGAGCACGACCGCATCTCCTCCCTGGGCGCCCGCGAGGTGGTGGCCCTGGAGCTGTCGCGCGCGCTGACGCTTCGCACCGGCCTGGACGTGTACTTCGAGCACGCGACCGTGGACGTGCGGGCACCCGCACCCGGGGGCTTCGAGTACGTGCCCTTCCCCGGCGCGGATCCCCAGGCGGAGCTCATCCGGGAGCAACGCAGCATCAACGGCTTCGACGGCGCGGTCTTCCTGGAGGGTGACTTCCAGGCCGGCCCGCTCACCGTCACGCCGGGCGTGCGCGCGAACTTCCAGCGGGTGGGTGGCACGCGCAACATCGCGTTGGATCCGCGGCTGTGGCTCAAGTACGCCGCTGGCGAGCGCACGGCCATCAAGGGGTCCGCGGGCCTCTACAGCCAGCCCGCGAGCACCTTCCAGTTCATGCCGCTGCCCTACGGCAACCCGGCGTTGGGCTACGAGCGCGCCTTCCAGGCGAGCCTGGGCGTGGAGCACCGCTTCATGGATGCCCTGCACGCGGACGTGACGGGCTTCTTCAACCGCCGCTACCTCAATGTCGTGTCGCCGGGGGCCATCGTCTCCCAGGGGAGGGGAGGGCTGCTGCAACAGCGCTACAGCAACAACGGGATTGGACGGGCCTACGGCGTGGAGGTGATGCTGAAGAAGGAGCGCGCCACCGCGAACGACCGTTGGCATGGGTGGCTGTCCTATACGCTCAGCCACGCCGAGGACGGGCGCGCGGGGGCCCTGCCGCCGGACCTGGGCGGAGGCTTCGGCGCGCAGGCGCCCGACACCGCCTACGGCCTGAGCCCGTGGGACCAGACGCACATCCTCACGCTGGTGGCGGGCTATCAGCTCGGCGCTGGGTGGGAGCTGGGCGGGCGCTTCCGCTACACGGCGGGCCGGCCGACGACGCCGCTCGCGCACTCCGCCGACCTCTACGGCGCGGACGGCAACACCTTCCAGCCCACGTGGGGCTCGTTCTTCTCCGCGCGCACCGCGGGCTTCCATCAGTTGGACGTGCGCGTGGACAAGAGCTGGCGCTTCGCGAACTGGACGCTCACGACCTACCTGGACGTGCAGAACCTCTACAACGCCAGCAACGTCGAGTTCACCTTCGACGACTACCGCTACCGCAAGCAGTACGAGATCCCCGGCATCCCCATCCTCCCCGTGCTGGGCGTGAAAGGCAGCTTCTGACATGAGGGCCCTGAATCTTCACGCCGGCCTCCTGCTGGCCCTGTGCGCCGTCGCTTGCGTGGAACCCGAGGACAAGGCCTCGCGCGTGCATGACTTCCGCGTGCTCGGGCTCGCCACGGAGCCGCCGGAGCTGATGGCCCCCGCGTGCGACGCCTCCGCGGAGTCCGGGGCCGCGCTCGCCGCGCCCGTGACGTTCCGGGCGCTGTTGGTGGATCCCTCCGGTGGTGGGCGCGCCATCGACTACAGCCTGTGGGCCTGCGCCGACCCCGACGACCAGACCTGCGCGGACACCGCCCAGCGCGTGCTCCTGGCGCAGGGCTCCACCACGGAGGCAGAGCTGTCGCTTCCGCTCCGCCCGGGTGACGCCCACGTGGAGGACGGCACGCCGCTGCTGGCGCGCGTGCTCCAGGCGGATCCGTACCAGGGGCTGGGAGGACTGCGCATGCCCCTGGTGCTCCACGCGCGAGCTGGCGGCGAACAGGTGTACGCGCAGAAGCTGATGGTGTTCTCGTGTCCGCTGGTGCCAGGCATGAATGCCAACCAGAACCCGGTGCTCCCGGAGCTCAACCTGGACGGGGCGCCCTGGACCGCGCGGACCGTGCCCGAGCCGCACGGCCTGGGGCCCTTCGTGGTGACGCTGGACGACCTGACGGACCGGCAGGAGGCCTACGTGGTGCCGGGGTTGCGCCAGGAATCGGTGCGCCTCACCGAGTCCTGGAAGGTGTCGTGGCACGCGTCCTTCGGTGAGTTCTCCCCGGAGGAGACGGGCGGCGCGGGGCTCGGCGGTGAGCCGGGCAGGCATCGCACGGAGTGGAAGCCTCCGGAGCAAGGCGGGGACGCGCGGGAGGTCCTCATCTGGGCGGTGGTGCGCGACGGACGGGGCGGCCAGTCGTGGGTCGGCCGCCGGGCTCGCTGGTCGCCCTGACGGCCTCCTCCAGGGGCGTGGGAGGCGATAGGCAGGAGCCCCGCGTGGATGGGCCGGAGTGGCGCGGGGTTCCAGGACACGACAATGGGCGCCAGGACATGGGGGACGGGCGGAGGCCGTGGAGGCCGGGTGCTGGCCGTGTGCGCCTTGCTGCTGGCCGCCGGGATGGCGAGCGCGGCACCTCTGGATGAAGCGGGCACGCTCTCCATGCGCCGCTTCGCGCTCATCGTCGGCTCCAGCGAGGGCGGCACCGGGCGTGACCGGCTGCGCTACGCGGGCTCGGATGCGCTCGCGGTCTCACGGGTCCTGGAGGAGATGGGCGGCGTCGCGCCCGCGGATTCGGTGCTGCTGCTGGAGGCGGACCGCGCGAGCCTGGTGGCGGCGCTCACGCGCATGCGGGCCCTGGTGGACGCGGTGCCCGCGGGCGGCATGCGGCGCGAGCTGGTGTTGTACTACTCCGGGCACTCCGACGCGGAGGGACTGCTGCCCCGCGGCGAGCGCCTGTCGTACGAGGAGCTGCGGCGCCTGCTGGGCGAGGTGCCGGTGGACGTGCGGCTGGCCATCCTCGACTCGTGCGGCTCCGGAGCGCTCACCCGCGAGAAGGGTGGCATCCAGCGGCCCGCGTTCCTTCAGGACCTGTCCACGCGGGTGCGAGGCCATGCGTACCTCGCCTCCAGATCCGCGGACGAGGTGGCGCAGGAGTCCGACAGCATCGGCGCATCCTTCTTCACACGGGCCCGGAGCCAGACCGGCTGTGGCCCGGCTTCATCCTGGGCGTGCGCATCTGAAAGCCCGCGGACCCGGCCCGCATGCCCGGTCGTCAGGCGGGCGGCATCAGCGCACCGCGACGATGCGGCCCTGTGCGTCGATGCAATAGACCGCGCCCCCATCCAGGATCTCCGCATCCAGACCACAGCGGGTGAGGTCCGGGATGAAGGAGACGAAGAAGAGTCCCTCCTGGGAGCGGAGCACTCGCGTTTCGTAGGTGTCCCGCCGCGACAGGCACTCCGCGATGCGTTGATCGCGAGCGTGGGTCCGGACCTTCCGGCCCGGGGGCAGGAAGTCGTTCAGCGCGAGCGTGAGGGCCTCCAGCATGGGCCCCGACAGGTGGGTGGCGTCATCGAACGCGTCCGGAAAGCGCACCTGGGCTGCTTCTTCCGCGGAGGCGCGCGGAGTCGCGGGAAGCTTGTGGTAGCCCAGCAGTCCGCACCCTCCCATTCCAAGGCAGAGGACCAGCAGTCCCAGGAGGCCCCATGTCTGGCGTTGCATCTTCACGCAGGCTTTCCCATGACCGGACCTACAGCCCCAGGTACACGAGCAGCGCGCCCAGGTCCGCGTCGGACAGGGACTCCGCGCTGTAGGGAGGCATGTTGCCGCCCACGCCGAAGAACTGGCCGTGCCGCACCTTCTCGATGACGACCCGCGCGTGCGGGATGCCCGGGAAGAGCCGGTCGTAGTCCTGCGTCACCTCCGGTAGCACCGACGCCAGCTCCGTCAGCCGGCCCTCGCCCGTGTGCGTCGCGCCGTGGCAGTTCTGGCATGCCGCCCGGTACACCACCTCCCCGCGCGCGGTGTCGCCCCGGGGCACGTCGTCGATGTCCTTCACCACCGTGAACGGCAGCGCGGGCGCCTGCGCGTCCGGACTGATGCGCGCCAGATACTCATACAAAGCCCGGGAGCGCGGATCCTCCGCCTCCAGCTTCGTCACCCCGCGCATGAAGTTCACGTAGCAGAAGTTCACCGCGTCCAGCAGGTGCGTCTCATCGCCGCCCCACCAGCTCGGCCGCGCCGCCACGTTGTACAGCGAGTAGCCCGAATCGATGCGCCCCGCCGGCGTCTCCGGCGTCGTCACGTGACACGTCGCGCACGAGAAGCGGTTGAACGTGCTCTCCGACAGCCGGGCGTCCTGGAACAACGCCTCGCCAAAATCCGCCGCGGCCACGGGCTCCTCGCCCCCGTCGCAGCCGGACAGCGCGCCCAGCGCCAGCGCCACCACACCCCACTTCATGGCGCCCCCTTCAGCAGGCTCACCGAGTCCGGGAAGATGCCCATCCGCACCGTGGACACCACCGTGCCCTCCACCACGTCCACCACGTGCAACGTGCCCGGCCCCACGTGGTCGCCCTCGCACACCACGAGCCCGTGCCGCTCGTCCGGCGTCAGCATGAACTGGTGCACGTTGAGACAACCCGCCTGCGACAACTCCAGCGTGCGCAGCACCGTGGACGTCGCCGGGTCGATGACCGCCACCGCGTCCTCCTGCTGATACGGCAGGTACAGCGTGCGCCCGTCCTTCGTGAACGCGCCGAACATGGGAGAGCCGCGCAGGTACACCGTGCGCTCCGGGTTCATCGCGCGCGTGCCGGGCTCCAGCACCTGCACCTGACGGCTGGCCAGCGAGCTGACCCAGACATCCCCCGTCGTGGGCGACAGCGTGAGCGCGTACGGCTGGTGGCGCGGATTCGTCGCGGTGCCCGCTCCAGGCGCCACCTTCACCCGCGTCACCGGCATACCTGACGTCGCCAGGTCCACCAGCGCGACCTCGTCCGACCAGCACGCCACGTACGCCGTGCGCTCATCCGCCGACAGGCGCACCGCGTGCGGCGCCGGGCACACCTTCACCCGCGCCTTCACCGCCATCGTCTCCGCGTCGAGGATGGCCAGCCGCGAGACCATGTCCTCCTCGGAGCCGCCCTGGCGCGCCACGTCCGCGATGCGCAGCAGGTCGAAGTGCGTCTGGTACAGCGTGCGTCCGTCCGCGCTGACGATGACGTCACCCGGGTTGCGGTCCACGCGAGCGGAGGCCACCAGCCGGTTGTCCTTCGCGCTCAGCTTCAGGCAGTACCCGTCCGCCGTGCCGGTGCCGTGCGCGCCATGCGGACCGGAACCGCCACCGGGCACGTAGTTGCTGATGCCCACGTAGTAGTAGTCCCCCGTGGGAGACACCGCCGTGTGGTGCGGCCCTTCCAGCTCCACCGGGTTGAGCCCCACCGGCACGCGCGCCACTTCGCCCCAGCCCGGCGTGCCCAGCCCCGCCATGTCCAGCAGGCCCACCGAGTCATCCAGGCTGTTGGTGACGAGCAGCCGCCCCTCCGGCCCCGGAGGCGCCACCGTCGTCCCGCCCCGCGTCCAGGGGGATGGCTCTGCGTACGTCAGCGCGGGGATCTCCAGATTGCCGGTCGCCTTCGTCCCACCGCTGTCGCACGCGCCCAGCGCCAGCGCGCAAAGCCAGACGGCGCGCTTCACCGGGCGCCCGCCACGCCGAAGGACACCGGCTGCGCCAGCGTGTAGGGACCCTCCGTGACCCGGTTCTGCACCAGGTACGCGCTCAGCACCTGCACCGACAGCGCCTGTCCCGCCGCCTCGCGCAGCGTCTGCCAGGAGCCGTCATCCAGTTGCCACTGCAACTCCGACGTCAACAGCTCCACCGGGCACTGACGCCCCGGCACCTGCACCTTCACCCAGTACAGGTCCCCCGTGTACGGCGGCAGGTGCGCCTCCGCGGTGGGCAGCACCCAGTTCCCCAGCCACGCGAGCACCGACCGGCCCGTGTCGCGAGGCCGCCCCACCGGCGAGGGCTCCGTGCGCCCCGGTCGCTGCAACGACGCGCGCAGGGGCGAGGTCCACTGCCACAGCGGCGCGGAGTCGCTCGTGAGGTACGTCTGGCCGGACTCCGGGGACACGAGCGTCACCGCGCGCGAGCTGTCCTGGGCCTTGTTCTGGGCATCCACCAGCGTGCGCCACGCCTCGTCCGTGGCGCCACCGGCGTACAGCGGCTCGCCACATTCCGGCGCCGGTTGCTCGTCATCACCGTCGCAGGCCGTCAGGCCGAGCAGCGCGACGGCGGCGGTGCTCCACAGCAGGCAGGGCGTCTTCATGGTCGGGACTCCTCGCGCCGCCGGCCGCGGCGCCACAGGGGAAGCAGGAAGAGGAACGGCAGCAGCGTGTTCGTGGGCGCGGTGGAGCACCCCGACTTGGAGGGCGCCGGGGCGGGGCCTCCCGCGTCGGTGGACGTGCCCGCGTCGGAAGGGGGCACGCCGGCGTCGACCGGGGAGGTGCCACCGTCGGACACGCCCGCGTCGGGGACGCCATCCGGGTAGAGCGGCGCGCCAATCGTCTCCGCGAGCTGGGGCCAGCGCGACGGGCACAGGTCCCGGACGGGCGTGCCCGCCGGACACTGATGGCTGCCCTGGATGTTCTCCAGACTGAAGAGGGGCTCCCAGGTGGTGCCCTCGTCGTGGCTGCGCGCCAGCGACCAGTCATGGAGCCACGGCGAGCCGCAGCCGTAGAGCACGTCGCCCACGCGCGTGGCGCACGCGTTGCCGGTGGGCAGCGTGAGCTTGTCGAAGGGGCTGCCCGCCTGGCTGCGGAAGAAGGAGTTGTAGGTGGACACCCACGCGGTCGCGCCGTCGGCGGAGAGCTCCATGTTGACGAAGACATCGTCGATGCCGGTGCCCGAGCGCGCCGTGAAGGTGCGCCCCCCGTCCGTGCTGTGCAGGATGTGCGTGGAGCCCTGCGCGGACACGCGAGCCCAGACGCCCAGCGGGTCCACCGGGTCCGTCGCCGTCACCACGAAGTCGAACGGACGCACCAGCGTGGGGAAGCTCTGGGGCGCCTCCTCCCACGTCTCACCCGCATCGTCGCTGCGGAACAGGTACATGCGCGTGGTGTCCGACGCGGACACGTAGAGGGTGCTCGGGTTGGCGGTGGACACGCGCACCGCGGAGAACAGGATGCCCGCGCGTTGCAGCGGCAGCGCCCGCCACGTCTCCCCGCCATCGTCCGAACGGAACAGGCCATTGGTCGCGGACGTGGAGCGGCCCGTGCCCGCGTACATCACCGCGTCGTTGGTGGGGTGCACCGCGAGCCCCGTCACCCACGTGTCCTTGAAGGAAGGGTGCGCGGACCACGAACACGCGCCGTCCTTCGAGCGCAACAGCGCATTGCCGGTGGCCGCGAGCAGCTCGCCCGACTCGCGCCAGACGAAGGACTCCGGGCGCCAGCCGCCGTACCCCATGGCATCCGGGCACACCCACCGCCACGTCTGGCCGCTGTCGCGCGAGATGACCGCGCCGAACGTGGCGCCCACGAAGTAGTCCTCCGGGTGCCCGCGCCGCAGCGTGACGTTGGACGTCTCCGGCAGGCCCGCGTGCGCCCAGGCCGAGCCCGAGCCCAGCAGCACGGCCACCGCCGCCGCACCCCATCCCCCCGTGATTCGTGGCTTCTTCATCGCGACGCTCCGGGGCTGGACCCCATGCGCCCCACGATAGCGCCCGGCCGGGCCCTGCATAGCGACGCTTGCGTTTTGAGGGGTATTCGCCCGCGCCCGGCCTCCCCGCAAGGGGGGCAGGCGACCGGAATCTTCCGCTGGGAGCCCACGGACGCCCGGGCACGCACGGCGGCGTGCACCGAAATGCATCTACATTGTTAAGGCATCCTGGTTACAAGAAGAACCCCTTCCTTCCTGAAGCCCCAAGATGCCCATGGACCGCCTGGCGGGACTCAGGGGGCCGTGAGGGTGAGCGTGGCGACGCCCGTGCTCGCCGTGAGTCCCGACTCCTGCATGCATGCGGCCAGCGTGGCCGTCATCGGCACCGCCGTGGAGAGCGTCACCGCGTGGCCCTGATGGCGACCGGACTTCACGATGCCCCGCGACGTGAGGACCCTCATGTCGCATTCGACGGTGGCCTCCACATCCTTCAGCTCCAGCACGGAGGACTCGCCGTTGGACCAGCCCACGGTCGCCGCCGTCGGGCCCTCCGGCTTCGTCAGGCAGGTCGCGCCCTTCAGCGACCGGACCTCCGTGGACACGGTGGTCATCACGACGCCGTCGCTGATGGGGCAGGTGATGGACAGCAGGTGTTCGCCCACGCGGGTGTCCCGGTTTGTGACCAGCAACAGCCCGGGCTCGTGGGTCTGGGCGAGGCCCCCCGCGCAGAGCACCTGGGGGTCCTGGGTCAGGGCGTCGGCTGCCTTCTTCATCTCGGGTGGGAAATCCGCCTGCATCAGGGACTCTTCTCCCCACACCGTCGCCTCTTCCGACTCCTCCGCCCGGGCCTCCGGCGCCTTCACCGGCTCTGGCTCCGGGGCCTTCACTGGTTCCACGGCCGGCGCGGTGGGCTCGACCTGGACGGGAGCGGGGGCGGAAGGCTGCGGCGCCTCGGGTTCGGCGGCTCCGACGCGCCCCGACGCCAGCATCAGCAGGCAGAGCCACCGCGCGGCGGCGGCTGGCGCACGGCGCATGGGCGGGAATTCCAATTCGCTGAGAGAACGGAAGGCGGCGGGGAACGACTTCATCTGGGAAGACACCTTGGGTAGGGGCCCTGGGACAGGGAGCACCGAAGGTGAGGGACCCCTGTCGCCTGAGACAGCCGTCCGGAAGTGCCGTGATTCATCGCATCGTCTTCCCAACCTCTCAGGTTCGGATGGCCTCTCCCCGTCGCCGGCTGCCCTCGGAAACGGTGCCAGTGTTCGGGGCGAACGCAGGTGTTCAACGCTTGCCTTTGTTGCCGGCGATGGCTGGCTTTCCCTGTTTCAGGATGCTACGCAGAAGGGGTCCCGGACACCGGCGTGACACCCCTTTTCCGCCGGGTGCCCGGGAGGAACGACAAGGTCGTGACTCCAATGGATTCGAACCTGAGCGATGTGGGCGGGGGACCCGGTTCCAGCGTCACGCGGCTGGTGTGGGCGCGGGTGATGCAGGGGGCGGTGGAGGACGCGGTGCGCGCCTACGAGGCGATGGCGGCGGGGCATCGGGAGCGGGTGTTGGAGGAAGCGCTGGTGGTGCCGGCCACGACGCGCGACACGTTGGTGGAGGTGCTGCGTCAGGCGCGCGACTACACCGGCGCGGCGCGGCTGTTGGAGGCGGACGGTGACGACCGGGCCGCGGCGCCCATGTACGAGCAGGCGGGAGCGCCGCTGCTGGCGGCGGAGGCCTGGCTGCGGGTGGGCGAGCAGGCCCGGGCGGCGGCGGCCTTCGAGCGCGCGGGTTCGTTGGAGCAGGCGTTGTCGCTGTATCAGGCGCTGGGGGCGCGCGAGTCGCTGGCGCAGTTGCTGGGGCGCATGAACCGGCCGATGGAGGCCGCGGAGGTGTTCCACATGCTGGGCAACACGCACGCGGAGCTGGAGATGTTGCGAGCGGTGCCCACGGACGACGCCCAGCGTCCGGAGGCGGTGCTGCGGATGAGCTCGCTGCTGGACGCGGAGGGCGCGACGTGGCGCGCGCTGGTGTTGCTGGCGGATGGCCTCAAGCACGCGACGGGCGCGGGCGCGGTGATGCTCCAGGCGGAGCAGTCCCGCCTGCTGCGGCAGATGGGGCTCGCGTCGCCGCCGGAAGGCGCCATCGCGGCGGAGAAGGCGCCGCCGGTGGTGGATGGCTATGGCTATCTGAAAGCCATTCCCATCTTCGATGGTCTGTCATTGGAAGACATGCGCGACCTGTATCGGCTGGCGCGACCGGTGTTGGTGCCGGCGGGGACGACGGTGCTGGAGAAGGGCGCGAAGGGCGGGGGGCTGGTGGTGTTGCTGGAGGGCATGGTGAGTGTGTCCACCGGCCCGGGGCCGGACGCGCGCCAACTCAACATGCTGGGGCCGGGCGCGTTCCTGGGAGAGATTTCACTCATCCTCGACGGGCCGGTGTCCGCGCACGTGCGAGCGCACACGGTGGTGCGCGCGCTCAGGGTGACCCGGACGGACTTCCAATATTTCCTGGAGACGCACGAGGCCGCGGCCCTGCGCATCTTCCGGTTGTTCACGCAGAGCCTGGCGGAGCGGGTGCGGGCGCTGAGCAGTTGAAGGGGGAGGGTCTTTGGGGGTGGCAGCGTGCTTGCTACTCCGGTCGGGCGGCAGACTCCTTCCCCCGCCTGACGCTGGTGACGAGGGTTGCTCGGCAAAGTTCGCAGGAAGGGTTTCTGTGATCAGCGGACAATTTCGGCCCGCCCGGTCTCTATATGATGGGGGAGACCGGGCGGCGAAAGGCTGAGAGGTCTTCGCGACTTGAGGCATCAGTCGCGCCGCCGAATCCGAATGGGACGAGGCTATGACGTTCAGGTCTCAGACTGGAGCGGGTTCCTCCTCCCACTCGCATCCTTCGGCGGTAATAAAGAATTTCGAGACACGGTGCGGGATGGGCTCGTCAATACCGTTGGGTCCGGGATCCAAGTCTAGGGTGACACGCCCGTCCTTCCAACTGAGGCGAGCGCCATCGTCGACCACCAGATAGCTTAGGTCCCCTTCGGTGAACTGAAATGCCGTCACATTGAGGAATCGCAAGCGCAGGTAGACTGCCTTTGGTCCTCCCTCTACTCCGCGTGCATAGAATACGACTTCAGCCCACCCGATGCGCAATGTCCGGTCCGAGAAGTCAAGGTGGATCGAGTAAAGGAGATCGTCGTAGAGATGTCCGTACCGCACAATCGGGTCTGCATCATTTGGACTCAGGCGGGTCATTGTCATGTGCCAAGTGGGGTTACAGGGGTTACTCCCGGGGGTAGGTCAGTCCAGCCTTCAGGCAGATCTTTATAGGGGATGTGCTCCGCTCCAACTCCATGTCCGACCCTGGGTTGCATGGGGGGGAATTTGTGTCCGTGACCGGAGACAGCTCCGTCTTTATGGTTCTTGAAATCTACATCACCCACAGCTTCTCCGTTTCCATCATAAATGCGGATGTTCACTGCTTTGGTGCCCTGCTCAATCACATAGACATGACGAGAATAAGGGGTGCCTTTCAGCTTTCCTTTTTCGGGGCTGACGATGGTAGGTCCACTTCCTGGCAAGGGTGTGGATGAGGCTTGCATCCCACCTGGGAGTGGGCTCGCTGCATGTGGCTGTGCATGTGCAGGGAGGGATCCGTCCCCAAGGTTGGAGGGGTACAGGATCACGGTGGCGAAAACCGCCACTGGAGTGGCTACGAACCGGACGCCGCGTAAGAGCTGGCCGCCGATCTCTCCCCAGAAACCAGGCGGAGGCGCCCGGACGGGCATTGGAGGCGTTTCGATGGCGGGTGGGAGTCGGAGCGGTGTCTGCTGGCCCGGCATCTCGAACACCGGTCGGTAGGGAATCGGATCGACAAAGGGCGAGCCGCCGCCCGGCGGCACCATGGGAGGCAGGATGCGAGGCCCAGGGCCGGCGAACGGCAACTCCTGGCGCCCGTCGGGATCCCAGAAGAGGATCGGGTTCTGCCTCACGTATTGGTAGGGATGCAGACCCCACGGCGAGGTGAGGAATCGCGAATCTGGCGTCTTGACCGGTGGATCCGGTGTCAGCCACCGGCCTGTCTCCGGTGCAGTCCATCGCGCGCCATGATCGCTCCACCCGGTGTGCGCATCCGTAGGTTGGTTGAGGCTGTTGAGCGGTTCGCCCTCGTGGTCCACGAGGCCCATCGCGCTGCCACCGCCCACGAACTCCCGGTACGCATCAATGGGGGCGCCGAACGCCTCGTATCGCCGCTCCTCGTGGACGCTGCCATCCTCGCGGGTGGTGAGAACAGGACCTGCAGCCACGCCACCGTGAAAATAGAGGGTGCCCGCCGTCAGCCATTGCACCTGTCGCTGGAGGTTCGCGCCTGATGACTGCACGCCCGGTCCACACGCGGATCCCAGCAGTGCGACCGTGAGCAGGCCCGCGACCCCACGCATGATGCGTGAGTACGTGGACGACCGCAGCGTGACCACCGAGGCAAATACCAGACTCAGCACCCCGAGCAGCAGGACCTGCAGTCCCTGGCCCACGGACTGGTCCACAGTACGGTTGCGAGATGACGCAAGTGTCCCTGGACTTGCTGCAGTCAATGTAAGACGTGCCAGCACGCGATCGCCCAACCGCACATACCGTTCTCGCGTTCCCTCGGGACGCTCAGTCAGTTGCGATGAAAACCAATACTGAGTGCTGCCTGATGGCCCTTGTGTCTTGACGCGAAGACCATCATGGCCATACGCGTGTTCGACGAAATCGGGCGTCGAGCCACTGCCCGGCATGCTTACGCGGATGAGCTGATCTAGGCCATTGTAGGTCATCTGCCGATTGCCCTGGCGCACCTGTCGGCCAGCGGAATCGTAGTCCAACAGCGTTTCACCAGAAGCGGAGGCAACGCGAGTGAGTTGGCGTGGTCCGAAACCTCGTTCCGCGTAGTGGTAGGTGCCCGCTAGCACATCCATCGTCTGGGGACCCGTCGCCGTCCGCTGGACCATGTTCTGCAATCCATCGTACTGATAACCGAAATGGTAGGAATCCGGTCCCTGACCCAAGATGGCTCCAGGTAGGGGGACCGCACCTAGCACCATGTCCGAGAGTCGCGCGGCCTTGTCATAGGTGAATGTGGCGGAGTGATTCAGGCCTGTACCATCCGTGTCTTGGATGGTCCGGGGAGCACCGTAGGCGTTGCGCGTCAGGGTGACGTCGTAGAGCGGTGTGCCCAGTGGACGCAGGGTCTGGATGCGGGAGGGCATTCCCAGGGAATCACGCGTGTAGATTTGGTGCACTCCGTTGCCGTAGCGCTCCTCCAGCACACGTCCCGACGCGTCCAGTTGAAGTGCCTGCCAGAGATTGCCCACTGCAATGGGCCGGCCCGCAGCATCATGGGCCATGGAAATAACAGCGCCATCGACCTCCGAAGTCAGCAGCAAGCCGGAGGGACTGAATGTCGTGCGCTCTTGTGCTTCATGTCCTTCGATGATTCGGTGCTGCCAGACTGTGCGCCCCCAGGCGTCATATGCAAGACGCACCTGACCCGCTGGCTCTTCGATCCAAGAGGGACGTCCCGCGACATGTCCCGTGATGGTTCCATCCTCGTTGGTGTCGTAGTGGTAGACGAATGAAGTGCCGTCCTCGCCCTCGGTTCTGAGGATGCGACCGATGTCATCATAGGCATACACTCGCGTCTGGTTCGCGCCGTTGGTTTGTTCCGTCAGGCGGTTGCGGTCGTCGTAGCTTGACGTGCGAGGGCCGATGTCTGGGTCTTGCGCGAATACAAGCCGGCCCAAAGAGTCATAGGTGAAGCCATGGGTAACGGCATCACCTTGGAGACGCAAAGAGCGGATGCGATCGGCAGCGTCGTAATTGGCGTCCACTGATTCGAGAACCGTGTCCACCAATCGTTCGGTACGCCGGGTGCGTCCGAGCCCATCCCAGGACGTGATGAGGTGAGCCATCTCCTGCTCGGACTGGGTAGAGCGGAACGCCCGGTGACTGAAGGACCGCTGGGCGCCGGTGGGCAGGTGCTGCCCTGTGAGCCGACCCAGTGCGTCGTAGGTCAGCGTCTGGCCCACGGTGACTGCCGGTCGAGCAGATGGCAGCGTAGTGTCATCCCAGTAGAAGGCATCTGCGGCGTAGATGATGCGGCCCCGTGCGTCCCGCTCTTGCCATTCGTCCACGCTCCAACGTGCGAGGCTCAGACGGTGTGCCGAGAATAGCGCCTCCCCCGCGCCATTTGAGACGACGACGGACTGACGCCACTTCCCACCGTCCATCCAACCCGCTGTCCAACTTCCCATCAGGTCACTGACAGGACCGTCGAACACGTAGGTGAACGTCTTGGGACTCGAAGAGTTCCAGTCGTAGGCATACCGCAAGTGGGGTTCCTCTCCACCGATAGCGGCGGCGACAGGTCGCCCAAGCGAGTCATATGTCACCTCTGTCGCAACTCCATCCGGCGCGGTGAGACTGCGTGCCTGTCCCAGCACGTCGTCCCAAGCGAGCGTCCAGGTCAGTGCGTGCGTGGCGTCCGGGCGCTGAGTTTCGGAGATCGCGTGAAGGTGTTGGACGTCATATGTCAGGGTACGCCAAACGCCCTGAGCGAAGATCCGCGTAGGGTTGTCCCATGCGTCGACCTCCGTAGCTGATTGCAACACCCATCGTGGACTGGTGCCATCAAGGAGTCCGTATGTTTCCCGCGCCAGCCGACCCGCTCGGCAGAGATTGGGATCCGTCCAGGTGAATACCTGGTTCGCATCGCCATAGAATGTGCGTGTGCGCGAGACAATGGTGCCGTCCGCCTCCCGCAGTGTCTCCTCGCAGGGAACGTCCTGCACCAGCAGCGTGTCGTCACTGGCATAGCTGCGCTGCAGAATTCGCTCGTCGCCGGTGAGATCGAGTCGACCGAATGACTTCTCCTCGATGGGCCGAACGCGCGCGTCGTACGTGTACTCCGTCAGCGTTTCCAGCGGAGTGGTTACGCCCTCGTAGTGTTTCGTCCGCGTCTCCAGCAGGGCGGGTTTGCGCAGCAGCGGCACATTCGGCAATCCATCAATGGGCCGCGACTCGTAGACGGAGGTCGCCAGGGAGAAGAGTGTATGCAGGCCATCTTCCCGTCTCACCTCCAGTGCCAGGCCTCGCAGCGAACGGTCGTTGCCACTGCCTTCGTGGTAGCGGGTCTCCTCGTACAGTGTGTCCGCTGCGCTGGTTCCCACCGTCCGCACGCCGCCGACGAGGAAGCCACCGAAGCGGCGTTCGGTGGAATCCCAGAAACCGTCACGGACCGTGTACTCGACCACACGCGAGGGTCCCCCGGCGCCGGGGTTCACCGTCATGCGCACCGGCACCGGGATGGACGTGGGGAACCGGCGCGTCCATGCCTGCGCAGTGCCTTCCGCCGCGACCGTCAGCGCCGCGCTGGACTGGTATTGGAGGGCCACTGTCTTGCCCAGCCCGTTATCGATTCCCATCAACATGCCCGCGGTCGTCGGGCCCGCGAGGTCAAGCGCCCACATCCCATCGGGGCCACTCCACACCACATCCTCACTGCCATTGCCGTTGAGGTCCGCCAACGTGACCACCGTGGACGTGCCGTCCGCTCCCGGAGGCACCAGCCGCGTGGCCGTTGCTTCCACGGTGCCGCCCGCCTTGCCCCGGTACCAGTGCACGTAGCCGTTGAGCACGTGCACCAGGTCCATGAGCCCGTCGCGGTTCAGGTCCGCGAGCTTCACATTGGCGGGGTTGGTGTTGTCACCCCAGGGATAACTCTGGAGCGTCCCCGGGACGAAGGTCCCGTCTCCCTTGCCCAGGTAGACCTTGAACCAGTTGCTGCTGAGCTGGACGACGTCGGCCAGTCCGTCGCCGTTCACCTCGTGGAAGCGAGTATTCGCGCCTGGCATCAACACCACGCCGTCGACGGCTGGCTTCTGGGCAGGCGCGCTCAGGCCCGTGGCCCGGTTCCATCGCACCGCCAGGGAGTCACTCCCCGTGCGGACCACGTCTACTCGGCCATCGCCGTTGATGTCCGCGAAGTAGGTGATGTCGTTGTAGAGCGGCATCCCGTCGGTGCCCGTCCATTTCGTCGCGCTGGTTCCGAAGGACTCGCCCTGCAACCGGTTGATCTGCCACGCCTCGGAGAAGTTGCGGACCAGTTCCGGCCGGGCATCTCCATCCACGTCGAGGAAGCGCGAGGTGGCCAGCACCGCGCCCGTGGCGCCACCCAGCACCCGGGCCGGACCGAAGCCCGTTCCCGTCCCCTTCCGCCACTGGTGGCCTGAACCGGACATGCGCACGAGGTCCGTCATGCCGTCGCCATCCACGTCCATCAGGCTGGTGCCCGCGGTGGCCAGATACCAGCCCGAGGCTGGCTCCAACTGCACCGTGCTCGCTGCCTGGACGGGCGCGTAGTCAAGTGTCAGCGTGGGCATGGCTCCCTCGCGCCCGCGCCCCAGCATCGTCACGGTCTTGAGTCGGCTGAGCGCAAGGGTGTTGTCGTAGCCAAGGACATATGCGCGCAGCAGCTCCCCGAAGGAATGCACGCGCACCTCCGCCAGCCGCCGCGCGGATTCCACCTTGAAACCGGTGCGATAGCTCACCGTCGTATCGGGACGCGTCCCATAGACGAACTCCACGCGGAAGACCGCGTTGGGACCCCACGTGACGTCCGACAGGTACTGCTGGCCGTTGTGTTGGAGGTAGCTGAAGGTCGTGGTCTGCCCGTTCGGATGCAGCACTTCCTCCACGTGCCAGGCAGCGACGCGGGACCCCTCGGCCTGTCTTCCCGCCGAGGTGATGCCCATTCTGTAGCGCACGCCGCCATTCTCGGTGACGACGTAGCCGGTGCCGTCACGGGCCACCTTCACCGAGTGGCCCTGACCCTCCACCCGCCAGGTTCCGTCGGTCAGCGCGACCAGTCGTCCGCCGCCGCCCACGCCTGCGAGTTCCAGTTCGTCCGCATTCGTATAGGCAGGGACGCCCAGCCGCGTCGCGCGACGGAGCACCACCTGGGGCATTGCCCAGCCCACGCCGAGTGGACCATTGCCCAGGTCCCCCGAGTAGGTCAGCGACAGCTTCGGGCCGAAGCCCGCGATGCCCGCCGGCAGGTCCAGCGGCACGCTGTACCCCACCTGCCCGCTGAAGACATCCACGCTGGCACTGTCCGCCAGCCCGCGCACACTGCCCGGTCCATCTGGCAGCTTCACGGTCTGCGCACTCACGGAGCCCGGCGCGGGATCGCCCGCGGCCCATGCGTGCGAACCCATGAGTGCAATCACTACCGCCATCCATCTGGTTTGAAGCGACACGTATCCCCACTTGTTCATCGCAAGAGGCGCACTGTGGTTGGGCGGCTTCCCGGGCGTCCGGTCATCCTGGACGCAACCGGAGAAGCCAGGCCCCGGCGTTGATTCCGCCGGGGCCCTGGAAGAAACGAAGTGGCCCCGTGGCTTACCGGCCACGGGGCGACGACGCACTACTCGTAGATGTGACTGGTCGCGGCGGAAACCTGCTCGAAGCGCAGGTAGACGTCGTTGATGCCATCCAGCGGGAAGCCCGTGGACACGCCGCCCGACGTCATCAGGTCGACCCAGGGGAAGATGACTTCGTACTCCCCATAGAGGCCCCGGCCCTTCCATTCGGTCGACGGCGCGCCCGTCGGATTCTGCTGGAACGCCAACACGTTCTGGCCAGTCTCCGCGCCCACGCTCGCCAGGGTGAAGGTGGTCTCTTCACCCGGTTTCGCGGTGCCGGTGTAGCCGCCACTGCGCAGCGAGGGGCGCAGGGCGCGGGTCTGGAAGCCCTTGTGGTCAGGATCGCAATTGTGGCTGCTGAAGGTGTTGCGCTTGCGCAGCACCAGCGGCGCCAGACCATGGCTCCCCAGCCACGTGACCAGTCGGTCGTCGCCGGAGAGGTGTGCATGCACCGTCCAGACCTTCTCTCCACAGCGGATGGAGTTGGGCCCCAGGCTGTCTTGCAGATAGAAGCGCAGGCCCTGGCCCAGGTAGCGTCCGTTGTCGTCGTAGACGGCACTCTCCGGTGACAGCAGTCGGCGCGTGAAACGTTCCTTCTTCGTCAGGGTGCGCTCCCCAGGCGCAGCCGCGACGATGTCCTCCAACTTCAGCACGTTGCCGCGCAGCTGCACGACGAAGGAATGACCCTCCACGTCGCGTCCATGGACCGTCTTGTCGAGGGCCGTGTAGGCGTTGGCATTCAGCGCGCTCTGCAACTGGAGAGGTCCCTTCGCGGCCAGTACTGCGTTCGTGGCCGGCAGGCTCTGCTGCTTCTCGTATTCCAGCGCCCTGGCGAACAGATAGGACAGCCGCTTCGCGGTGGCGAAGGACTCCCGGGCCCGGGTCAGCCGCTCATGAAGCCAGAAGTCGTGCGAGAAGAGGGGCACCTGGCGTGCTTCTTCCTGTGCCACCACCTGCTGGCCTTCCATCAGGAGCTGGCGCACGCGACCTTCCATGTTCTCCAACTGGAGCAGGGCGGTGTCCACATCCGTCCCCACCCGGTCAATCTGCATCGCCGCCGTGCTGATGCCCACCATGTACATGCGGGCCTCCGCGTAGCACTGGCTCACCGCCGTCTGCAGGGACAGGGCTTCAATCTGGGCGCGGTGCTGCAGGTCGAGTTGCTGGATGCGCGCGTTCAGGATGATCGACTCGTCCTTGTAGCGGTTCTCCGCCGCGGCGCCGAACAGCTTCACGGCGCCCCAGGCGATGCCCACCGCGTTGGCTTGCGCGAAGGCCCCGATGATCGCCTCACCCTTGTTGTTGACGTCGCTCAGGTTGTTCACCTTCCTGTCGACGCGAACCTTCTCCGCCAGCAGGCCGCTCATCTCCGCCTCATAGCTGGCGTTGAGGGCCACCTGCTTCTGGACGTCCGTCTCCAGCAGGAGGCAGCGGTCCTCGGCGATGCGCAGCCGCTCCTGGGCATCCGCCCATTGGGCCTGCGCCACCTGAAGGCTCTGGTTCGCCCCGACGATGGTCAGCATCGCGGTGCCCATGTCTCCCCGGTAGCAGCTGCTCTCCTGCTTCACACCCAGGCTGGAGGGCGTCGGAAGCTGGCTGCCGGTGGTTCCCAACTCCTGGACGCAGGCCGCTTGCGCCGTGGCGAACTCGCCGGAGGCAATCTCATTCGTGGGCAGCGGCTGGCCATACAACGCGGACACCGGCAGCGTCGTGGCACCCCATGACACGTTGTTCGAACCGGGTGTCACGGTGACGGTGTTGTAGTGGTCCACCAGCGCACGCACTGCCGTGTCCGCATAGACGGAAGTAGCAGGCACCAGGTGCTTCCAGGTGCACAGCGTGAAGCGGGCATGTTCGGTCCGCACAGCGGCGTACACCTGCGCGGGGGGCGTCTGGCACTCCGGTTTGAGGAAACACGCGGAGGGGCGCAAGGGGTTGGCCGTCTTCGACGGATCGAAGAGGTCCAGCACATCCGCCGCAGTGACATTCGTCAGGCCGCACATCTGGACGATGGGCGTGCCGTACTGTCGCTTCAACTCCAGCATGCGCTGCTGCTTCGCGGTGTCCTGGTAGGCCTCCTGCACCTCTCCGTTGCGCAGGGACACCCAGGAACTCTCCGCGGCGCCCTTGTCGTTGACTGCGGCGTTCACGGCGGAGGTGGCGTTGAGGTGCAGGTACGAGGAGCTTCCGAAGTAGCGCTCGATGGGACCGGTGAGGGTGGCCCCGAAGGCCAGGGGCACTTCATCCTCGGGCATTCCGTAGGGATGGCAGTCGCTGAGGGCGCGCATCTTGTCGTAGGACTGGCAGCGCACGGCCTCCAGCTCCGCCTTCGCGTCCCGCCACCGCTTATCCCAAGGCAACTCCGCCAGTCCCTGCACGGTGGCGCACGTGGACTTCTCGCGCGAGTAAGCGGAGCGGGCCAACGTCTCCATCAGCACCTCGTAGCGCATCGTGCGGCCAAAGCGCGTGAGGGCCTGGTCGCGCGGCGTTCCGGGCGACACGGGGCCACACGTGGCGAGCGTCGTGCGCTCCACCTCCTCCAACTCCGAATTGAGCAGGCGCAGGTGCGCCGTCAAACCCTCCAGGATGAGCGCGGGCAGACCCACCGGCTGGTCATGGTGGGGCTGGGAGCCCGACATGGGAGTGAGGTCCGCCGAGGGAATGTCATAGAGCGTGCGCCGGTCCACGGCCTCGGAGAGGTGTCCGGTGTCTGCAACGAAGTCCCAGACTGCCAACCGGCTGCCGGAAGGACCCGACACGGCCTGTGTGTAGGGAGGTCGCAGCACGGCATGCTCGTAGGCGAGCGTGCTCAGCGCGGGAGACACGTACACCTTGGTCGGAGAAAACAGGCTCATGGTGGCGCCATGGTCAAGGACCGCGAAGGCCACCGTGTTGGTGCCGCTGGGAATGGAGACGGTCCACGTGAAGAAGCGGGTGCCGCTGGGAGTGGCTCGCCGCGCTGCCTGCACGGTGACCTCCACCGCGCCCGTCTTCTGGATGCACGATACCTGGAGTGAGCGGGGACCCGTGGGCGCCTCGTCCATCAGGTACGAGGCGGAAGCGAGGCTTACGGGTGTGGTGGTGCTGGAGCAGCGCGCCGCGAGGTCCGGGTTGTGGAAGAAGAAGGTGGAGCGGGCGCGCTGCCAGCGCGCACCGGTGCCCCGGTCCTGCACGGACTGATTCGTGGCGTAGGTCCACGAGGCCAGGGGCGCGGGAGGCAGACGGTAGTCGGGGTTGAGCAGGCTGCATGTGCGTGCCGCATCGTTGCCGGGCAGCAGGTTGGCGTAGGTGCCGTCGAGCAGCAGATCCCAGCCCTTCTCGAAGCGGTCGAGCACGGCGGAAGCGGAGTCCCATTCGGACGGCGCCGGCTCGTTGAGGAAGTCCGACAGCTCTCGCTGCTGCACGAGCTGCTGGGCCACGTAGCCATGGGTGGAGATCCATTGCTGGAAAAGACGTCCCGCCAGGCGCTGGTCACGGCTGTTGCCGTCGCGCGCGCTCAGGTTCAGAGCGCCATAGAAACGCGCCAGGTTGAAGCAGCGTCCGGGCGTGGTGCGGCTCGCGGTGGACACGGTGGCCCGCTGCGACTGGATGGAATAGCGGGCGCCGTAACGCTGGGCGAACCAGTCCGAGGTGCCAAGCACCGGGCCGTTCACCGCCGGTCGCTTCAGGTCCTCCAGGCACTCGGTGAGCATTTCCAGGTCGCTGAGTCGGTCCAGGTTCTTCAGGCCGTTGGCGTCCGGGTAGCGGTCCCACGGATTCGCCAGTTCGGACACGTACGGCATGCCGCCGTTCTGGCAGCGCAGGTCACCCGAGCGCGGGAGCACGAAGGGCAGGCCCGCGTCCGTGGTGGCGAAGCTTGGAAATCCGTTCACCTCCAGCGGAGCGTTGGTGGTGGCCTGGTTGCAGAGAATTCCGCGGGCGAGCTGGGACGAGGACAGGGGGATCCCGTTCGCCGCGGAGACCGCCATGAAGTCGGTGAGCCGGGCCTGGGCTTCGGAGTCCCAGTTCGCGCGCTCCTCGCTGACGAGGGTGTTGAGTGGTCCTCCATCGGCAGCGACGGGAGCTCCGCTCCAGGTGCGAACGCCGGGAATGCACACGCCGAGGTCCGGTTCGCAGACGGAGCCCGTGACACAGGGCGACGCAGGGCACGAGGTGAGGGGGAGGTCGTCCACGCCCGCATCGGTGTCCACGCGCAGGCGCGACAGACGGTACTCGGCCTTGACGCCCCAGGCGCTGCTGATGGGCCGGGGCAGCCGCACCGTGAAGGCACCCACCAAGGTGCTGCTGTTGGCGCCGGTGCCGTCATAGGTGCCCTCCAGGTCCACCGTCACGGCGTCTGCCGTGCTGGTGCCGTTGGCGGAGGGAAGCCATTCCTCGCCGTGGTGCGACTGGGAGGTGGAAAGGCGGACCTTGCCGGACGGTGAGAGCGTGCGCGACTCGTCAAACAGCATCAGGTAGGTGCCGTTGGCGTAGGCGCGCACCGGCAGCACGAGCGGCTCTGTTCCTGCGTCGGCGGACGGGTCGAGGGTGAGCGTCACGCTTCCGAAGAAGGGGCGCACGCCGCCCACGCCCGGGGCCGCGTCCGAGCGTTCGATGTCCACGCGCGTGCGTTGGGGGGTGGCGCCCTGCGCTTCCAGGGTGACGTACCAGCTGCGCGCGGTGCTGGTCTGCCGTGGACGCACGTCCATGCGGACCGTCGCGCGCTGGCCCGTGCCGAAGGCGTTGAAGGTCCAGGCATTCACGAGGCAGTCGCTGGAGAAGGTGGTTGCGGGCGCATCACCCACGTTGCATGCCACCTCCATGTCCGGCCCCGCCACCAGGCGCACCGGCGTGCTGGACACTCGGGCTGCTTCCGTCGGATTCAGCGCGGCGAGCCCCACCACCAGTCGCCGAGCGACGAAGGGCTGACCCACGGTGGGCGTGGTGAAGGACACTGCGGATGGCGCGACGTCCACGCGGGGCAAGGTGCCGGACAGGACCAGCGGATTGCTGGTGCCTTCGGTCACGCATTGCCCCGAGCAGTCGCATGCCTTGCCACTTCCGCAGGCGGTTCCCACGGGACCGTCTTCCAGGCACGTCCAATCGCATTGGTGCGTGCTCTCATTGCAGAAGGCCCCCTGGGGGCACTGTTCGTCGAAGGTGCAGTCCCGCCTGCCCAGGGGAGTCTTCAGGGACTGGAGCAATGAGGTGTCGCGGTCGTAGCAGCTCTCATCGAGGGCCTGCTTCTGGATGAACGCGAATTCCTCGATGGGTTGGGGAGGTGTTTCTGGAGAACCGCAGGCCGTTGCCAGGGCGAGTCCCAGCGAGCCGACGGCGAAGAGTTTTGATGAAGGGCGCACTTCAGCTTGCTCCGATGAGAAGGGTGATGAAACGAGAGCCGCGCCCCTTGCAACGAGGGCAGGCTTTCTTTGAGTGGTTTGAGATGGATTGCTGACCCCGACGGAGTCCAAGGCACCGCAAGGGCAGTGCCGTTCTCCTGTCAGTTCAGACGACAAGGAATGTCAGGCGGACCTGCTGCGATGTTCGCGCGAGTCCATGGTCGCGGAGCCGTGATGAGGGTGATTGGGTGGGGCGGATGGACTGGCCCGGCTGCCGTGGCAGCCGGGCCAGCCGGTGAATCAGGGAACGTAAAGTTCCGTGGTAGCGACCGGGCCGTCGAAGTCCGAGCCGCCCATGACGAGCACCTGTCCATCCGGCAGGCGCATGCCCGCTGCCGCGTAGCGCAGGGTGCCCAGAGGGGTGGTGCGCGTCCAGCGGTTCAGGGCCGTCTCGTAGACCTCCACTGAGTCCAGGAAGGCATCCAGTCCGTAGCCGGTGTTGACGCCGAATCCGCCCGCGACCATCACGTCGCCATTCTCCAGTGGAATGGCTGCATGGTCCGCCCTCCACGAGTTCATGGTGGGCGCAGGGGTCCACGTGTTGGTGGTCGGGTCATAGAACTCCGCGGTATTGAGCGGGTTCTCGGAGGTGCCACCCGCGACGAGCACCTTGCCGTTGGCCAGCACGGTGGCGCTTGCGCCCTCGCGGGCCTGTCCGGGTGTTCCCGCGGAGGACCAGGTTCCTGTCGCGGGGTCGAAGAGCTCCGCGGTGCCGAGGGTCACGTTACCGTCGTAGCCGCCCACGACCAGCACCTTGCCGTTGGGCAGGAGCGCCGCGGTGGTATGCGTACGTGCGGAGGACATGCTGCCCGTCGTCGTCCAGACTCCCGTGGTGGGGTTGTAGAGTTCAGCGGAAGCGGTGTAGCCCAACCCGGTGTCGCCGCCCGCGACGAGCACCCTGCCGTTGGAGAGCTTCACCGCGATGTGTTGCAGGCGGGGCTGGACGAGCGAACCGGAGGCTGTCCAGGTCGAGGTCCTGGGGTTGAACACCTCCGTGGAGGAGCGATAGGTCTCATCCCCATATCCCCCTGTTACGAGCACCTTGCCGTCCTGGAGCGAAGTGGCTGCGTGGAACTGGCGGGGCTCCGTCATGCTTCCGGTGGGGGTCCATGCACCCGTGGTGGCGTCGCGCAGGTCGGCGGACGCGACAGGGGCGCTCCCATCGAAGCCGCCCATGGTGAGCACCTTGCCGCTGGGCAGTAGGGCCACGGCGAGGCCGAACCGCGCAGCGGCCATGCTGCCCGCCGGCTTCCAGAACGGAAGAACGACACGCTCGGCTTGTTGAATGTATACATTTCTTGAGGTGGCATCGTTGTATTGATATCCCCCCGCGATGAGAACGCGGCCGGATGGTAGAACGGTCGCAGTGGAATTGAAGCGAGCGTTCGTCAGGGTTCCCACTGTGCTCCAGAGCCCGGTCGCCGGATCGTACATCTCGACTGTTTCAGGTGTCAGGACGACCGTGTCGTAATGGGACCGTCTGCCGCCCGCGACCACGATCTTGCCCGACGGTAGGATGGCCATGTCGTGAGCGAAATGCCCTACCGACATGCTTCCAGTTGATGACCAAGTACCCGTTTCCGGCTCATAGACCTGGGCTGTGGTGAAGGCATTGCTGACGTTTCCCCATGGCCCATCACTTGTGTAGCCTCCAGTGATGAGCACTTTCCCCGAGGGGAGAAGGGCTGCTTGATGCGACTCCCGTCCCTGCATCAAGTAGAACTCACCCTGGTCCATGCTTCCCGTCAGTGACCATGTTCCAGTGACGGGATTGTAGATTTCCGCAGTTGGAAGTGAGTGAAAGTAGGGATAGAAAGCGACTTGGCCTACGCCCCCTACGGCGAGGACACGGCTGTCCTTCAAAAGGGTCAGCGAGTGCTTGTCGCGGCGGTTCTGCATACTTCCCGTGGTGGACCACACGCCTGTTGTCGGGTCGAAGAGCGCCGCGAATGACGTGTAAAGCTCGCTCTCGGTGCTTCCGCCTGAGACGAGGACCTTGCCATTGTTCAACAGCACCGCTTGATGAGAGCTGCGGCGGGCACCCGGGAGGCTGCCAGCGGTTGACCAGACACCCGTGGCAGGACTGTACAGTTCTGCGGTGCTGGTCGCTCCACTGTTGCCACCGACAACCAATACTCTTCCGTCATTCAGTCGGGTGGCCGTGTGGTAACTGCGAGCCTCTACCATCGTTCCTGAAGCAGTCCATCCTCCTGTCGAGGGATCATACAGCTCCGACACTTGCGCGGGGATGCTTGGGATATTTACGGCTTGGTTACCCCCGGCGACGAGGACCTTGCCATTGTGCAGCAGGGTTGCGGTGTGCAGTCGGCGACCCGTGATCATGGTCCCCGTGAGTTCCACACCCGAGACAATTCCAGTCGTTTGGGCGTTCAGGGTCGGAAGCTCACGTCTTGCTCCGAGGGAGTCGCATCCAGTGGAAAGAAGTAGCAGGCCTGTGAGCAGCCACGGCAGGGAAGGCTTCAGTGAGGTCATGGGTTCTCCGGCAAGATTCGAATGACGTAGGGACGGCGAGCCCTCAAGCCAAAGGAGTGCAAGGGGGTTGCCAGCATTTCGTCCGATGTGCAGGGCTTCCGGCGACGCCAGTGCTTTCCAGTGCGTCGCAGGCTGCGGGCAGCGACGGTGCTTCGTGCTCTTCCTGACCGGTCATTCATCCGAAGACAGAGATGGTGCATCCACTCGCGCGGACTGATTGCTGAGGGCCCTGGAAGGGATTGCTTGGCAGACGTCCTGCACTGCCTGGAGGCTGCGCAGGCAGGCTTGAGTGCTCCCACCCCCTCTGGGTCACCAGTACTTCACTCTCGGTCCCTCCGGACGGATGCGTGCGCCGGGCTCCTGGGATACAGAGGGCCCTCATGGTGGACACCCCACACGCGCGGTCCTTGAAGGCGCAGGCAGCGGCCCTGGCCGCGCAGGGGCAGTTGGACGCGGCACTGGCCGGCTACCAGGAGGCCCTGCGCGCCGCCCCCGGTGACCCGGAAGGTCACCAGCGCGTCGCCGAGCTGCTGGAGTGGCTGGAGCGCACCCCCGAGGCCGCGCGCGCGTACGACGACGCGGCGCTCGCCTGGACCCAGGCGGGGGACCTGCTTCGCGCGGTGGCCTGCACCGTGCTTTCGCGCGGACTGCGCGGCGCCCGGCCCCAGACGGTGAAGACCCTGGCGGAGCGCTTCGCCCTGGCTCCCGGCGCTCCGGCCCCGTCGCTCGCCCTGGTTCCGGAAGGCACGGACCCGGGCGTGCCCATCCTGTCCTGGGTAGGACGCGAGTCCTTCGTGGCGCTCGTGGAGGCGCTGGAGGTGCGCGCCTTCTGGCCGGGCCAGAAGGTGGTGGAGGAGGGCGCGGCGGGCGACTCGATGTTCGCGCTGGTGGAGGGCCGCGCGGAGGTCGCGCGGCGCGTGGAAGGCAACGCTCGCCAGGTCGTGGCCACGCTGGGGCCGGGACAGTTCTTCGGTGAGGTGGCGCTGGTGTCCGAAGGGCCCAGGCTCGCCAGCGTGGAGGTGATGGCGCGCTCCGTGCTGCTGGAGTTCAAGCGCGTGCACCTGGCCCGCGTCATCACCGCGCACCCGGAGGTGGACGTCGCGGTGCAGGCGTTCTACCGGCGCCGGCTGGTGGAGAACCTGCTGCGCACCAGCCCGCTGTTCAGCAAGCTGTCCCCCGAACTCAAGCTCACCATGTCGCGCGAGTTCGACCTGCGCGCCATCCCCGCGGACCAGGTGCTGCTCACGCAGGGCCAGCCGGGTGACGCCTTCTACCTGCTGCTGCGCGGCCAGTGCCTGCCGTCGCTGGAGCAGCCCTCGGGCCGCACCGTGGCGCTGCCGGAGCTGCGCGAGGGAGACGTGTTCGGTGAAATCTCCCTGCTGCTGGACAAGCCCGTGTCCGCGACGGTGCGCACGCGGACGGACTGCGTGGTGCTGCGCCTGGAGCGCGCCGCCTTCGAGCGGCACCTGCTCAGCCAGCCCGGCCTCAAGGGCCTGCTGATGCGCATGGGCACGGAGCGCCTTCAGCAGACAGCGAAGGCGCTCTTCATCTAGCCTTCTGCGTCCAGCTTCACCGGGTGCTCGCGCAGCCAGTCCTGGGCCCGGCGCATGCGGTCCGCGCCGCCCGCGCGGCCTTCCTTCTCCAGCAACTGACGGTAGGGCTCCAACTGCTCCGGCGTCCACGCGGGCAGGGCCTTCAGGTCTGCGAGCGCCACCATCTCCTCCGCGCTCCGGCCCCGCGCCTCCTGCCGCGCCGTGAGCAGCGCCGCCAGCACCAGCCGCGCCGGCTCCGCCTCGAAGGCGATGGCCGCGTCGGTGAGCCACTCCCGCGTGGGCTCGTCCGTGGCCGCATCCTTCGCGCCCGCGCGCAGCCGCTCCAGCATCCCTTCGAGGAAGTCCGGATCCACCGCGACCTTCACCGCGCGCAGCAGCCCCGCGATGACCTCGCGCCGTCCCTGCGCGTCCCCGGGCGGGGACTTCATCGCGCGCAGGGGCTCCCAGAGCGAACAGGTGAGCCACAGCTCTTCTTCGGGGGAGAAGACGGACGGCGTGGCGGGGTCGCGCAGCTTCGCCTCCACCCGCTGCGCGCGCTCCTTCGCCTCGCGCGAGATGCGCTCCACCAGCGCGGGGTCCGCCTGCACGTGCTTCACCAGCGCGTCCAGCTCACCGGCCTCTGCCTTGCGCAGGGCCTCCGCGGCCTCGGGCGTGAGGGCCTCCGGCTCCATGCCCGCGATGAGCGCCTCGTACTTGCGCACCACCTCCGCGTGCTTCTGGCTCCACTCGCGGAACTGCACGTCGAACACCACGTCCAGCACCGGGTTGTCCTCCGGGCGTACCCGGCCCGTCTTCTTCGCCGCCGTGGCCAGCAGCGCGCCCACGCACAGCGCCCGCCGCTCCTCCGACGTGCGCCCGCTCCGGGCTGCCTGCGCGAGCAGCCCCGCGCCCAGCTTCTCCTGGAACCCGCGCGTGCCCAGCTCCCGCACCACGCCCAAGCGCAGCCGGTCGCGGGCCTCCATCGCGTCCAGGCCCTCCTCCGCCGCGAGCTTCGCCAGCGCCTGGCCCACGTGCTCGCTGAAGGCCTTCTCGTCGTAGCGCAGCCCCGGCTGGGCGCCCGCCGCGGCGAGCAGCACGCCCAGGTGCTCCAGGGCGCCGGACAGGCGGGACACGTCCGCGTCGCCCAAGAGGGCCATGGCGCCCTCCAGGTCCTGCTTCAGCGGATGGGCGGGGGCGGCGGAAGGAGGCGGCGCGGCTTTCGCGCGGTCCTCGGCGGCATGACAGGCCTTGTACTTCTTCCCGCTGCCACAGGGGCACGGGTCGTTGCGGCCGGGCTTGGAAGGGCTCACGGCCGGCACCGTAAGCGAAACGCCCGGGCCCTTCCACGAGGGAAGGGTCCGGGCGTCCGGTGCTTCAGGATGAGCGGCTGCCGACTACTGGGGCGAGAAGCCCAGCGTCAGGCCGAACACGTGCGCCGAACCGGAGTACGTCCCGGGGATGCCCGGAGCGCTGCTCTCCTTGTCCGCCAACGCGACGAACTGGTAGCCCAGGTCCGCGCGGAAGGGATTGAACGCATAGCCCACGCCCAGCGTGGCCTTGATGCGGTTGGCGTCCGGCAGGTCCGGCGTCAGCGTGGAGTTGGGGCTCGGCGACGGGTCGTACACGAAGCCCGCGCGCACCTGGAGCGCCGGCGTGACGCCGTACTCCGCGCCCAGGGCGTACTTCCACTTGGCGTGCCAGCGCTTGGGCAGCGGGTTGTCGATGGACGAGTCCTCGAAGCGGATGGCCAGCTCCGCGAAGCTGGACCAGTCCACCCAGCTCGCGTCGAAGGCCAGGTTCAGCCGGTCGATGGGCGAGTACGACAGACCCGCGGTCACCGTGGCCGCGCGTCAGCTCGATGGTGGCCCGGGCGATGTCCAGACCCACGCCGAAGCGGAAGCGCTCGTGGAGCTCATACGCGATGGTGGGGTTGATGTAGTACGTGGCCAGCGACGACTCGTTGCCGCGGAAGCGGCCGCTGAAGCCGTCTTCCCAGCGGCTGCGGGCGCCGAAGGGCGTGTACACGCCCACGCCGACCGCCAGCTTCTCGAAGGGCTTGTACGCGACGAAGAAGTGCGGCGGAGGCGACAGGGTCGTCTTCTGCCCTTCCTGCTCGCCGCCCACCCGCTGGAACGTGATGGCCGGGAGGATGCCGGTATCACCGAGGGTGATGTCCAGCTTCTTCACGCCGATGATGTTGGCCGCGTTGTAATAGATGGCGCTGGAGTCATCCAACGCCGCCGTGGCGGTGCCGCCCATACCGGTGGCACGCGCGCTGTGGGTGTCGATCTGGAATCCCGCGGCCTGGCTCGTACCGGCCGCCAGCATCGCCACGAGGGAGAGTGTCTTTTTCATGAGTGTGTGAGTCCTCTCTCAGGGTGCGTTACGGCTGGGCCGCGACAGCGCCGGTCTGCAGGAACGTGACGACCTGGTCCTGGGCGACTCCATCCAGGGCAAGGAAGCTGTGGCCATAGGGCGACGTCGGGAACATGTACGTGGCCACCGTGCGCGGAGCATTGGCGCGGTTGGCCGAGGCGATGAGCGCCTGCGTCGCCGTGTTCGGGATGACGTCGTCGCCCGTGACGGACTGGATGAGGGCGCGGTGGACGGCCGGGTTCGTACCCGCCGCCGCCGCGTTGTCCAGGCCGTAGGCGTAGTTGCGCGGATCCGCCGGGTCCAGGATGGTGCCGGCCAGGCTGATGAACGTGTCGAACGCCGGGATGCCCGGGGTGATGCCCGCGGTGGCGAGCTGTCCCAGGAACGCGGTGCGCACAGGCGCGAAGCGAGGCGAGGTCAGCAGGATGCCGGTCAGGTTGCCGCCCGCGGCGTTGAGCACCGAGCGATTCACGCGCGGCGACGTGCTGGTGATGAGCGTGCCCAGGAGGCCGCCCAGGCTCTGTCCCACGTAGTCCACCTGGGTGGCATCCAGCTTGGCGCCGCCCACCTGCACGAGCGTGGCGGACAGCTCGGTGCTCGACAGCACGCGCTGGAACTGCGCGAAGTCCACCACGGCGTGGCGGAAGTTGTCGCGCGTGGCGAAGAGGTTGCCCGGGTTCAGCATGTTCCAGCCGGAGATCTCCGGAGCACCCGTGCTGGCGCTGATCTTGAAGCTGCCGCCCTCGCACTTGAGGTCCGCCATGCAGCGGCCCTGCGAGTACACGGCGGAGCAGAAGACGTCCGCGGGCAGGGCGCCGCGCGAAGCGTCGTCGCAGCTCTGACGCGCGGCCTCGGTGCGCGCGACGCAGCGGCCGTAGGAGGACTTGGTGACGTCCGTCTCGCAGCGCTGGCTGGCGGGATCGGCGCACGCGCTGTCGTCGCTCGTGGAGCCCGCGAACGAACCGGCGGAACCCGCGCAGTTGCTGCGCTCACCGTGGAAGACGGTGTCCATCGCGGCGACCGCGTAGCCGGCGCCGGTCAGCTTGTTGGCCAAATAGATGGAGGTGCTGCGGCTGCTCGTGAGGCCGTGGCCGAACACCACCACCGGGTAGCCCGTGGCGGGCGCCGCCGAGGCGGGCAGGAACAGCATGAACGGGTAGCGGGTGGGACGCGCCTCGCTCGGGTTCAGCGTGCCGCTGGGGCCCGTGAGCAGGAACGGCGTGTTGGCCTGCACCTCGAAGACGGCGCCAATCTTGTCGGTGGCGAGCCCCTGGCCCGCCATCGCCGCCTTGACCTGCGTGGTGGTGGGCACCGCGTAGTTCGGCGCGTTCGGGTACGAGACGGCCGTGGGCAGCGCGTGGAGCTGGTTGAGCACCGACGTGGTGCTCTGGGTGGTGAACGACCAGCCCAGGGCGATCTTCGAGCGCGGCAGGCCAGCGGCGGCCAGACCGTCGAAGTACGGCTTGTAGGCCGCGCGCACGGGCTCCAGCGCCTGCGCGAGCGCGTCCGGCACGGAGGAGATCTGGCTCTTGCCGTTGGCGAACACCGGGTTGGCCAGACGCATCAGCGCGAAGGCGGTGGCCGGGGCGACCTTGCGGCCGCGCGTGTCCTTCAGGTCCGTGGTCAGCACCGCGCCGTACTGCGTGGCGCCATCCAGCGGCGCCTTCGGGACGATCTGCAGCTGCTGGGGCACGGCGACGACGCCCGCGGCGCCCACGCTGGTGCCGCAGTCACCGGTGTTGTTCACCAGGCAGACCGTCACGTCCGGCTGGGTGCCGGCGTTCGGGTTGGACAGCTTGAGGAACTTCACGCCCGTGGCGAGCGAGGCCGGATCCACGATGGGGGCCGGGCCGTCCGAAGCGTCGCGGAACTGCGTGCCGTCCAGCACGCCCTGCGCGTCGCCGTTCTCCGACACGATGGCGCCGGTGGTGGAGAAACCGTCCAGGGTGTTGAGGCCCTGGAACAGCTGCTTCTGCAGGCCGTCCTGCGCGGGCACCGGGAAGTTCAGGTGCGCGGGCGCGGTGGCCGTGGCCGGAACGCGCAGCAGGTCGTTGGGGAAGGGGATGATGGTGGGCAGCCGCGCGTTGGCCGCCAGGTTGATGGTGGCCTCCGGCTGGTCGAGCACGCTGAAGGTCCACAGCAGGACCACGTCCTCGCGCTTGAAGCCCTTGGCCACCAGTCCGTCGATGAGCGGCTTGTAGCCGCGGCGCAGCTGCTCCAACTGGAGGGCGCTGGCGGTCTGGGCGGCCAGGCGCTTGGCGGGGTCCGTCTCCGTGGAGGGGATGATCTCCGTGGCGGGGCCGCAGTCCGGCGCGGTCAGGTCTTCGCAGGTGACCAGCGACTTCTCGGAGCTGGCGAAGGCCCAGGTGGCCGACCCGATGATGGGGTAGCCCTGGGTGGTCTTCAGGCCGTTCTCACCGCCGATGAGCGCCACCGCGTAGCGGCCGCCCTTCGGCCACGCCGGCAGACCGGTGTTCGCGTCGACGGGCGGGATGAGGCTGATGAGGTCCGTCGTCTCGTTGTACGCGACGGTCGGCGTGACCGGCTTGGTCGCGATGGGCGTGCCGGCCTTCAGGTCGATGAAGACGACCGTCTGCGCGCTCATCGAGCGCGGATCCAGGTCCACCACCTTGGTGGTCGCGATCGCGGACGTCGGGAAGCCGTTGAGCGAGTTCAGGTAGTCGCGCGTGAACTCCTGCTCCGCGAGCGACGCCTTCGTGTTGATGGGCGCGTTCACCAGGCCCGTGGCCCGATTGATGGCCAGGTCGTTGGGAGAGGGGACGACGGAGGGTGAGCCCGTGGGATCGAACTCCGCCAGGCCAACGTTCGTATTCGGAGCGTCCTGCGCGATCTCGGGCGTGCAGGCAACGGCTCCCAGGGCCATGGCCCCAAGGAACAGCGATTTCTTCATGGTGGGATTCCCCTCCAGCCAAGGTGTACTGCTGGAAACACAGCAGTGAGTAGCACGCCCTCTGTCCGTCACAAAGTGAGAGGGGTTGACGCAATGAGTCAGCTATGGGCTGGCGCTGCCTGCGTGCGAGTGGACGTCTCGCGCGGTGCGTGCGGACGTCGGGACGTGACGTGCGCGCGAACGCGGTTACGCTCGCGCCCCATGAGACGACTGCTGGCTGTGTTGGTGATGACGGTGGGGTTGGGCGCGAGCGCGGAGGAGGCCGGAGGCCTGACGTGGAGTGCGCCCACGGAGTGGGGCGTCCAGCCCACGCGGCCGATGCGCGCGGCGACCTACAAGATCCCGGCGGCAAAGGGAGACGCGGAAGACGCGGAACTGGCTGTCTTCTATTTCGGCGCGGGACAGGGCGGCGCGGTGGACGCCAACGTGCAGCGCTGGGTGTCGCAGTTCCAGAAGCCCGACGGCAAGCCGGTGGATCCGGCCAAGGACGCGAAGACGAAGCAGGAGAAGGTGAACGGGATGCCCGTCACGACGGTGGAGGTGAAGGGCACGTACGCGGGCGGGGGCCCGATGATGGGACCGTCCGCGCCCAAGCCGGGCTTCAAGCTGCGCGGCGCCATCGTGGAGGGGCCGGAGGGCGCGCTCTTCTACAAGCTCACCGGACCGGAGAAGACGGTGAACGCGGCGGAGAAGAACTTCCGCAAGCTGGTGGAGTCGGTGAAGCCGGCGGCGAAGAAGTAGGCGCGGATCCGCTGCCTGCCTGGATGCCCGGAGCCGCGCGGGTCCGCGCGGGTCCGGAGCTTCGGCAAGCGGATTGCTAAGGCCCTTCCCGTACACGGCGCCCGAACGCCGAGCACCGGAGGCCTCACGTGTCGATGTGCCGCAGCCCTGAGTTCCTGACCTTCGTTTCCCGCGCGCTCACCCTCTTCCCCGAGGACACCGTCCTGGGAGCGCTCCAGCAGATGTACCGGCACGGCGTGCAGGTGCTGCCCGTGGTGGAGGGCCGTGGGGGCGACCTGCTGGGCGAGGTCACCGAGGACGAGCTGCACCGCGTGGCGCGTCGCCGCCCGCTGGCGCGGCTGGCTGAAATTCTGACCGTCAAGGCGCTGGCCGCGCCGGAAGAAACGACCGCCGAGCCCGTGGCCCCGCTGCGGCTGGCGGCCTCCAGCGGCTGGCTGCACTGAGCCGCGCCCCCGGGACCCGGGGGAGGGGCGGGCAGGGAGTCATCCCCGGCGCGGTGTCACTCGCACCGCGGGGAGGGGAAGCCCTGGAGGCCGGGCACCTGCACGATGGTGGACACCCGCCCTTGCCCAAAGGGCCAACAGACAACACCTCCTCGTGTGGCTGGCGGCTGTCTGACGACTCGTACTGGCGGGCGGGCTGCAATCCCGGAAGGAGGTCAACAGCCTGTTAGCGGTGCTCACGGCTTTCCGCCGCGGGCGGAGGAGGCGGGTCATGAAGGCAGTGGCGATCATCCTGGCGGCGGGGAAGTCCCGGCGGATGTCCCACCCCAAGGCGAACATCGAGCATGAGGGGGGCAAGAGCTTCCTTCAGTCGTTGGCGTCCACCTTTCTCAAGGCGGGGTGTGGGGTACTGGGCGTGGTGGGCAGTGACGCGGCGATGGTGCGGGAGCAGCACCCGTCCATGGATTTCGTGACGAGCGAGCACTGGGAGAAGAGCCTCCTGGCGTCCGTGAAGGCCGGCCTGGAGGTGGCGCTGCAGGAGGCCCGGGCTTCGGAGCCCGAGGGCGGCTTCGCGGTGCTGCTGCATCCGGTGGACATGCCGGCGCTGCGCGTCAACACGGTGAAGACCCTGCTCAAGGAGATGGAGCGTGGGGATGCGAAGGGCGTCCTGGTCCTGAGGCCGGAGTACGACAGCGCCCTGGGCTGGCCGCTGGTGCTCTCCCAGGCGGCCGCGGAGAAGCTGCTCCTGGCGGAAGGCGAGGACCTGGAGAAGGCCCTCGCGGCGCTCAATCCGCGCCGGCTGAACGTGAAGGACCCGGGCGTCATCGTGAACATCAACACGCCGGAGGCCTACGAGCGGGTGTTCACCAAGCCGCCCGTCCTGGCTCCACCGCCCAAGCGGCGCGGCAGCCCCAAGCGCGCGGGGGGCTCCAACGGCTCCGGGGCGGACAATGCGTCCCCGACCTCCTACGCGGCGTCCCCAGAGGAGTAGGGGAGGAGTAGGCGGTCCCGGCGTCTCCCGGGGGACACGCAAAGCGCGTGACCCCGGGAGTCTTTTCAGCCTTTCAGCCTTTCAGAACGAAAGGCCCAGACCCAGGTAGGGGCCGGAGAAGGCGTCCTCGTGCACGACGCCATCCAGGTGGCCGGCGTCGTTGAGGTACAGCGTGCGCCAGCCGCCGCGCAGGTTGAGGGCGCCCAGGTGCAGCGCGAGCCCTGCCTGCGCGTCCACCTGGCGGTGCGGGAAGGGCACCACCTGGATGCGCGCCTCCACGTCCAGGGGCGAGGGCCCGATGCACGCCTCCAGCGAGGCGGCGAGGCTGGGGCCCACGAAGATGACATCCGGCGCGTGCGCGGAGGCGATGCCGCCCTCGATGCGGAAGCGGCCGCGCTCGCTGGACCAGAGGGACGCGGTCAAATGCGCGTCCAGCAGCGTGAGCCGGTCCACGTCGTCCGAGCCGTCATCCGCCGACAGCGCGATGCCGGTGACACGCGCGTCCATGCCCAGCCGCTGACCGTCCAGGGCCATGAAGAGGCCCAGCGCGCCGCCCGTCTCGCCGAACATGTCGCCCTGCACGTTCAGGCGCACCATGGGGGGCATCGCCGCCGCGCGCACGCCCGGGCGGACGTTGGTCACGCGCGCCCCGTGGTAGGTGGAGGGGCGGCTCAGGAAGAGGAACTCGAACCAGGACAGGCGCGCGCGGCTGGGGCGCACGCTCGCGCGCACCGGGGCGTCCGAGGACCGGCCGGCGGGGCTTGCTCGGTGCGCGGAGCGGTCGTCATCGTCCCGGGAGTCCTTGTCCTTGTCGGAGTGGGAGGGCTTCGAGGTGGAGCTTGGCTTCGAGCGCTTGCCGAAGCGGGCCTCGGCGGGCGCCGCCCCCAACAAGACACCGACAGCGAGCGCGGCACACAGCGTCTTCCAGAAGCCCACGGCGAACCCCTCCTCTTCACCGGCCCACGGGATGGGCCACGGCATCTGGACGCCTGCTCGCCCGGAATATTCAACCGCCATCACCCTACCGGATGCCAGGGCCCCCGGGGCGGGGAGGCGTGTCGGGAAGGGGGCATGTGCGCCCCAGGACACCGTCCGGCCCGTTCGTCCCGTCCAGGCGCCCGCTTCGCGACGCTAGAAGGAGAAGCCCGCGCCGCCGTAGGGGCCGACGAAGCGGTCCACGTGCGTGACGCCGTCCACCAGGCCCGCGTCGTCCAGGATGAGCCCGCGCAGGCCCGCGCGCACCACGAAGGCGCCCAGGTGCACCGACAGGCCCGCGCTCGCGTCCAACTGCCGGTACGGGAAGGGGGTGCCCTGCACGCGCACCTCCAGGTCCAGCGGGCCCGCGAGGCAGGCCTCCAGGGACGTGGCGAGGCTGGGCCCCCCTAGGAAGACGTCCGGGGCGCTGGCGAAGCCGAAGCCCCCTTCCACGCGCAGCCGCAGCCGGTCCGTGGACAGGACGGCCGCGGTGAGGTTCAGCGACACCAGGTGGATGACGTCCGTGCCCGGGGTGCCGTCGTCGGTGGGCAGGGTGAGCTTCGTGCCCTGGAAGGCGACGCCCATCGCGCTGCCCTCCATGCCCAGGAAGACGTCCCCGGCGGTGCCGCCGCCCATGGCGCCGATGTTCAGGCCCATGCGCACGTCGATGGGCGGGGACGGGGGACGCGGGGGCAGGCTCCGGACCGCCACGGCCGCCAGCTCCGCCGACTCGCCCTCGCTGGAGGCGTAGGTGGGCGCGTCGGGATAGAGGCGCTCCGAATAGGAGGGACCGGACGACGTGGCGCAGCAGTCGTCGTCCTCGTCCTCGTCCTCGGGCGGCGTGTACGAGGAGGCCTCGTGCACGCGCGAGGGCTGGATGGCGCTGGCCTCGTGGACCCGGGAGCCCTTGTCGTCGTCCTTGCTGTCGGAGCTGTCCGCCGACTTCTTTCCGAAGCGGGCTTCGGCGGAGGGAGCGGCCAGCAGGAGGCCGACGACGAGTCCGGCGCACAGCGTGGGGCGCGAGGCAGACACGGGATGCTCCAAGGCAGGGGAAGGGCACGGGCCCTCTGTCGTCCCCGACGCGGCGCCGCGCGTGTTTATTCAAACCGTCCGCGCGTGCTTCAGCGGCGGGCCACCTTCTTCGCCTTGGCCTTCGCGTCGCGCTTCACCGGCCGCGGGGGCGGTTCGGTGCGCGCCACGGCCACGCTCTCCGGCGTCACCGGCGTGGGGGACAGCCGCAGCGTGACGCGCCGGTTGAGGGCGCGGTTGGGCGGGCTGTCCGCGGGGACGCGCGGGCGGTACGCGGCGTGGCCGGTGGCGCTCAGGCGCTCCGGGGTCAGCTTCTCGCGCTCGCCCAGGTGGCGCACCACGCTGACGGCGCGCGCGGCGGACAGCTCCCACGCGGTGGACGCGGGGGCACCGGTCGCGGCGGGCAGCACCTCATCCGTGTGGGCCTCCACCGCGACGCGGTGGTCCACGAGCGCGCCCTGGAACACGCTCGCGGACTGCTTCAACAGGCGGGCCCCCTCTGGCGTGAGCTGCGCGCTGGCGGGCGCGAAGAGCAGCCGCTCGGACACCTCCATGCGCAGGGCGTCGTCCTCCAGGTCCAGCGTCACATCCCCCGCGGCGAGCGCCTCCTTCAGCGCCGAGCCCAGCGTCGCGAGCGCCGCTTCCCGCCGCGTCTGCTGTTCCTCCGCGTTGCGGGCCTGGAGCCGCGCCGCGGCGCTGCCCCACTCCGCCGTCTGCTGCTGGCGCTCCAGCGCGCGCAGCCGCCGCTCCATGGCCTGCCGCAGCGTCTGCAATCGCGCGACGTGGACTTCGGACTCGGTGGCCTCGTGCTCCAGCTGCGCGCGCTGGAGCGCCAGCAGCAGACGGCGGAGTGGGGCAGCGCCGCGGCGCGGCTCCAGGCCCGCAACGC
>SECN01000810.1 GCA_004173515.1 Myxococcaceae bacterium | reverse complement strand
GCCAACCGCGTGACGGCGTCCCCGCTGTCCGGCCGCACCTTCCTCAAGGGCGAGGACGAGAACGGGCGGGCGGGGGAGGGTGACCACTGCTCGTCGTTCGTCGCCACGAAGTCCGCGACGAAGGACGGCCGCGTCGTCATGGGGCAGATCTTCATGTGGAACGGCTACACCGGCGTCCACTGGGACGTGGTGCTGGACGTGCAGCCCACGAAGGGCCACCGCTTCGTGATGCAGACCTTCCCGGGCGGCATCCACAGCGGCGCGGACTGGTTCCTCAACGACGCGGGCATCGTCATCGGTGAGACGACCGTGGGCCAGACGCCCTTCAACATCGACGGCACCCCGCAGAGCAATCGCATCCGCCGGGCCGCGCAGTACGCGTCATCCATTGACGACGTGGAGCGCATCCTCAAGGACCGCAACAACGGCCTCTACACCAACGACTGGACGCTGGCGGACACCAAGACGGACGAGGGCGCGTGCCTGCTGCTCGGCACCAACAAGACGCGCCTGTGGCGCACCGGCAGCAAGGGCAAGCAGGCCGACACGCCGGGAAACCTCAAGGACTTCATCTGGGCCAACAACAACAACCGCGACCCGGAGGTGCGCAAGGAGTCCGTTCCCAACGCGAACAACGCCCCGGTGGACCTGGCCTTCAACACCTGGAACCGCGACATCGCCTTCCAGGAGGCCTATGCGCAATACGGCAAGGCCGGCTTCGACGTGGAGAGCGCCACGCGGATGCTCGCCACCAGCCCCATCAACCGCCCCCATGCGTGTGACGGCAAGGTCACCACGTCGGAGATGACGGAGAAGCTGATGTTCCTGGCGCACTTCGGCAAGACGACGCTGCGCGAGAAGATGGTGGGCAGCCGCTGGATTCCGGACCTGCCCGGCGCCACGCCGCACCTGTCCCTGGGCTACACCGCCTTCAGCCCCGTCTACGTGGCGGACAAGCTCAAGGCAGCGAAGGCGAAGCAGAAGCCCGAGCCCAAGGTGGAGAAGCCGAAGAAGGACTTCACCCGGGTGAAGGAGGCGCTCGCCTTCGACGAGAAGAAGCTGTGGGCCAACACGGTGTTCCCCGCCACGGATGGGGAGAACTGGTTCGTCAGCGGCTCGGCCGCGTACTGGACCCAGCTCAAGGACCTGCCGGAGGGGGACGACGTGCTGGGCAAGGCGTTCGAGCAGCAGCGGGACGCGCTCGCGGAGCTCAATGCCCGCTACCTCTACGTCTCCTCGCGCGAAGGAGACGTGGTGCCCACGGCCGCCCGCACCGACTACGGGCGCTATGGCCAGTACGCGGTGCCCCGCATCAAGGGCACGTACCTGCTGCACCAACTGCGGCTGACGTTGGGCAACGCGAAGTTCGCGCAGGTGATGGCGGCGGTGCACGGCCGCTTCGCGAACAAGAAGCTGTCCACCCAGGACTTCATCAAGACGGCGTCGGCGGCCGCGGGCCGGGACGTGGCGCCGCTCGTGAACCAGTGGGTGGCGCGTGAGGGGCTGCCCGCGCCGCGTCTCACCTCGCGCGCCCAGAAGGCGAAGGAGGGCTACGAGGTGACGCTGAAGGTGGAGCAGTCCGGCAAGCCCTGGCAGTTCG
>SECN01000351.1 GCA_004173515.1 Myxococcaceae bacterium | reverse complement strand
GCCGCCCCCGGAATCCAGCCCCGGGCCCACCGCCCTCACCCCTGAAGGCGCCTGTCGGTCCAGGCCCCGCCCACGGCTCCAGCGGTGCTACAGGTCGGCCCCACCGGCCGACGAGGATGGAAACCCGACGGCGCACCGCGGCGAGCACGTGACTTCCCACGGGAAGCCTGAAGGCGTGGGTATGCTGCGCGCCCGATGGATGAGCCCGGCCTGCAATACCCCGGAGAAGCCCTGCGCAGTTGGCTGCGTCAGTTCGCCAAGACGCCCGTGGCGGAGCCGACGTTGCGCCTGCTCGTCGTGCTGGCGGACACGGTGTTCTTCGCGAGCCTGGGACGGGAGGAAGGCGAGGCCACGCGCGTGCGCATCGCCTACCACGCACAGGGCCTGCCGGGCCTCCAGGCCGTGCGGGAGACGGTCTTCATCGGCGGTGTGCGAGGTCAGCGACAGGCATGGGAGGCGCTGCCCCTGGAGCCCAAGTCCAGCATCACCGACTTCAGCGTGGAGGCGCTGGTGAAGGTGGCGCCCGCCGCGCACCTGCCGCGCACGGCGGTGGTGGTGGGGCCGCGCGACGGAAAGCTGCGCATCCAGGGGCTGGCGCGACGGGTGGAGTACACGGAGTTCCACGCGGAAGGCGAAGAGGATGTCTTCATCCTCCACGCCCCCGAACCGGGCCACCTGGTGGTGAGCACGCAGGGCCGTGAGGTGTTCCGCTACGAGCAGGGCGCCCCCGTCCCCCCGGGCCGGCGCGTGGCCCTGCATGACCTGCTCTTCCATGAGGACAGCGCGGTGCGCTCGGCGCTGATGGAGCATTGCGCCACGCTGGTGGAGTCGCTACCCAAGGTGCAGCCGCTGATGGGCGGCAACCGCGAGTGGTACGTGTCCAACGCGGTGCACGGACTCATCCGGAAGATGGGCGGACTGCATCACGGCGGGTTGATTGCCTTCCTGCCCAAGCAGCACGACCTGGACCGCTTCCGCACGCGCGGCAAGTACAGCCTGCCGCCGGGACAGGGCTCGCTGCTGCGCGAGCGGTTGCAGCGCTTCGTCCAGGCAAGAGCGGACCTCATCAACGGCGCGTGGCGCGCGGAGTCCGGGCGGACGGTGTCGGAAGCGGAGCCACCAGAAGACCCGGAGCTGAAGAAGGCCGCCGCCGAGCACGACGACAAGGTGACGGAGAGCGACTTCCAGGCGCTGGTGGAGAGCATCGGCCAGCTCACCGCGGTGGACAACGCGCTGGTGCTGGGACCGGAGCTGGAGGTGGTCTGCGCCGGGTATCAGATCGCCATCCCGCGCAGCGGCCCGCCGCAGGTGTTCGAGGCGCGCACGCTCCAGGGCCGACCCGGGCCGCACTACCCCATCAGCCAGCACGGCTCGCGCCACCGCGCGGCGGCCGTCTTCGCCAACCAGCACTCGGGCGCCATCGTGTTCGTCGCGTCCCAGGACGGCCCGGTCCGCTGTCTGCACCGGCCCCCTGGCAAGAAGAAGGTCCTGCTCTGGAGCCTCCTCCTGACGGAGGACTGAGCCCCCGCGCGGCCCGTCGTCCAGGGCCGCCTCCCCCCATAGGAAGGGCTCCCCGCGCGGGGCACCGGCACATGCCGGGAATTGTCATGGTACAATCTTGTTGGCGTCCCATGACGCCTGGAATCCGGCGGAATCGCCGGGGCCTTGAAGGAGTTCCATGACCCGCTCCCCCTGGAAGCCGCGCCTGAAACGGTCCGAAGGGCCGTTGTACACGGCGCTCGTGGACGCCCTCGCCGCGGACATCAGCGCCGGACGGCTGCGGGCCGGGGATCGGCTGCCAACCCACCGGGAGCTGGCGGTCACGGTGGGGGCCTCGTTGGGGACGGTGACCCGGGCCTATGCCGAAGCGGAGCGGCGGGGGCTCATCCGCGCGCAGGTGGGGAACGGCACATTCGTGCGCGACCTCACGGAGGTGGAGCGCTATTCGCCCCAGTTGGACCGGACGCGCATCGACCTGGGGCCCACGGCGGTGCCTGGCGTGCCGGGGGACCTGGGACACCTCGCGCTCGCCGCCGCGCTCAAGCAACTGGGGGAGCGCGCGGATCTCACCGCGCTCAGTGGCTATCAGTCGCACGGAGGCTCCGAGTCGCAGCGGGCGGCGGGAGCGCGCTGGCTCGGGCTCGCGGGTGTCCCCGCCTCCGTGGGCGAGGTCACGGTGTGCGGAGGCGCCCAGCACGCGACCCTGCTGCTGTTGTCCCTGCTGGCGGCCCCCGAGGGCGTGCTGGTGGAGGACATCACGTATCCAGGAGCGCTCGCCGCGGCGGAGTGGCTCCGGCTGCCCACGCACCCGGTGGCGCTCGATGGGGACGGGCTCCTCCCGGAGGCGCTCGCGGAGGCCTGCCGGAAGAGCGGGGCCCGGGTGCTCTACTGCACGCCGACGAACCACAATCCGACCACGGCCATCATGCCGTTGAAGCGCAGACAGGCCGTCCTGGAGGTCTGCCGCGAGTTCGACGTCACCGTCATCGAGAACGGGGCCCTGGCGCCCCTCGTCGCGAAGGCGCCTGCCCCCCTGGCCGCGCTGGCGCCCGAGCGGACGTATCACATCGGGAGTCTGTCCAAGGCGCTGCTCCCCGCGCTGCGCGTCGGCTACATCCGAGCCCCCGTCCACGCCCGCCTCGCGCTGGAGCAGGCAGCGGCCGCGACGGTCTGGTCCGGCTCCCCGCTGATGAACGAGCTTGCCTCGCGCTGGATTTCGGACGGCACGGCCGAAGCCCTGCGCGATGCGCGACGGTCCGAAGCCACGGCCCGGCAGGCCCTGGCGGCGTCCGTGTTGAAGGGCCATCCGTATGTCGCGCACGCCGGCGCCTACTTCCTGTGGATGCCCATTCCGGAGCACCGGCGGGCCACGGAGCTGGTGGAGCAGGCCGCCGCCCGGGACGTGCTCCTGGGCCCCGCGCATCTGTTCGCGGCCCGGCCCGGCAACGCGCCCAATGCCCTCCGGGTGTCGCTGGGCGCGGCCAGTTCCCGGGCGGAGCTGGAGCGCGGCCTGAAGACGCTGGCGGAGCTGCTGGCGGTCACGGCGCCGGCACCGCGACGCGTGCGCTGAGCTTCCTTCTCTCTCCATCTCTGGAAGTGCCCATGCCCCATTCTCCTTCCCCGCGGACCCGCGGCCTGTCCCTGCTCCTGCTCGTCATGGGCCTGTTCACCCCCTGGAGGGCGACGGCGTCCGAGGATGCGCTGCAAACACGGCTCGACTTCTCCGACGCAGCGCTCCAGTGGCCGATGCGCATCCGGGACACCCTGGCGCCGCCCCGGTGGCTGCCCGAGGGCGAGCGGTTCATGTACTGGTCCGTGCTCGAACCGCATCGCGACACCTGGGTCCTGGTCGATGCGCGAAGGAAGACCCAGCAGCCCCTCTTGTCGCCTGAATCCCTGCGGGACCAGTTGGCGCGAGTCTTCGGCAAGCCGGTGGCTCTGTCTGGCTTCATGCCCTTCACGTTCACGTCCGACGCGAGAGGGATTGTCTTCGCCGTGCAGGACCGGGCGTTCACGCTGGGCCTGTCCGACCGGCGCGTCGTGGCGCTCGAGCCCACGGATCCGCTCGCACTGTCGCTGCGCCCCGACAATGTCATGTCTCCGGATGGGAAGGCCCTCGCGGTGCCACGGGACGCGGGCTTCGCGGTGCTCGACGCGCGGGGAACGGCGCGGGTGGGGCGTGCCGGCACGGAGGACAACGCCTGGCGCGTGCCCCCTTCCGCGTGGTCTCCCCAGGGCCGGTTCCTGGCGGTCTGGCGCGAGGACACTCGGGGCGTGCACCGGATTCCCCTCGTCGACTACGGCACCGCGCTGGAAAAGGTCACGTTCGCGCCCTATTCCAAGACGGGCACGCCGCTGATGCGCTCGGAATTGCATTTCGTGACGATGGAGACCGGGCAGGTAACGCCCGTGCCACGGGAGGCGGCGGAAGGCTACGACTGGTTCGCGGGCTGGCGGCCGGATGGGAGCGAAGCCCTGGTGCTCCAGCTCTCACGGGATGGCAAGCGATTGGACCTGGTAGCAGTGGAGCCGACAACGGGCAAGCACCGCCGGGTGCTGCGGGAGGAGCGACCGGAGACTTTCGTGGGGGCGCTCGACTTCGCGGTGGACGGTTGGTCGCGACAGGTGAAGCCACTGCCGGACAACCAGCACTTCCTCTGGATGTCGGAGCGGGACGGCTGGCGCCATGTCTATCTGTATGACTTTTCAGGGAAGCTGGTGCGGCAGGTCACCCGCGGGCCCTTTCCGGTGCAGGCGGTGGTGGAGGTCGCCCCCCGGGGAGATGCCCTCTACGTGATGGCTTCCGCCGAGCGCGCCGCGCCGTATGACCGTCTGTTGTATCGGGTGGCGATGAAGGGAGGAGCCCTGGAGCGGCTGTCTCCGGAGCCTGGATTGCACCGGGTCGTGCTGTCGCCATCCACGCGCTACTTCGTGGATGGGCATTCCACGCGGGAACAGCCCAGGGCCTGGGACGTGGCTTCCACGGACGGGCGCCAGTCGTTCCGGTACGCGAAGGCGGACGTGAGCGCGCTGGCGGCTCTGCACTACACGCCACCAGAGGCGTTCACGGTGAAGGCGGCGGACGGGACGACGCCGCTGTATGGCGTGCTGTACAAGCCGTGGGACTTCGACCCGAAGAAGCGCTACCCGGTCATCGACGTCATCTACGCGGGACCGTTCATCACGGTGGTGCCCTGGAGTTATGTGGGCGGCAGCGCGGAGAGCCGCATTGCCCACTCGCTGGCACAGATGGGTTTCATCGTCATGATGTTGGACGCACGTGGCACGCCGGGGCGGAGCAAGGCCTTCCAGGATGTGAACTACGGGCGCGTGGGCCAGACGGAGATTCCGGACCACGTCGCGGCGCTGAAGCAGGCGGGCGCGAGCCGTCCGTACATGGACCTGGAGCGGGTGGGCCTCCATGGCCATTCCTGGGGCGGATACTTCGCGCTGCGAGGGATGCTGACGGCGCCGGAGTTCTTCAAGGCAGGCTATGCGGGGGCACCGGGCGCGCTGACGGAGGAAGCCATCATCAACGAGCCGAACATGGGATTGCTCACGGAGAATCCCGCGGGCTACGCGGCGGGTTCCAATGAAGCCCTGGCGGGCAAGCTCCAGGGTGCACTCAAGATGATGCATGGCACGAGCGATGTGAACGCGTCGCTGTCCACGACGATGCGGATGGCCGAAGCGCTGGTGCGTGCGAACAAGCACTTCGACCTGTTGATCATGCCAGGAGAAGGGCATAGCCCCGCCGGGCCCTCGGGCCGGTACTATCTGGATGACGTGCGTCGGTTCTTCCTCCGGGAGCTGGGCGCACCGCGATAGGGGCTTCCCGCATGAATCGGCTGGGGTGGGCGCTGCTGCTGGGAATGCTCGTGTCGGGCTGCGCGACGACACGGCGTGTGAGCCTGGAGACGGACGACGGCGTACGGGTCGTCGTCACCCCTCGCGAGCAGGAAGGGGCCCCTCTCTCCGAGTCCCGGCTCCGGGAGGAAGAATTCAAGACGGTCGTGAAGGCGCTCGCGCGCGACGTGCGTCCGGCCGCCAACCCCATGCGAGCCGCCCGGGAGCTGTTCGGACTTCCCGAGCGCAGTGGCCTGTATGGATTTCGCGAGCGGACCCGACAGATTGTTCCCCTGGGCGAGGAGGAGAGGCGCGATCTGCACCTGCTGGACGCGTCCGACGACCTGACGCGGGGCTACAAGCGCTGGTGCGAGAAGCGGAAACAGGCCGGGGACTGCCTGCGACTGCTGGAGGAAGGACCGCTGCTGGGAAGTGACGGTCGCTACGCACTCGCGATGGCCGTGGCCATGGACTCCGTGTGGCAGGAGACGTCCGAGGCATTGAAGGACCTGGCCAATCCCCAGGCGGTGCTGGCCACGCTGACCTCCACCGTGACGATGTACCTGCTGCTCTGGGCCCTGCCGGAGCCCTTTTCCAAGGGGCTCGCCGCCCTCATGACCGCCACGGCGATTGCCTACCTGGGCGTGGACACGGTGTGGAGCATCCTCGACGGATGGATCACCCTGGTGCGCCACGTGGACGGAGCCACCACGTTCGTCCAGGTGCGCGACGCAGGAGAGGCATACGGAGAGGTGCTGGGCGAGAACGCGGCGCGAGTGTTCGTGATGCTGGCGACCGTGGCCGTGGGCAACACGGTGGGGCTCGCGACGAAGGTGCAGGGGCTGCCCGGCTCCGCTCCGGCGGCGGTCGTGGTGGAGACCCAGGCGGGTTTCCAGTACGTCGCCATCGGCGGCGTGCGCTCCGTGGCGATGACCGCCGAGGGCTTCACCATCGCCCTCGCCCCCAACGCGGTGGCGATGTCATCGAAGCCCCGGGGGACACAGCGTCATCATCTGGCCACCATCCGCAACGAGAAGTCCTCCAATCGCGGTGGGCCATGGACCCCGCTGTTCCGGAAGCTCTTCAAGAAGGCTGGGATGGATTTGAATGATCCGGAGAACATTGTTGAAGTGAAAGGCCACCGAGGCCCACACCCACGCGAGTATCATGAGTACGTGATGGGCCGGCTGAGCTACGCCACAAGAAACTGCCGAACCGTGGTGCAGTGCCGCGATGCACTGACGAGTGCACTCCAGGACCTTGCCGAGGAAGCCAACGCTTCGGGTACGGTCCTCAACCGTCTTCTGACCCCGCGTAAGGGACGTTAGGGTTCAACCATCATGGCTGCTCGGTATTTTGAGCTTAAGTCGGATGTTCAGGAAGAGAACTGGTACCTGGACGACCCGGTCGATGCGAACTCGGTGGAGGTCGATAACCCCTGGATGTTCGGGAACGGGAAACCCATTCCTGCACCCGGCTACCTCCGGATTCCCATCATGGAACCAGGAAGGCCCCAGGACTTCTCCCTCGCGGGCGTAGGAATGACGCCCATCGTCCACGTCAAGATCGCGACCGTGCTCGCGGAGCGCGCTTCCAACGACGTGCAGCTCTTCTCGGTCGACATCCAGGGCCACCCCGATCAGTACGTCCTGTTCGTCGCCACCAAGCTCATCCGCTGTATCAACGAGAAGGACTCCGAGGAGATCCGCTTCTGGGAGGCCAGACACGGTCAGCCAGACCGGATTGGCGAGTACCGCTCCGTGTACGGCATGCGCATCGACCCATCAAAAGCAGGCGACGCCCAAATCTTCCGTCCGTGGGGCTGGTCCATCGCCCTCATCGTCTCCGAGGACCTCAAGAACGCCCTGGAGGCCACCGGCGCCACCGGCATGCGCTTCACCGAAGTGTAGCCCTCACCCCTCGCGCGGGACGTTGCCTTCCAGGCCCGGTGCCGCCAGCGCCATGCCCAGCGCGGCGAGGGCCGTGAGCCCCGCGGCGATGGCGAACTGCGTGGCGAAGTGCCCTCGCGCCAGCGACAGCGCCGCCACCGCCAGCGACCCGCCCAACAGCCGCATCGAATACAGCGTGCTCGTCACGATGCCCCGGTACTGCCACGGCGCCCGCGACTGCGGCCCCAGCAGCGAGCTGCTCGCCGCCGGCCCCACGCCCATGCCCACCAGCGCCAGGGCCGCGAACGTGGCTGGAATCCCCCACCCTCGCAGCGCCGCCACCGACAGCAGGCC
>SECN01000809.1 GCA_004173515.1 Myxococcaceae bacterium | reverse complement strand
CCGAAGCGCCCAAGCCCCCGCCTCCGACGGAAGCGCCGCCCCCGCCCAACGACACGCCGCCGCCGGAGCCGCAGGCCAAGCCGCCGCCGCTCGTGGTGGGCATGACCATGTCGTCCACCACCAGCGCGGGCTCCTTCGCCGCGCCCGTGGGCAACACGGCCTACGGCAAGGCCAACGGCACCGCGAAGGACCCCAAGGACGTGAAGGGCTACTCCGCGCCCAAGTACGTGCCCGTGTACCAGGTGGACTCCGAGCCCACCGTCGCGTCCGAGGTGAAGATCCCCTACCCGGACGAGGCGCGCCGCGCCGGCATCGAGGGCACGGTGACGCTGTCCATCACCATCGACGCGGACGGCAAGGTGGGCACCGTGAAGGTCATCTCCGGACCCGGCTACGGGCTCAACGAAGCGGCGCGCGATGCCATCCGGCGCTTCCGCTTCAAGCCCGCCATCAAGGGCGGCGAGGCCGTGGCCACGGAGATGAAGTACTCGTACACGTTCCTGCTGGACTGACCGGGACGCGGAGGCCCGCGAAGGCCCGCGCCGCCTACTGCGTCTTGAGCGCGCGGCGCATGATGTCGCCCAGCGCCAGCAGGTCTTCTTCCGGCATGGAGGCCATGAAGGGCGGAGGCAAGGCCATCCGCGCCATCAGCCGACCGCGCAGCTCCGCGCCGGCCTCCGTCAGCACCAGCATCTTCACCCGCCGGTCCTGTTCGCTGCTGCGCCGCTCCACCAGCTTGCGCGCCTCCAGCCGGTCCACCAGCCCCGTCACGTTGGACGCGTCGCACGACAGGTAGGTGGCGAGCGTGCTCATCGCGAGCGCTCCTTCGCCCAACTGCCGCAGGACGTGCGCCTGCACCGGAGACAGGTCGAACTCCGCCGCCAGCGCGGGGAAGTTGCGCATGTGCGTGTGCAGCAGTTCGAACAAGAGCGTCCACGCCTGCTGCGCGAGCCCTGCTTCCCCGTCTTCCGCACCTTGAGCACGGGCCCCCGGCGGACGCCCTGCCTGCTCGTTCTGACTTTCGCCAAGTCCATTCATGGTGCCTTCACACTAATTCACACGGTTTGCATAAACAATTGACACCCTCAACCTTTGAGGGGTACTACATTCCGGATATTCCATCATCCGACAGTGCGGAGTACTTTCAAGGGACTCCAGGGTCGGGTAGATGACGCAACGCAGTCGTCCACCGGACGGATCCGCCTCGCGCTCCCGCGGGTCGGTGAGGAGGTCAAGGCGGTATGAGTACCCTTCTGGCGCTTTCCCTGTCGGCCGCCCTGGCCGCGGCGCCTGTACTGTCGCTGGACGAGGCGCTGGAGTCGGCCCGTCAGCAGAACCTCGATTTGAAGATTGCCCAGGAGCGCTTCGAGCCCGGTGGACATCGTCATCCAGCCGCTCATCCAGCAGGGTGCGCAGGCGGAGGTGCGCCAGGCCATCATCGCGCCCCAGCTCTGGGCGGCGATCGCGGCCTCGTACAAGGCGGTGAAGCTGGCGGAGCTCAACACGCAGACGGCGCGCCGGCAGGTGCTCTTCGGCGTGGCGCAGGCCTACTACGGCGCCGCGGCGCAGCAGGAAGCGCTGCGGGCCCAGGAGCGGCTGCTGGAGCTGACCCAGGCGCGGGAGAAGGACACCCAGGCCCGGTTCGACGCGGGCACGGTGACGCGCGTGGCGCTGCTGCGCGCACAGTTGGACCGCTCGCGCGCGGAGCAGGACCTGGTGCGCGCGAAGAACGCGCTCGCGGGCCTGAAGCTGGCGCTGGGCACGCTCATCCAGCGGGAGCCGGACTTCGACCTGGCCCCGCCGCCGGAGCCGCAGGTGCCCGCGCAGGCGTCGCCGGAGGAGCTGGTGAACCAGGCGCTCGCGGAGCGCTCGGACGTGCAGGCCTCCGAAGTGGGCTTGAAGCTGACGCGCATCAACAAGACGGGCGTCATCCTGAGCTACCTGCCCACGCTGGGTGTCACCGGCGCGTACCGCATCGCGAACGCGGCGGGCTTCACGGGCCAGAACGAGACGTGG
>SECN01000350.1 GCA_004173515.1 Myxococcaceae bacterium | reverse complement strand
GTGCGGGCGGGCTGGGCGCTGGCGTTCCAGGGCCTCATGTCTCCCTTCACGTATGTGAAGCACCACCCGCATCTGTCGGGCCTGTTCCTCTGGCAGTTCTTCTTCACCTTCGCGCTGGCGCTGTTTCCCACGTACCTGCCGCTGTACGCGGTGGAGCTGGGGGCGCCCCGGGAGCTGGTGGGGCCGTTGGTGGCGGTGTCGTGGCTGGTCTTCGCCTTCGTGCAGCCCTTTGGCGGACGGCTGTCGGACCGGCTGCCCCGGCGCGTGGGCCTCATCACGCTGGGCCAGGCGGGCATGGCGGTGATGGCGGCGGTGCTCGGCGCCTCCGGGTGGCTGCCGCACGGCTACGCGCTGGGCGCGTTGGTGGGGGCGTGGGTGCTGCTCGCGGTGCCGGACGGCCTGCACCGCAGCTCCGCGTCCGCGCTGGTGGTGGAGCAGGTTCCGTCGCCCACGGAGCGCGGCCGGTTCATGGGCGCGCTGGGCTCCAGCGCGGCGCTGGCGGGCGTGCTCGCGCCCATCACCTACGGCTTCGTCGCGCAGCGGGCCGGCATCGGCTTCACATTCCTTCTGTCCTCGGCGGCCTTCGTGCTGGCCCTCGGCTGTGTGTCGAGGGTCCGCGAGTCCTCCGACGTCTCGCCTGTCGCGGTGCCGTTGACCGCCCTCAACCCCAACTCGGAGCCCGGATGAGCCCCTTTCGAAATGTGTGTCGCTGGGGCACCGCGCTGTGCGTCGCGCTGGTGCCCGCCCTGGGTTTCGCCGATTCGACCTACAAGGTCACGGCGACGCAGACGAAGGACGTCATCACCATCGACGGCAAGGGGGACGAGCCGGCGTGGCTGACGGCGCCGGAGATTGGCGGCTGGTTCCTCACGCGCGTGGACTACGGCCGTCCCGCGCCGGACGACACCAAGGTCCGCATCCTCTACGACAAGGACAACCTCTACTTCCTCTTCCACTGTCTGGATTCGAAGCCGGAGCGCATCTCCGGCTACACGGTGCAGAACGAGGGGTTCCTCCACCAGGAAGACAACATCACCATCATCCTGGACACGTACCTGGACCACCGCAACGCGTACTACTTCTGGACCAACCCGCTGGGCGTGCGCACCGACGGGCGCATCGTGGACGACGGCGAGGCGTTCTCCACCAACTGGCGCGGCGAGTGGGAGACGAAGTCCACGGTGGTGAAGGACGGCTGGATTTCGGAGGTGCGCATCCCCTTCGCGAACTTCCAGTTCGAGAAGAAGGAGGAGATGACGTTCGGCATGCTCCTGGACCGCGAACAGTCGCGCAACCAGGAGTGGAGCAACTGGACGCCGGACGGGGTGAACAGCGCGAAGGTGAGCCGCTATCCGCACCTGGACGGGCTCAAGGACATCAACCCTCGCTCCATCTTCAGCATCACCCCGTACGTGGCCACCACGGTGGCGCTCAAGTACAACGACGACCGCGGCGCCCTGCGGCCCAACGTGGGCGCGGACGCGCGCATCGACCCGGCCCCGTGGCTGTCGTTGAAGCTGACGGCCAACCCGGACTTCAGCGACTCCGAGGCGGACCAGGGCTTCCTGCTGCTGGACACCGAACAGCCGCTCCTGCCCGAGCGCCGTCAGTTCTTCCTGGAGAGCGAGCACCTCTTCATCGCGCCCATCAACATCTTCACCTCGCGCCGCATCGCGCTGCGGCCGCATGACCGGGTGTGGGGCGGGTTGCAGCTCACCGGCAAGGTGGGCGGCATGAACTTCGCGATGATGGACATCCAGCACCGCGACTTCACCGGCAAGGACGCCAACGGCCGGGACATCTTCGAGAACGTCAACTCCGGCGTGCTGCGGCTCCAGCAGGACATCGGCAAGCGGTCGATGATTTCGCTGGTGGCGCTCAACCGCAGCGGGCGGGGCGGCCTCTTCGGGGATTCGGATTTCCAGACGGTGGGCGTGGACGGCAACTTCCACCTCTTCGAGGAGTTCTTCATCCAGGCGCAGGCGCTCAAGAGCTGGAGCCCGCTGGGCAACGTGGACGCGGACGCGTACCACGTGGGCCTGCACCGCTTCGACACGCTGTCGGAGTTCTGGTTGCAGTTCGAGGACATCGGGAAGAACTACGCGAACCCGCTGGGCTGGACGCCCGTCATCGACAAGCAGGGCTACAACTCGCACCTGTTCCTGAACCCGTTCCCCAAGTGGCGCTTCCTGCCCCGGCTGGACGTGACGTGGGACACGCTGTGGCGCCGCAACCACGAACACCAGCGCACGCGCTGGCGCCAGCGGCTCAACGTCCAGCCGTACCTGCACCACGACTTCGCGCTCATCTTCGACGGCATCTACGACGACAACGAGGGGTTCCGAAACCGCCTGGGCACGTTTGGCTTCACCCTGTTCCCGCACGACTGGCAGAGCTACACGCTGACCGCCCTGGGCGGCCGTTTCATGGGCGGAGAGATTCGCGGCCTGAACGGGGCGGTGAACTTCAAGGTGGGGCCGCACATCGTCGCCCGCTTCAGCGGCTTCTACACGCGCAACTTCGGCGTGCCGGAGAACAGCGACCTCTTCGGCACGTCCGGTGACGGCTACAGCTTCTCCGGCTACGCGCAGCTGCGCTACCACTTCAGCCCGGACCTCTATGCGCGTCTGACGTTGCAGAAGGGGGACGTGTATGAGCTGGCGGACTACAACGCCGTGAAGGGCACGTTCCTGGACGCGATGATTGGTTGGCATTACCGCCAATGGAGCGACATCTTCCTCGTCTACACGGATCAGCCCTTCGCCGGCTCCCAGGAGCGGCGGATCCTGTCGAAGATCTCCTTCAACTACTGAAAGCAGGCACCCCCATGAGCACCGCCGACGCCGCCAGCCTCAAGCGCCGCTACGACGAGGTGTCCCCGAAGTATGAGCAGGGTGGCCCCAACGCCATGGCCATCAAGCTGTTCTGGCTCACCTACGAGCACCTCACCTGGAAACCGGTGGAGGCGCTGCTTCCGAAGGACGGCACGTCCTGGCGCGTGCTGGACGCGGGCGGAGGCGGGGGCAAGTTCGGCACCCGCTTCGCGGAGGCGGGCCACCACGTCACCGTGTTGGACATCTCCCCGGGCATGCTGGACGGGGCGCGCGCGCAGTTCGGCGCGAAGGGCCTGTTGGACCGGGTGGCCTTCGTGGAGGGCAACGTGGCGGCGCTGGAGCTGCCGGACGCGGCGTTCGACCTGGTGTTCTGCGAAGGCGACCCGGTGTCCTACTGCCTGGACGCGTATCCCCGCGCGGTGAAGGAGCTGGTGCGCGTGGCGAAGCCGGGCGCGCCTGTGGTGCTGGGCGTGGACAACCGCTACGAGGCGTTCTCTGGCGCCCTCAAGATGGGTCGGCCCGAGGAGGCGTTCCGCACGCTCCTGGACGGCAGGACGACGTGTCCCTACGGCCTGCCGGTGCACGCGTTCACGGTGCGCGAGCTGGAGCAGACGGTGGCGGACGCGGGCGCGGAGCTGCTGGAGATCTTCGGCAAGCCGGTGATGTTCTTCGACATGCTCAACGCCATGGCCGCGGCGCGCGGGGGCAGCAAGGAGAAGCCCTGGGACGCGTGGTCCGCGCGCGAGGAGATCCTGGCGATGCAGGAGAAGCTGGCGCACGAGGGCTTCGCCGTCCTGGGCCAGCACTTCCAGGTGATGGCCCGGCGGCGGGGCTGAGGGGAGCGAGCGCACCGTGGGCCTTCCCTTCCTTGGCGTGGGGCTCAGCTACCGCTGGGACCTCAATCCGCACCTGGCGCGCGGCAACCCCGGCGTGGACTGGCTGGAGGTGACGCCCGAGCACTTCCTGCCGCTCACCCCGGACTCCGAGCGGCGCTTGGACCTGCTCGCGAAGCGCTATCCGCTGGTGGGCCACAGCCTGGAGCTTTCGGTGGGCTCGGATGGCGCGGACGCGCCCGGCTACCGCGAGGGCTTGCGCCGCATCACCCAGCGGACGAAGAGCGTGTGGCACGGAGACCATCTGTGTTTCACGCGCGTGGGGGACCTGCCCCTGCGCGCGCTCACGCCGGTGCCGCTGACGGACGAGGCGGTGGCCACCTGCGTGAGAAACGTGCGCGCGGCCCAGGCGGACCTGGGCGTGCCCTTCGTGGTGGAGAACATCGCGTATCTCTTCCACACGCCGCTCAACACGCTGGACGAAGCGGACTTCCTGCGCCGCGTGGTGGAGGGCGCCGACTGCGGGCTGCTGTTGGATCTGCACAACCTGTATTGCAACGCGGCCAACCACGGGTTCGACCCGTATGACTTCCTGGACCGTCTGCCCCTGGACCGGGTGGTGCAGATCCACCTGGCGGGCGGCATGACGATGGAAGGACTGCGATTGGACAGCCATTCCGAGACGTCGCCGGAGGAGGTATGGCGGCTGTTGGAATACGTGGCGCCGCGCTGCCCGGTGCGGGGCGTGAACTTCGAGATGGACAGCGGCTTTCCGCCCTTCGCGCGGCTGGTGGAGGAATTGGCACGCGCGCGAGCCATCCTCCAACGCTGCGGCGCGAACGCGGCCTGAGAGGGACACGACCATGGGCTATCCACAGACGCTGGAAGCACTGGCGCGGCTGCACGTGGATCCGCGCTTCCGCGAGGCGTGGACACGGGATGCATCCCAGACGCTGTCGCCGCTGGCGCTGACGCCGGGGGAGCGGGAGGCGCTCGGTCGCGTGGACCGGACGGTGGTGGACCGCGCCGGGCGGATGATGGACCACCACCGCACCGAGCGCGTGCGCGAACAGCTCCCCTGGGTGGACGAGGCGAAGCGGCCGGACCTGGCGCCGCTGCGTCGGGCCTTCCTCCAGGACGTGCTGCCGGAGGTGCTCAACCGCGAGGAGGCCATCGCCTGGTGCCACTTCCTGGAATCGGGACTCCCCGAAGTCCAACGCCTGCCGGCCTACCTTCCCCAGGTGGCCCGCTGCGAGCGGCTGCGCCTGTCACTCGCGTGGGGGCTCCTGCCCATGCCCCCGGTGGGCCCCCGCGTGGAGCCCTTCGACTTCCCGGTGCTGGGGCTCATCGCCGCGCTGGACGCGCCGGGCTGGCCCCCGGTGGAGGCCCGCCCCACGCGCGTGGAGTACCTCAAGGTGCCGGGCCTGCCCGCGGCGATGCTGCGCGAGCTGCCCGTTCCCTGAACCGAGATGAAGGCCGCGCTCAGTGGTTGCGGCTGCCGTCGCGGCGGGTGGACGGCTTGTCGGAGGACCCGCCCTTGCCCTGGTGGTGCACCTTCTCGTAGGTGCCCATGAGCTGGGCCTCGCCCAGGATGTGGCCGTCCATGGCCTCGCGCAGCTCCGCGCGGTTGGGCTTCCCCAGGTCCGGCAGCACCGTGTCCAGGGCGTACAGCCGGAAGAAGTACCGGTGGCTGCCCACGGGCGGCATGGGGCCGCCGTAGCCCTGCTTTTCGAAGTCGTTGAGCCCCAGCTTCACCCCGTCCGGCAGCACGTCCAGCGTGGCCCCGTCCGGGAGGCTCTGGGCGTTGATGGGCAGGTTGTAGAGGACCCAGTGGCAGAAGGTGCGCTGCGGGTGGGCCGGGTCCGGGGCGTCCGGGTCCTCCACGATGAGCGCCAGGCTCTTCGCCCCCGGGGGGAGGTTCTCCCAGTGCAGGGGGGGCGCCTTGTCCTCGCCCTCGCCGGTGTAGGCGATGGGGATGGGCATCCCGTCCTTGAACTGCGGCGAGGTGAGCTCGAGCGGCTTCGGCATGGGTGACTCCTCAAACAAGAAAGCGTCCAGCGGGTCCTCCGGCAAGCTGGGGACGCCCACACCGGGCGCGTAGAGGCGGCAGGCGGGCCGCCCGACCGGCCGTCACCCCTGGAGCAAGACCGTTGCTGATCCACCGGACGCTCCCCGGCCCGCTCGCCGCCTCCCGCGCGGCGTCAGAGGAGAAACCCCCCTTTCGTTCCAGGGCGTGGTAGCTGCGCTTGCGGGTGCGGCAATCCCTGCTGCCAGCGCCAGCTCCCGGGTCCCCGTAGCGGTTGCACGCGCCGCGCATTCGGTGCTAAGCGGCGCCCGCGCGGGTATGGGCGGGGTCGGGGTTGGCGAAGAGAAACCCAAGACTTTCCCAGGGTTTGGTGAGGCGTCCGCATGGCAGACCAGGAGCCACGGGAACGGGCCGACGCGCCGGGCAGTGAGCTGGGCGAGACGGCCCGGCAGATGCGGGCGGCGGAGCCGTACATCTCCGCGGTCTGGAAGCTGGTGGGCGGGGCGGTGGTGGGGGTCCTGGGAGGGTACTTCCTGGACAAGTGGCTGGGGACGTCCCCCTGGCTGCTCCTGAGCCTGTCCCTGGTGGGGATTGGCGTCGGGTTCTACGGCTTCCTCCACGCGATGGCGCGGCTGGGGAAGCGCAAGTGACGGGGCGGGACGGGCAGCAGGCGCGTGACCCCTTCTGGGCGCACGCGGGGCTGGCGGTGGCGGTGATGGGCGTGGGCGCGGTGGTGGCGGCGGCGCTGCCGAAGGTGGCGGAGGACCGGGTCGCGGCGCTGCTGGGCGTCGGGGTGTCGTCGGTGGCGGGCCTGCTCGCGCTGTTGCTCAAGCGGCGGGCGCTGGCGAAGGCGGACCTCAAGGCCGCGCTGAAGGTGGTCGGGGTGGTGTTCGCGCTGAGAGGCGTGGGCGTGGGGCTGGGGTTGGCGTGGGTGGTGTCCCGGAATTTGAGCGCGATCGCGTTCGTGGGCGGCTTCTTCGGCGTCTACTTCGCGCTGCAGTGGATCGAAGTCAGCTACGTGATGGCCGCGTCGAAAGACCCGGCGGGCGGAGACGAGTGATGCGCAAGGCAATGGTGCTGTTCGCCTGTCTGTTCGCGGGTTCCGTGTGGGCCTCCGACCAGGCCGGTGAGCACGGCTACGCGAACGAGAGCAAGGACGCCGAGGGCGAGGACGTCGCCGGCTACATCCTTCATCACGTGGCCGACTCGAATGAGTACGAGTTCGAGATCCCGCTCAGCCACAACCACATCGCCATCCACCTGCCGCGCATCTTCATCCCGCTGCACGAGGGCGCCTGCGCGCCGGTGGCGGCCCCGCACGGCGGCCACGGCGAGGTGTACCCGGGCCTGGGCGCCGGCTGCGTGGACCTCTCCATCACCAAGCACACGGTGATGATGTGGCTGGCGGCGCTCATCCTCATCGGCTCGCTGATGGTGTGGAGCAACCGCGACAAGACGAAGCTGGTCCCCCGTGGCACGGCGGCGAACCTCTTCGAGCTGCTGGTCCTCTTCGTGCGCGACGAGCTGGCCATCAAGAACATCGGCAAGGAGGAGGGCCCCCGGTACGTGCCCTATCTGCTCACCGCGTTCTTCTTCATCCTCCGGTGGAGTTCCTGGGCCTGTTCACCAAGCCCTTCGCCCTCACCATCCGACTCTTCGCCAACATGCTGGCGGGCCACATCGTCATCTTCTTCCTGCTGGGCCTCATCTTCATGCTCCGCAGCCCGGCGGTGGCGCTGGTGAGCGTGCCGTTCGCCTTCGGCATCTACCTGCTGGAGCTGTTCGTGGCCTTCGTGCAGGCGTACGTGTTCACCATGCTGTCCGCGCTCTTCATCGGCATGAGCGTCGCCATGGGTCACCACGACGACCACGGCCACGGCCACGCGGAAGGTGGCGCCAGCCACGACCACGGCAAGGCGCATCACATCTAAGCCGGGGAAGCATCCCGGCCTGACTGGACGGGGCGCCTGGAGCACGGCGCGCCCCGGTTGAAGACCCGGCGGTTCGAAAGGCCGTCGGAGGTAGTCCTAAAGGGATTTCACGACCCCCCCCCACAAGCGGGTCCTGCCTCACCCGAAAGCACGTGTTCCCATGACCAACATCGCTCTTGCCTTCCTCGCCGCCGGTATCGGCGCGGGTCTCTCCATCATCGGCGCCGCGCTCGGCATCGGTAAGCTGGCGGCCGCCGCCATGGACGCCACGGGCCGTCAGCCGGCCGCGGGCGGCGACATCCGCACCACGATGATCATCGCCGCGGCGCTCATCGAAGGCGCGACGCTGTTCGCGCTGGT
>SECN01000349.1 GCA_004173515.1 Myxococcaceae bacterium | reverse complement strand
CCGGGCAACGTGCGGCAGTTGGAGAACGTGATGGCGCGGGCGCTCGCGCTGAACGTCACGGGCGTGCTGGGGCCGCCGGACTTCCCGGAGCCCATCGGTGACGCGCCCAAGCGGCTGACCGGACTCGCGGGGGACTTGCCGAGCCTCGCGGAGCTGTCGCGGCGGTACGCGGCGCATGTGCTCCAGCACGTGGGCGGCAACAAGAGCGAAGCGGCGCGGCTCTTGGGCGTGGACCGCAAGACGCTCTACAAGTTGCTGGAGACGCCCGAGGCGCCGGAGGGCATTCCTCCCGCCGAGGGACGGAGCTGACAGGGGCTGTCAGAGGACTGCTGTAAGGGGGGGCGAATGATCGAAGAGAACATCATTGATGCGCCTGCGGATGAGGCGCTCTATCACCTCAAGCGCAGTCTCAATGGGTATCGGTACAACTGGGAGCGAATCTACATCGGGGTGACGGCATGGCCGGAGGACCGCTGGGACCAGCACCTCGACCGGGACGACGGTTGGGAAAAGATGGTGCTGCTCTACGACGCGTGGTCGACGCCAATCGCTGAAGAGCTTGAGCGAGCGCTGATCAAGTACGCCCGTGAGTGCCGATTCAAGGTGTCCATCGAGAACATCCGCGATGGGGGAGAGAGCTTGAGCAGGACGCGCAAGAATCATTTCCTCTACGTCCTGGTGGGTTGAACGCTGGGCTGCTTGAAAGCTCCGATTCCGCCAAGCGTGCCAATCACCGCTGAGGGCGCAAGGCCTGCCCACCCACGCGGTCTCGCGCGCAGGAGATCGCACCTGGGCCGACGTTGAGGATGTCGGCGTGGACCCGTACCGTAGCGGCCTGTATGCGCCGCTGGTTCCCGCTCGGACTTCCCTTGATGCTCTTCGCGTGCGCTCCAGTGGAGCCGCCCGCACCCATGGTTCCGGTGGATGCGGGCAGTGCTCGCGCCGCGACGGAGCTGGCGTCCGGGGCTTCGTCGCCCGATGCCGAACCTCTCCCGACGCAGTCCGCTGAAGCGCTGCGTTCCGCATGGCAGGCCACCACGCCGGAGCCGTCCGAGGATGGCGGCGTGGCGCATGCCACGGCCTCGGCGCTGATCGAACCCGCGGAACTCTCGGAGGACGGAGGCGCGAGTGGCGCGCTGTCGCTGGAGCCTTCGCTCTCGCAGACCCCGTCCCGTGGCTCGAACCCGGAGGCCCTGCCGGGCGAGGAGGAAACGCAGGTCATCACCGAGTCCGACGTCCCCGTGCTGGAACTTGGACCCGATGGTGAACCGCTGCTCGATGCGGATGACTTCGCGCAGGACCCCGTGCCGCCTGTCGCCGTAGGACCCTTGCCGGGTGGCGCGCCCATCGTGGACCTGGGCTCCGGCCCGAATGGACCCGTACCTGTCGCGAACGTGGGCTCTGGCCCGAACGGAACGCCACCCATCGCGGACATGGGCTCAGGGACAAACGGAGCGCCGCCCGCCGTGGATCCGGACTCCGACGAAGCCCCCGTACCCGAAGAACCGCTCGCCATCCTCGACGCGGGCATGGAGCCCTATGCCATTGCCTACGCGCCGGACGCGGGCTCGCTGCGCGTGCGCCGTTCCATCGCGGTGCGCTCGGAGCCCCGGCAGGACTCGCTTCCCTTGGGCACCGTCGCCCAGGACATGCGCGTGACGTGGCAGGAGGGCGCGATGCGCGGCCCCGACTGTGAAACGTGGGTGCACCTGCAACCCCGTGGCTGGGTATGCGAGCGCTACCTGGAACAGAACTTCCGCGAGCCCCGCGTGCGCACGCTGCCTCGCGTGGAGGACGGTGCGCTCACGCCCGGCATCTACGCGCGCGTGGTGGGCCGCCGCGTGCGCGCCTACCCGAGCCTCGCGCTCGCTCGCAGGCGCAAGCAGGGCGTGCTGCTCAAGGGCTCCGTGACCGTGAAGCTCCTGGGCCAGGTGAAGGTCGGCCGTCGCACCTTCTGGCGCACGTCGGACGGCCAGTACTTCGAAGCGCGCGTGCTGCGCGAACACCGCCCCTCCGACTTCAGCGGCCTGGACGCGGAAGCCCTCGCCTCCCTCCCCATGCCCTTCGCCTGGGCCCAGTCCCGCAGCGCGCCCCGCTCGGATGTCGTCGTGCGCGTGGCCCCGGACTCCCTCGCCGACCGTGAGACGGTGCTCCCGCCCCGCACCCTCGTGTCCGTGCGCGAGCTGTCTCCGGATGGCCAGTGGGTGCGCATCGCGGAGGACCACTGGGTGGCCCGCGACGACCTGCACGTCGCGTGGTCGCTGGCGTCCCCGTCCATCGTGGAGCCCGGCGCGCGGTGGCTGGACGTGGACCTGGAGTCCCAGGTGCTCATCGCCTACGAGGGCGACCGTCCCGTCTACGCCACGCTCATCTCCTCCGGCAGCCCCGGCACCGACACCCCCGAGGGCCTGTTCCGCATCTGGGTGAAGTTCGCCGAGGCCGACATGACCGGCAGCATGGGCAGCGCCAGCTACCGCGTCGCCACCGTGCCCTGGACCATGTTCTTCGAAGGCGACTTCGCGCTGCACACCGCCTACTGGCACGACCGCTTCGGGGAACCCGTGAGCCACGGCTGCATCAACCTGGCCCCGAAGGACGCGCGCGTCCTCTACGGATGGACCACGCCCGATGTCCCCACCGGCTGGTCCATGGCCCACGCCATGCCGAACGACCCCGGCACCTGGGTGCGCATCCGGGGACAGGCCCGCGTGCAGCCGAAGAAGCGCCGGGGCGGCGCACCCGTGGTCGCCACCGCCAGCGATTTGTGACGGAAGCTCAGCCGCCCAGCACGGACACGGTGACGCGGCGGCGGTGCGGCGACGTGCGGTGCTCCCAGACGTAGACGGCCTGCCACGTGCCCAGGTCCGCCTCGCCGTCCTTCACCGGGATGCCCAACGTCACCTGCGTCAGCACCGAGCGCACGTGCGCGGGCATGTCGTCCGGCCCCTCCGCGTCGTGCTGGAACAACGGGTCGCCGTCCTTCACCAACCGGGAGAAGAACGCCTCCAGGTCGCGCTGCACGACAGGGTCCGCGTTCTCGCTGATGATCAGCGACGCGCTCGTGTGGTGCAGGAACAGCGTGCACAGGCCGTCGCGGATGCCCGTGCCCTTCACCGCCCGCTGCACCTCGTCGGTGATGTCCACGAGGCCCCGGCCCCGCGTGGACACCGTCAGCTCCTTCGCCTGATACACGCGTCCTCCGTCCCGCGGGTCAGCGTCCGTCCAGTCGCTTCACGAGGAACGCGGCCAGCTGCTCCAGCTCCTCGGTGAGGATGGTGTGCCCACCGTCGAAAGGTAGGAACTCCACCGGCATCCCCGCCCCGGTCAGCAGGTCGCGCAGGCGCTCGCCTTCCTGGAAGGGCAGCACCGGATCCTGACGGCCGTGTCCCTGGAACACCGGCAGCGACGGCCGGGCCCGGGCCTTCGGCTTCCACTCCTCCTCCGCCACCAGCGCCCCGGACAGCAGGCACAGGCCAGCGGGACACTCCTCCAGCCGCAGCGCCACGTCCGTGGACATCATCGCGCCCTGGCTGAAGCCTCCCAGCACGATGCGATGGAAGGGCTGCTGGAGCGCTGCCACCGTGCTCATCAACGCGCGGCGCGCGGCGGGCATCCCCGGAGGCACCTCCCGGGCGAACTCCTCCCAGTCCCGCTGCTGTCCCATCAACACCGACTGCGACAGCGCGAACCACGCCCTTCCCTGGGGCATGCCCAGGTTCTCCAGCGACAGGGGCGCTTCCGGAAACACGAAGCGCACTGCCTCCGCCAGCCGGGGCGCGGCGGTCATCAGCTCCGGCCCCAGCCCCACCAGGTCCGTGCCCGACGCGCCGAAGCCGTGGCTGAGCACCACCACCAGCTCCGGCTTCACGCCCTCGGGGAGCGCGTCCACCACGACGCAGTTCAGCTCCCCCAGCTTCGTGCGCACCGCGCGCGGACGGAGGCTCACGGCTGCGCGTCGCTGATGGCGATGTGCTGGATGACCACGTCCGCGTCGGGCTTGTCCCGTCGGTTGCGCGGCACGTTGCCAATCTTCTCCACCACCTCGTAGCCCTTCACCACCTCACCGAAGATGGTGTGCTTGCCGTTCAGGTAGTCCGGCGTGCCGGTGGTGATGAAGAACTGGCTGCCGTTGGTGCCCGGGCCCGCGTTGGCCATGGCCAGCAGGCCCGGCTTCTCGAAGCCGCGCATGCTCTTGAACTCGTCCCCGAAGCGGTAGCCCGGGTCGCCCATGCCCGTGCCCGTGGGGTCGCCACCCTGGATCATGAAGCCCGGGATGACGCGGTGGAAGATGGCGCCGTCGTACAGCGGCGTGCCCTCCACGCGCTCGCGCGTCTTGGGGCTGATCCACGGCTGCTCGCCGGTCGCGAGCCCCACGAAGTTGGACACCGTCTTGGGCGCGTCCTTGGAGAAGAGCTTCAGGACGATGGTGCCCTGGTTCGTCTCCATGGTGGCCCAGAGGTCCTGGCCCTCCAGGGCCTTCTTCTGGAAGCCCTTCGCGGCGGCCGCGTCCGTCTGCAGGCTCACCGTGCGGGGGGCCGCCGCGGGGTTGGAGGGGGACGCCTTGCCGCCTTCGGACTCCTTGTCCTTGGAGCACGCGGTCAGGGTGAGGCAGAGGAAACCAACGGTCAGGAATGAGGTGCGCATGGCGGGCGCATCCTAGCGGCTTTCGACATGGCCACGGCGTGCTAAAGAGTGCGTCCATCCCCGGAGGTTTCCCCTGTGACAACCGGACAGGAATGGCTGGTTGACGCGAGCGGCTGCTCGCCGGAGAGGCTCAAGGACGCGCCCGCGCTGGCGGCCCTCTTCGAGGCGCTCGTCGTCACCCTGGACCTCAAGGTCGTGGGCCAGCCCCAGTGGCACGTCTTCCCGGAGCCCGGGGGCATCACCGGACTGGCGCTGCTGGCCGAAAGCCACCTGACCGTCCACACCTTTCCGGAGCACGGCTTCGCCGCGCTCAACGTCTATTGCTGCCGCACCCGCGCGCGTCCGGACTTCGACGCGCTGGTGGCCCGCTTCCTGGGGGCCACGTCCTGCCGCGTGCGTGAGCTGTCGAGAGGGGTGGAGGCGTGACGCAGGGGGCGTGTCCGTCGTGTGGGGCGAGCGTGGAGTTCACCGCCGGTTCGGCGCAGGTCGTGGTCTGCGGCCACTGCCAGACCGTGGTCGCGCGCGCCGGCGCGGAGCTGGAGGCGCACGGCCAGGTGGCCCGCGTCGTGGAGACCGACTCCCCGTTGCGCCTGGGCCTGGAGGGGCGCGTCAACGGCACCTCCTACCAACTGGTGGGCCACCTCCAGAAGGACCACGGCGCCGGTCCCTGGGACGAGTGGTACGTGGAGATGTCCGACGGCCGCACCGGCTGGCTCAGCGAGTCCGAGGGCGCCTTCCACCTGCTCTTCGACGGCGGCGTGGAGGAGGGCCTGCAACTGGACTCGCTCCACCCGGGTGAGCGCCTGCGCCTGCGCAACCGCCCCCTGGTGGTGGAGGAGCGCGGCCACGGGCAGGTGACCGCCGCGGAGGGGCAGCTCCCCAGCGACGTCGATCCGTCGCAGGACTCCTGGTACGTGGACGCCACGGGCCCCCGGGGCCTGTTCGTGTCGCTGGACTTCGGCTCGCGCGACCGCGACCCGGAGGTGTTCCTGGGCCAGAAGCTGGAGCTGGCGCAACTGGGCATCCCCGCCGGGGACCTGCGACCGCGCGTGCGCAAGGCGCAGTTGCAGCAGGCCCGGTGCACCAACTGCAACGGCCCGCTGGAGCTGCGCGCGCCAGACCAGACGTTGCGCGTGGCGTGCCCGTACTGCGGCGCGCTGATGGACGCGAGCCAGGGCAAGCTCAAGTTCCTCAAGCTGCTCCAGAGGCCGGAGCTCCCCGCCGACATCCCGCTGGGCGCGAAGGGCACGCTCGACGGGGTGGAGTGGATCTGCATCGGCTACCAGGAGCGCTCGTGCGTGGTGGAGGGCACGCGCTACCCGTGGCTGGAGTACCTGCTCTACCACCCGGCGCGCGGCTTCACGTGGCTGATGGAGTCCACCGGCCACTGGGTGTTCCTGAAGCCGCTGGCGGCCGGTGACGCGGAGGTCGTCCCGCATGTCTCCGCGTTCTACGAAGGCCGGCGCTACAAGGCCTTCCAGTCCGTCGAGGCCGTCACCGACGCGGTGGTGGGCGAGTTCTACTGGAAGGTGACGAAGGGCGAGACGGCCCATGCGACCGAATATGTCGCGCCGCCGTACTCCTTGAGCGAGGACGCCACCGACAACGAAGTCACGTACACCCACGGCGAGTACCTGACGCCGGAGCAGGTGCGCGACGCGTTCAAGCTGAAGGAGCCGCTGCCCCGTCCTCGCGGCATCGCGCCCAGCCAGCCCAACAAGCGCCGGGCGGCGTTGTGGACGACGCTGAAATGGACGGCGGTCTGGCTGGTGGGGCTGTTCGCGCTGTCGGCCGTGCTGCACGCGCGGGCGCTCAACGCGCAAGTGCTGGACCTCCAGGTGCGGCTGGCCCCGGACGCGGCGTCAGGCACGCCCACGGCCATGCACTTCAGCGAACCGTTCGAGCTCACGCGCGACGGCAACATCCGCGCGGAGGTGACCATGGCCATCGCGCTCGACAATTCGTGGGTGGGTGTGCAGGGCGACCTGGTGAACCAGGAGACGCAGGACGTGGTGAGCTTCTACGAAGAGGTCAGCTACTACCACGGGCGCGACAGCGACGGCTCCTGGAGCGAGGGTGGCAACCACGGCAGCGTGTACCTGTCCACGGTGCCCAAGGGCACGTACGTGCTGCGCACCACCACGTCGTTCGACCCGGCGCTGAAGCTCAAGTCGAACCTGCAAGGCATCGGCTACCAGGTGAAGCTGACGCACGACACGCCGAACGAGAGCTGGTTCGGCATCGCGTTGGTGCTGCTGCTGTTGGGGCCGGGGCTGTCGTTCATCAGCTCCCATGGCTTCGAGACCGAGCGCTGGAAGGAAAGCAACCTGCAGTAGGGCTCCCTTCAAGGGGAGCACGGTGGAGGTGGACGATGAGGTACCTGGGTGGGGTCGTGCTGCTGGCGTATGCGTGGGCGACCTATACGGGCTGGGCTCCTTTCAGCAATGAGGAGCGCGGGCGGGTGACAGGCGATGTGCGGCGCGGCCCCGGCGGCGTGCTGCTGTGGACCGGTGGATTCATGGGAGGCAAGTGATGCTGCTGCTCGGAGTGGTGGTCACCCTGCAGGGAGTGCTGGCGAGCGTCCTCTATTCGCTCATCGGTCTGGTGGTGTTCGTGGCCGGCTTCTACGTCATCCGCCTCATCCTCCCGTACGACGTGCACAAGGAGATCGAGGTCGACCAGAACACGGCGCTGGGCATCGTCATCGGCTCCTTCATCCTGGGACTGGCCATCATCATCGCGGCGGCCATCAGCGGTTGAACGACGTGACGCTTTGAACAAGACGCTGCTGTTTCTCACCGTCCTCGTCATCGCGACGTGTGGGCTCATCTACGAGCTCATCGTCGGGACGCTCGCCAGCTACCTGCTGGGGGACAGCATCACCCAGTTCTCCACCGTCATCGGCGGCTACCTGTTCGCCATGGGCATCGGCAGCTACCTGTCGCGCTTCGTGGAGCG
>SECN01000348.1 GCA_004173515.1 Myxococcaceae bacterium | reverse complement strand
CTGGCCACCGCGCGCCACAGCCGCTCGCGGTTCTCCGCCTCGCGGATGGGCGGGGCGCACTTGAAGTGCGTGGCGCCGGCTTCAATCTCCTCCGCGCTGAAGGTCAGGTAGTGCGGGCACGTCTCCACCGTGAAGGGCAGGCCCTCCGCCTTCGCCTTCGCGATGTCGTCCAGCGCGTCCGCCGCCGACAGGTGGACGATGTGCACCGGCGCCCGGTGCTTGCGGCACAGGTCGATCATCATCCGGATGGCGTCCACCTCCCAGGCGGCCGGGCGCGAGGCCAGATAGCTGGCGTAGGCGCGCACGTCCCCCGCGAAGGGCGGCTCGTGGTCCGTCAGCTCCGCGTGGACCAGCAGGGGCACGCCGGCCTTCGCGAGGAGGGGCATGGCGACGTCCAGCACGTCGCGCGTGGCGGCGGGGAATTCGTCCACGCCCGAGTGCACCAGGAACGCCTTGAAGCCCGGGGCGCCCGCGTCGACCATGGCCTGGAGTTCGCCCGCGTTGCCGGGGATGACGCCGCCCCACAGGCCGTAGTCGATGGCGCACTGGCCCGACGCGGCGTCGGCCTTGGTGCGCAGCGCGGCCAGGGACGTGGTCGCCGGGATGGAGTTGAGCGGCATGTCCACGACGGTGGTGATGCCGCCCGCCGCGGCCGCCGCGGTCGCCGTCGCGAAGCCTTCCCAGTCGGTGCGGCCGGGCTCGTTGATGTGCGCGTGGCTGTCCACGATGCCTGGCAGCAGCGCGTCGCGGCCCACGTCCACCACCTGGGCGCCGCGCGGCACGTCCACCGTGGCGTGGATGCCTTCGATGCGCCCGTCGCGCACCACCACGGCACCAGCGCGGATGCCTTCGGGCGTCACGATGCGCTCGCTGCGAAACACGGTCAGGGAGGTGCTCACGGCTCGAACTCCGTCATGGCGTAGTCGGCGAGCGCGCGGAAGTGCTGCTCGCTGTCGTCGGTGTAGAGCTGGCGGGTGATGCCGCCCACCAGCCGGGGCAGGCTGTACTTCATGCCGGAGATGCTCGCGCCGCCGAAGCCCAGTGAGAGCAGGCACCCGAACGTGTAGTTGAACACGCCGTGGATCCACGGCGCGGCGCCGGGCTGCTTCTCCTGGAACTCGAAGGAGGAGCCCAGGTAGGGGTGGCGCAGCAGGTCCGCGTGCCGTTCGTTCTCCGGCGGCGTGAAGCGGTCCTTCCACAGCGCGATGTGCGGGTGCAGCTCCGCCAGCTCCGGCCGCATGGACAGGTCGGTGGTGAAGCCCGAAGCGATGATGAGGAAGTCGAACGTGTGCGTGCCGTGCGGGGTGCGCACGACGGCCTGACCGTCCTGCTGCTTCACCTCCAGCCACGGACTCTCCGCGTGCAGGTGGAAGGCGGAGGAGCGGCGCGCGCGCTCGAACGTGTCCTTCGGCGGGAGCTGCCCCATCTCGATGATCTGCCGGATGAAGCGCCAGCGGTCCTTGTCGGGCAGGTCGCCGTGGTGGCGCAGGAAGCCCACGAACTCCGCCCACCGGTAGGGATTGACGTTGGGCAGCTTCTTGCGCCGGTAGAACAGGTCCACCCGGCCCGCGCCCGTCTCCAGCGCCACGGAGGCGTTGTCGAACGCGGACGCCCCGGCGCCGAGCACGCCGATGCGCTTGCCGCGCAGCGCTTCGAAGTCGATGGGGTCGTGGGTGTGGGCCCACAGGGAGCGGGGCAGGGGCTGCACTTCCGGAGGGGCTTCCCAGCGGCCGGAGCCGTCGATGCCGGTGGCCAGCACCACCTTGCGCGCGAGCAGGGTCTCCGTTTCACCGGCGTGGGTGATGGGGACCTCGAAGCAGTCCAGGTCCGCGCGCCAGTGCAGGGCGCCGGCCTTCGTGCCGCAGCGGATGGGGATGGCCAGGACGCGGCGGTACCAGAGCAGGTAGTCCGCCCACAGCTCCTTCGGGATGAGGGCGACCTGGCGGAAGCCCTCCTCGCCGTGCTGCGCCTCGTACCAGGCGCGGAAGGAGAGGTTGGGGATGTTGAAGTCGGGGCCCGTCAGGTACTTGGGCGTGCGCAGGGTGATCATCCGCGCGAAGGTCTTCCACGGGCCGTGGAAGCCGTCCTTGCCGTCGTCCAGCACGAGCACGTTCGTCACGCGCTCGCGCATCAGCCCGAACGCGGTGCCCAGGCCGCTCTGGCCACCTCCGACGATGAGCACGTCCAGGATGCGGCGGCCGTCCGGCGTGGAGCGCGGGGGCACCCAGCTGCGGGCGGGGTAGGAGAGGATGTCCAGGTCGCGCCGGAGGGCGTCTTCCAGCGCCTCCAGGCCATGGGGGGGACGGAGCGGCGAGGCCAGCGGTTCACGGTCGTGCATCGGGGGGCAAGGAACCCATGCCCGGATGCTTCATGCAAGGGGGCGGACGGCCAATCGCCCCCCTGCGGACGGCGTTCTGGACGGATTCGGGGGCTGCCGCGAAGGCGTCAAGGGGTGGGGCTGGCAGGACACTTGTACAGCTTGTTGATCTTCTGGATGTCCAACTTGCTGAAGCCGTCACGCTGACCGATCACCGACAACGCTTTGGGATCCTTCGGAGTGAACGTACGGCTCCCGTCCTTCGAGAATGCAGTTCCTGGATAGTGCATGAGGGAGGCGTAGTCATAAGGCAGACCCTGGGTGTCGAAGTCTGCGTTCTTCGCGAAATTGGGCAGCGAAGCTTTCGGGATCTTGTCGGTGTGGATCGTCACGAACTTGTCGCGGTCCATCCTGTTGATTTCGTGAAAGCCGCCAAGGGAATGAATCAGCTCATGGATGACAACGCCTTTCTGTCCACAGCCGCGTCCGAGGCTGACTTGCTGATCTGCGATGCCTTGCATGCCGATGTATGAATGGCAGTCGCCTGGCCTTCCATCGAAGAACGAGAGATAGGTGGGTTGCTGGGTGCGGGGAATGAGTCTCACGCACGTGAACTTGTTGAAGTCGGCGATGGCGGCATCGAGGCTGGCCTTCGTTGCTGCCGGGAGACCGGCCTTGATGACATAGGGGACCAGCACGGCCTTGCTGTCCTGCGGGTCTTTGTAGTTCCAGAGGGGGGTGGCGGACGTGGAGGCGGCGGTTCTTGATTGGCTGCCGGTCCGTTTGCTGGCCAGGTCGGGGAGGATGTCCCCCTCGATCCTGGCCACATCGCTGACCGTGTCCTGCGCGTGTGCGACGGCCATCGGCATGGCGACCCACAAGCACAGCACAAGGCGATGAAGCCACGGGGTTCGTGTCACGAGGCACTTCCTGGGAAGGACCGGCTCATGCCGGGAGTGGGAGAGGGGAGCGTTGTACCGGAAGCGCTCGCCCCTTCCCATCTCACCCCGGTCAGCGCCGTGAAGCGGTCCCGGCCTCCCGGGGCACGAGCAGCTCGAAGCGCACGCGAGCATTGTCCGTGCGCATGCCGGCGGGCCCCTCCAGAGTGAGCGCATCAGGGGGCAGCACTCCCTCCCAGACGCGCTTGCCGTCCACGTACACCGTCAACACATCCGCATCGATGCGGGCCCGCATCACGTGCGGCTCGCCCTGCGCCAGCCGATCCAGTGGCTCCATGAAGCGCGGCCGGACGGTGATGTAGCCGCCGTTGCCGCACTCGCCGCTCTCGTGCTCATCCGGGTTGCGCTTGAAATTGACGACGATGCCCGCCGACGGAGCAATGCGCCACATGGCGTAGATGACATTGCAGCCATCCATTGCACGCAGCTTGAGGCCCACCTGCTGGCGCTCCTCCCCGGAGGCCAGCGGAATCACCGGGTCGGTGACTCCCAGCCAGGTGAAGCGCAGCCCTACCTCGTCGCCCGTGGTCTCGGGTGAAACCGCGCGCTGACGCGGGCCCTCGATGCCGAAGCGCGTCCCGCCCAGGGCGGCCTTCTGGATCTCCAGCACCTTCCCTTGCGTGACCTGGAGCCGCTCCAGGGGAATGGGCTCCAGGCCCTCCGCGGGTGGAGGCAGGGGACTCGTGGGCACGGACACGACGGTGGGCTTCATCACGCTGTCCTTGGCGCCGCTACACGCGCCATGGCTGAAGAGCAGTCCCCCCGCCCAGAGGAGCAACACGGCCGACGACCCCAGCGCGATCGCCCATCGACGACGCTCCTCGCTCATGACTTCACCCCGCCGAGCAGTGATTGCAGCGTCTTCAGATGCGCCCCCAGGTACGCCTGCTCCGCCTTGAGGCGCGCCAGCTCCAGCAACAGGTAGTCGCGGAAGCGGCGGACCTGCCGCGTCTCCAGGCGCTCCACCTCGCGCAACTGCCCCTCCAGGTCCGACACCAGCGTGGACACCTCGCGCAGCCGCTGCTGTTCACCCTGTTCCGTGATGCGCAGCTCGCCCAACAACTGGCGCACCTGCCGGGGCGCGCCGTCCACCGCGTCGCGCGTCTCCTGGCGCCGGCCATCGCGCGCCTGGGCGTTGGCCCGGCCCTGCCACAGGTTGCCGAGGTTGTAGCCCAGCGTGAGCTGTCCAAAGAGCGGCGTGGTCTGATCCACGTCGAAGACCTCGTCGTAGCCGCCGCGCACGCTCAGCCGCCATGCGCGCGCCTTGCGCAGCCCTCCGGACAGGGCCTCCACCTGATCGTCCGCGGACTCGAAGGCCATCAGCAGCGCGCCCAGGTCCTGGCCTTCCTTCAGCGCGGGCTCCAGGGCCATCCGCGCCTGCGCCTGCTCGGTGTCGCGCGCCAGCGTACGCAGGTGGTCCAACCGCACCTGTACGGCGTTGAGTTCCTCCAGCGTGGCGCCACCGTCGCGCAGCTCCTCGCGCAGCGCGGACACCAGCGTCTCCGCGCGGGGCAGGGACTCCGCCAGGGCTCGCGAGCGGGCCTGCAACGCCGCTGTCTCACCCAACCGCGCCCCCTGCTGCACCGCCCCCTGGAGCGCGGCGAGCGCCTGATGGCGGCGGCACTCGGCTTCCGCCCGCGAGCGCAGCGTGCGGCCCCGGTAGAGGCCCACGAAGTCGTAGCCCAGCCCCGCGGTCAGCCGCAGCTTGGGCGACCCCAGGGGCGTCTCATCCGAGCCTCCCTGCGCATCCCCCGCGTTCACCGCGCCGATGCTGGCGAACACCTCCGGCGCGAACTCCAACGCGGCCTCCGCGCTCGACGTCCCGCGCACGCGCTCGCAGTAGCCCTGCGCGGGCTCGCTGTGGGCCCGCACCGCCCCCGCCTCTTCCTCGGCCATGGCCGCGCCCGTCCACATCCCCACCAGGACCCCACACGCGAGGGTTCTCCGCATCCGCTGCTCCATTTCCAGACTCCCGGGGGAACTCACAGCATCAGGGGAGGCCGGCCCAGGTGCAGCAGCGCCTCCCGGGCGCTCGGCGCATCCCGGAGCTGGAGCTCCACCATCACGCCGCGCTGGTGGTACTGGCGGATGGGGTGCTGCTGGGAGACCTCGCCCTCCAGCACCGGCCCCACCACGCCCACCTCGCGGCACCACACCACCTTGAGCGCGCACATGTAGAGCGGGGTGCCCTCGCGCGCGTTGGCCAGGTTCTCGTACGGCACGAAGGCCACCGTGAGGTTCTGCTCCACGGCCTTCAGGTACGGCGACTCGTGCACCACCCGCAGCAGCTGGTCGAAGCGGCGCAGGCTGTCATCCAGCGCGTGCAGGTCCGCCTCCAGGCTCTTGCGCTGCGCCTCCGCTCGCGCCTGCGCCAGCACCGACTGCGTGTATTCACGCTCCAGCAGCAGCGTGTCCGTCGTCAGGCCCTCGGCCGTGGCGTCCTGGCCCAGGCCGTTCTGCGCGGCGGTGAGCCCCTCGCGCTCGCGCTGGAGGGTGTCCAGGCGCATGTCCAGGTCCACCGTCTCCTGCGCGAGCGACAGGTTGCTCTGCGCCATCTGCGCCAGGTGGTGGTTCATGGTGAGCACGTCCTCGCGCTCCATCAGCTTCGCGCCGTAGAGCGCGCTCGTGCGCGTGCGCGCCAGGCCGCTGAAGGCGCGGTTGGATTCGGCGATCTCCCCGCCCGCGCGCAGGTACTCCTGGCGCAGCGCGGACAGCCTCCGGGCCAGCCGGTCGCGGGAGCTCTTCTCTCCCTTGAGGGCCACGACGAAGCGCTGCTGGAAGGACTTCTCCGCGTTCAGGGTGCGCTCGGCCTCCTGGAGGCGGTTGGCCACCTCCCGCCGCTTCGCCTGGAGCGCGTCGCGTTCGGACTCCTGCTGCGCCGCCTGCGCGTTGAGTTGCAGGACGTTGGGGTCGGTGGGCGACAGGATGGTGGGCGTCACCCAGCTCTTGTTGGACAGGAAGAAGCCCTGCACCGACAGGAAGGACAGGAGCCCCACGAGGATCAGCGCGAGCAGCACCGACCCCATGACCTTGTAGGCGGACACCGCGAGCGAGTTCAGCCGGTTGGCGACCTGTTGGTTCATGACGGGGTTCCCTCGCCTGCGGTGTTGGTGGTGAGCTTCGCGGGGGCGGGGGAGGCGGCAGGAGCGGTCGTGGGGCTGCCACGCGTCTCCCAACTTCCTGAATCCAGTGTCAGCAGCGCCAACGGGGTGAACAACGCGTACGTCACCGGCATCAACAGGGCCATGGGCAGGAAGCTCGCCCCGGGCACGCGCCGGTCCTCGGGCAGATGGCGCGTCTCCATCCGGTAGATGAAGCCCAGCAGGCCAATCACCAGGAAGTGGAACGCGAGGATGTCCCAGAACTCTCCGTTGAGGAGGTTGTGGACGATGACCACGGGATACGACAACAGCAGCGCCAGCTGCGACACGTAGTGCACCGTGATGACCGGGTGCAGGCGCCACGCGTGCGACAGGCCGGAGAGCAGGTCCACCAGGTTGGAGCGCCGCCAGCGCAGTTGCTGGGAGAAGTAGCCCGACAGCGTGGAGGGCGCCGCGGTGAAGCAGAACGCGTCCAGCGTGTAGACCGTCTCGTAGTCGTGCTTGACGATCTGCCGGGTGAGGAAGCGGTCCTCGCCGTACTTGATGGGGACGCCCGCGATGGCGCGCGCCTCCAGGATGGGCTCCAACTGGAGCAGCACGTGGCGCCGGTACGCGGTGAGACAGCCGGACAGGCACATCACCTGACGGAACGAGCGCTCCAGGTCCTTCAGCCACTGCTGAGCGAAGTGGAACTTGATCTCAATCATCCGCGTCATCCAGTTCTGATGACGGTTGGTGACGAAGGTGCGCCCGCCCACGGCCGCGACGTTCGGGTGGACGAAGCGGCGGATGAGCTGGCGCACCGCTCCCTCGTCCACCACCACGTCCGAGTCCACGGAGACGATGATCTCCGCGTCCACCGCCGCGCGGACGCCCCGGTTGATGCCCTTGCGCTTGCCCATGTTCTCCGGGTTGCGCATCACCCGGACGTTCGTGTGGCCCTCAGCGGCCTTGTTCGCCCAGGCGACACTGTCGTCGCGAGAGCAGTCGTCCACGACGAGGATCTCCGTCAGCTCGCGTGGGTAGTCCTGTTCCAGCAGCGCCCGCACCGTGTGGAAGATGCCTTCGCCTTCGTTGAAGAGTGGAACGACGATCGCGACCCGGGGACGGTAGGTGTCGTCCACCCGCTCGAACCGCTTCCCCTTCAGGCGCCGCAACAGGGGCCCCAGGATGTAGCGGTTCATCAAGACCACGATGAACAGTAAATGGATGGGAAACAATTCCATCGGCCCCGCCCCCCCTCACGCCCACGCC
>SECN01000808.1 GCA_004173515.1 Myxococcaceae bacterium | reverse complement strand
GACGCCCTGGTCCAGCGGCATGAATCGCTGCGCACCACGTTCGAGTCCCACGACGGCGAGCCCCGCCAGCGCATCCACCCCGCTCCGGCGCGAAGCCTGTTCGTGGTGGACCTCACCCCGCTGCCCCAGGACGCGCGCGAGGCCGAAGTGCTCCGGCTCGCGAGCGAGGATGCCCTGCGTCCGTTCGACCTGGCCACGGGCCCGCTGGTGCGGCTCACGCTGCTGAAGCTCGACGCGAGCGAGCATGTGCTGCTGCTGTGCCTCCACCACAGCATCGGCGATGGCTGGTCCATCGGCGTGCTGGTGCGCGAGGTCGTCGCGCTCTACGAGGCGTTCCGTCAGGGTCTGCCGTCCCCGCTGCCTCCGCTGCCGGTGCAGTACGCGGACTACGCCGTCTGGCAGCGCAACTGGCTCCAGGGTGAAGCGCTGGAGGCGCAGTTGGGCTGGTGGAAGCAGCAGCTCGCCGGTGCGCCGCAAGCGCTGGCCCTGCCCACCGACAAGCCCCGTCCCCCGCGCCGCTCCGCTCGGGGCGCCATGCTCCCGGTGCGCATCCCCCCGGCCTTGAGCCAGGCGGTGGAGGTGCTGGCGCAGAAGGAAGGCGCCACGCCCTTCATGGTGCTGCTGTCGGCCTTCCAGACGCTGCTGTACCGCTACTCGGGTCAGGACGATCTGCTGGTGGGCACGTCCATCGCGGGTCGTCGCCACGCGGAGACGGAGGGCCTCATCGGCTTCTTCGTCAACACGCTGGTGCTGCGCGCCCGCTTCGACGCGCGGCCCTCGTTCCGTCAGGTGCTCACGCAGGTGCGCGCCAACACGCTGGGCGCGTACGAGCACCAGGACATTCCGTTCGAGCGGCTGGTTGAAGCGCTCCAGCCCGCGCGTGACCTGTCGCGCACGCCGCTGATCCAGGCCCAGTTCGTGCTCCAGAACACGCCGGAGTCCGAAGCGCGTCTGCCGGAGCTCACGCTGCGTCCGGTGGAAGTGAAGGCGAACTCGACGAAGTTCGATCTGGATCTGAGCCTGGGACGCACGGCCCGGGGCTTCGAGGGCGCGCTCTTCTACAGCACGGACCTCTTCGAAGCGGCCACCGCCCGCAGGCTGACGGAGCACCTGGTCCAACTGCTGGAAGGCGCCATCGCCACGCCGGACGCCGCCGTGGAGACGCTGCCCCTGCTGTCCGCCGACGAGCGTCAGTGGGTGCTGGAGGAGTGGAGCGGCGAGACGGCCGACTTCCCGGCCGAGCTGCCCTTCCACACGCGCTTCGAGCAGCAGGTGACCCGCACGCCCAAGGCCCCGGCCCTGGTGATGGGGGACACGACGGTGTCATTCCACCAGCTCAACGTGCGCGCCAACCAACTGGCCCACTACCTGCGCACGTTGGGCGTCGGCCCCGAGGTGCCGGTGGCGTTCAGCCTGGAGCGCTCGCCGGAAGCCATCGTCGCGCTGCTGGGCATCCTCAAGGCGGGTGGTGCCTACGTGCCGCTCGACCCGGCGGCCCCCGATGCGCGCAAGGACTTCATCCTGGAGAACAGCGGGGCCACGGTGCTCCTCACCACCCAGGCCCTGTCCGAAGGATGGCAGCCGACGGTGCGTCACCTGGTGCGGCTCGACAC
>SECN01000807.1 GCA_004173515.1 Myxococcaceae bacterium | reverse complement strand
GACGCCCTGGTCCAGCGGCATGAATCGCTGCGCACCACGTTCGAGTCCCACGACGGCGAGCCCCGCCAGCGCATCCACCCCGCTCCGGCGCGAAGCCTGTTCGTGGTGGACCTCACCCCCCTGCCCCAGGACGCGCGCGAGGCCGAAGTGCTCCGGCTCGCGAGCGAGGATGCCCTGCGTCCGTTCGACCTGGCCGCGGGTCCGCTGGTGCGGCTCACGCTGCTGAAGCTCGACGCGAGCGAGCACGTCCTGCTGCTGTGCCTCCACCACAGCATCAGCGATGGCTGGTCCATCGGCGTGCTGGTGCGGGAGGTCGTCGCGCTCTACGAAGCCTTCCGTCAGGGGCTGTCGTCTCCGTTGCCTCCGCTGCCGGTGCAGTACGCGGACTACGCGGTGTGGCAGCGCAACTGGCTCCAGGGCGAAGCGTTGGAGGCGCAGTTGGGATGGTGGAAGCAGCAGCTCGCCGGTGCGCCGCAAGCGCTGGCCCTGCCCACCGACAAGCCCCGTCCTCCGCAGCGCTCCGCTCGGGGCGCCATGCTCCCGGTGCACCTGCCTCCGGCGCTGAGCGAAGCGGTGGAGGCCCTGGCCCAGCGTGAGGGCGCCACGCCCTTCATCGTGTTGCTGTCGGCCTTCCAGACCCTGCTGCACCGGTACTCCGGTCAGGAGGATCTGCTGGTGGGCACGTCCATCGCGGGTCGTCGCCACGCGGAGACGGAGGGCCTCATCGGCTTCTTCGTCAACACGCTGGTGCTGCGCGCCCGCTTCGACGCTCGGCCCTCGTTCCGTCAGGTGCTCACGCAGGTGCGCGCCAACACGCTGGGCGCATATGAACACCAGGACATCCCGTTCGAGCGGCTGGTCGAAGCGCTCCAGCCCGCGCGTGACCTGTCGCGCACGCCGCTCATCCAGGCCCTCTTCGTGCTCCAGAACACGCCGGAGTCGGAAGCGCGCCTGCCGGAGCTCACGCTGCGTCCGGTGGAGGTGGAGCTGAACTCGACGAAGTTCGACCTGGACCTGAGCCTGAGCCGCACGGCCCGGGGCTTCGAGGGCGCGCTCTTCTACAGCACGGACCTCTTCGAGGCGGCCACCGCCCGCAGGCTGACGGAGCACCTGGTCCAACTGCTGGAAGGCGCCATCGCCGCACCGGACGCCGCCGTGGAGACGCTGCCCCTGCTGTCCGCCGACGAGCGTCAGTGGGTGCTGGAGGAGTGGAGCGGAGAGACGGCCGACTTCCCGGCCGAGCTGCCCTTCCACACGCGCTTCGAGCAGCAGGTGACCCGGACGCCCAAGGCCCCCGCCGTGGTGCTGGGCGACACGACCGTGTCCTTCCACCAGCTCAACGTGCGCGCCAACCAGCTCGCGCACTACCTGCGCACGTTGGGCGTCGGCCCCGAGGTGCCGGTGGCGTTCAGCCTGGAGCGTTCACCGGAGGCCATCGTCGCGCTGCTGGGCATCCTCAAGGCGGGCGGTGCCTACGTGCCGCTCGATCCAGCAGCCCCCGATGCGCGCAAGGACTTCATCCTGGAGAACAGCGGGGCCACGGTGCTCCTCACCACCCAGGCCCTGTCCGAAGGATGGCAGCCGACGGTGCGTCACCTGGTGCGGCTCGACAC
>SECN01000347.1 GCA_004173515.1 Myxococcaceae bacterium | reverse complement strand
ACCGCTGGTTCCCGCTCTACGGCAGCACCGTCTTCCTGTACCCCAACACCACTCGCCCCCCGCTGGACGACGTGCGCGTGCGCAAGGCGCTGAGCATGGCGCTGGACCGCGACCGGCTGGTGGAGGTGGCCATGTACGGCTACACCCGCCCCGCGGACGCCACCGCGCTCAACGACGCGTACACAGGCTGGAAGGATCCGGAGGTCGCGAAGGATTCCTGGACGCACTACGACCTGGCGAAGGCGAACCAGCTCCTGGACGAAGCGGGCCTGCTGCGCGGCGCGGACGGCCTGCGGCGCCTGCCGGACGGCAAGCCCTTCGCGCTGGACCTGGAGGTCGTGAGCGGGTGGTCGGACTGGGTGCGGGCGGGGCAGGTGGTGGGCCGCGACCTGCGCAAGCTGGGCATCGGCGTGCAGCTCAAGACCTACGAGTTCGGCACGTGGTTCACGCGCCTGCAGAAGGGCGAGTTCCAGCTGGCCATCTCCTGGTCGCTGGACGGGCCCACGCCGTACAACTTCTACAAGTGGCTCTTGTCCCCGCGCACGGTGCGCCCGGTGGGGGAAGTGGCGGCGGCCAACTGGCACCGCCTGGGTGACGCGGAGGCGGACGAGCTGCTCATCCGCTTCGAGCGCGCCGGCACCTCGGAGGAGCAGCACGCGCTGATGTCCCAGGTGCAGCAGCGCTTCTCCGCGCTGGCGCCCGCCATCCCGCTGTTCCCCAACCCGTCGTGGGGCGAATCCAACTCGCTGCGCTTCACGGGCTTTCCCACCGAACAGAACCCCTACGCGCGGCTGGCGCCGCACGCGGAGCCCGACAGCCTGCTGGTGCTGACGGAGCTCACCCCGAGGGAGCGCTGAGCATGGGTCGCTACATCCTCCGGCGCATGGGCTTCTACCTCATCGCCGCGTGGGCCTCGCTCACGCTCAACTTCGTCATTCCGCGCCTTGCGCCCGGCGACCCGGCCGCGGCCATGTTCGCGCGCTTCGAGGGCAAGGTGGCCCCGGAGGCCATGGGCGCGCTGAAGGCCGCCTTCGGCTTCACCGACGCGCCGCTGTACGCCCAGTACTTCACCTACCTGAAGCACCTGGTGCAGGGCGACCTGGGCATGTCGTACGCCTACTTCCCGTCGCAGGTGACGGAGGTCATCGGCACCGGCCTGATGTGGACGGTGGCGCTGGCGGGCGTGGCGGTCCTCATCAGCTTCGCGCTGGGCTCCTTCCTGGGCGTGCTGGCCGCGTGGAACCGGGGAGGGTGGTTGGACTCCGGCCTGTCGCCCGCGCTCGCGTTCCTGGGCGCCTTTCCGTACTTCTGGCTGGCGATGCTGGCGCTGTACCTCTTCGGCTTCGTGCTGGGGTGGTTCCCGCTGCGCCACGCGTACGGGCACGACATGGAGCCGGGGATGACGTTCGCGTTCGCCGCGGACGTGGCACGGCACGCGGTGCTGCCCGCGACGTCCATCGTCGTGGCGACGCTGGGCGGGTGGATGCTCGGCATGCGCAACACGATGGTGGCCACGCTGGGCACGGACTCCATCCGGCTGGCGCACGCGCGCGGCCTGCCGCCCCGTCAGGTGATGCTGCGGTACGCGGCGCGCAACGCGCTGTTGCCCAACGTCACCAGCTTCGGCATGGCGGTGGGCTTCGTGCTCTCCGGTTCGCTGCTCACGGAGATCGTCTTCTCCTATCCGGGCACGGGCTACCTGCTCATCCTCGCCGTGCGCAACCAGGACTACCCGCTGATGCAGGGGCTGTTCCTGGTCATCACCCTCGCGGTGCTCGCGGCGAACTTCGCCGTGGACCTCATCTGCCTGTGGCTGGACCCGAGGACCCGCTCGAATGCGTGACTCCCTGCGAAGTCTGCTCCGCCACCGGAAGGCGGCGGTCGGCGGCAGCCTGCTCTTGTTCTTCCTCCTGCTCGCCCTGGTGGGCCCCTGGTTCGTGATGGATCCGACGGACCTCGTCGGCCGTCCGCACCAGCCGCCGTCCTCGGCGCACTGGTTCGGCACCACCGGTCAGGGCCAGGACGTGCTCGCCCAGACGGTGGTGGGCGCACGCGAGACGCTGGCGGTGGGCTTCGCCGTGGGCGCGCTCGTCACGCTGGTGGGCGCGCTGGTGGGCGTGACGGCGGGCTACCTGGGCCGCCGCGTGGACGACGTGCTGTCGCTCACCACCAACGTGTTCCTGGTGATTCCCGGCATGCCGCTGGCCATCGTGCTGGGCGCCTACCTGCCGTCCGGCCCCCTGCGCATGGTGGCGGTGCTCACGGTGGCCGGCTGGGCCTGGAACGCGCGCGTCTTCCGCGCGGAGTCGCTGGCCCTGCGAGGACGCGACTTCGTGTCCGCCGCGGTGGTGACGGGGGAGAGCCACGCGCGCATCGTGTCGCGGGAGCTTCTGCCCAACATGGCGTCGCTCTTGGGCTCGTCGTTCATCGGCAACACGCTCTATGCCGTGGGCGCGCAGGTGGGCCTGGAGTTCCTGGGCCTGGGCGATGTCAGCGCGGTGACGTGGGGCACGAACCTGTACTGGGCCGGCAACGACGCGGCGCTGCTCACGCGCTCGTGGTGGATCTTCGTCCCCACGGGCATGTGCATCGCGCTCGTCGGCTTCGCGCTCACGCTGGTGAGCTCCGCCATCGATGAGATGACCAACCCCGCGCTGCGCGTGCACAAGCCCGCGCCGCTGCCCAAGGGCACCATCCTCCCGGTGCACGTGGACCGTCCCGCGCCGGGCGTGCTCCTGAGCGTGCAGGACTTGAGCATCGACTACGCGACGGAGAAGGGGGCCTCCCGCGTGGTGGACACCGTCTCCTTCGACCTGGCGCCCGGTGAAGTCTTCGGCCTCGCGGGCGAGTCCGGCAGCGGCAAGTCCACCATCGGTTCGGCGCTGCTGGGCCTGTTGCCGTCCTCCGCGCGCGTCACGCAGGGCCGCATCCTCTTCAACGGCATGGACGTCACCGCGCTGGAGGGCGCCGGGCTGCGCGCCTTCCGTTGGCGCCAGGTGTCCATGGTGTTCCAGAGCGCGATGAGCGCGCTCAACCCGGTGCTCACGCTGGGCGAGCAATTCCACGACACGCTGGCGGCGCACGGCCGCGTGTCGCGCACGACGTCCTACGCGCGGGCCCGCGAGCTGCTGGGCATGGTGGGCCTGTCGCCGGACCTCGTGACGGCGTGGCCGCACCAGCTCTCCGGCGGCATGCGGCAGCGGGTGGGCATCGCGCTGGCGCTGGCCCTGGAGCCCCGGCTGGTCATCATGGACGAGCCCACCACGGCGCTGGACGTCGTGGTGCAGAAGGAGCTGCTCCAGCGCATGGTGGAGCTCAAGCAGCGCCTGGGCTTCGCCATCCTCTTCATCACGCACGACCTGCCGCTGCTGCTGGCGCTGTCGGACCGCGTGGGCATCCTCCAGGGCGGCAAGCTGGTGGAGCTGAACACCTCCGAGGGCCTGCGCACGAACGCGCGGCACCCCTACACGCAGCTGCTCCTGTCCTCGTTCCCGCACCTCATCGCGGGCGACGTGTCCGTCACGTCGCACGCGCCGGCGACCCCGGAGCTGTCGGTGTCCCGGCCGTCCACGCGCGTCGCCGCCATCCCCGGAGGTCACCGATGAGCGCGCCCCTCCTGGAGGCCGAAGGGCTCACCCGCAGCTTCACCGTGGGGGGCTTCTTCTCCCGCGAGCGCCGGCCCATCCTCAAGGGCGTGTCCTTCTCCCTCCAGCCGGGGGAGATCGTCGCGCTGGTGGGCGAGTCCGGCAGCGGCAAGAGCACCCTGGCCCGGCTGCTGGCCCGGCTGGACATGCCGGACGCGGGACACCTGCGCCTCGCGGGCCGCGACGTGCTCGCGGATGGCAGCGCGCAGGCGTCGCTCGACTACCGCGGGCGCGTGCAGATGGTGTTCCAGGATCCGTTCGCCTCGCTCAACCCCGTGCACACGGTGGCGTACCACCTGGAGCGGCCGCTCATCCGCCACGGCCGGGTGCCGAAGTCGGGGCTGCGCACCAAGGTGCTTTCGCTCCTGGAGTCGGTGGGCCTGACGCCCGCGGAGCACTTCGCCAAACGCTTCCCGCATGAGCTGTCCGGCGGCCAGCGCCAGCGCGTGGCGGTGGCGCGCGCCCTGGCGGTGGAGCCGCAGGTCATCATCGCGGACGAGCCCACGTCGATGCTGGACGTGTCCACTCGCAAGGGCGTGCTGCAACTGCTGCGCGGCCTGACGCAGGAGCGCGGCATCGGCATCTTGTTCATCACCCACGACCTGGCGAGCGCGCGGCACCTGGCCGACCGCATCCTCGTGCTCTACGCGGGCACGGTGGTGGAGGCGGGCCGCGCCGAACAGGTGCTGGGCCAGCCGCGCCACCCGTACACGAAGCTGTTGCTGTCCGCCGTGCCCGACGGCGTGGACTTCCTCCAGGCCGCGCTGCCGGTGCGCCCCGCCACGGGCCTGCCTCCGCTCGTGGGCTGCCCCTTCGCCCCGCGCTGCCCCGTCTCCGAGCCGCGCTGCTCCACCCTTCCTCCCCCCGACGTCCTGCCGGCCGCGAACCACCTCGTTCGCTGCCACCTTGAAGCTTCGAAAGGAGTTACCGCCGATGCGTCAGTTTCCTCCTGACTTCCTCTGGGGTGTGGCCACCTCCGCGTATCAGATTGAAGGTGCCACCACGGTCGACGGTCGTGGCGAGTCCATCTGGGACCGCTTCGCCGCCACGCCCGGGAAGATCAACGACAAGTCCGACGGCTCGGTGGCCTGTGAGCACTACCGCCGCTGGCCGGAGGACATCGAACTGATGCGCTGGATGGGGCTGAAGTCCTATCGCTTCTCCATCGCGTGGCCGCGCATCCTCCCCACCGGCCGGGGCCAGGTGAATACCGCCGGCGTGGACTTCTATTCCAAGCTGGTGGACTCGCTCCTGGGCGCGGGCATCGAACCGTTCGTCACGCTCTACCACTGGGACCTGCCGCAGGTGCTGGAGGACCAGGGCGGCTGGCCCATGCGCGCCACCGGCGACGCCTTCGTGGAGTACGCGGACGTGATGAGCCGCGCGCTGGGGGACCGCGTGAAGCGGTGGATCACCCACAACGAGCCCTGGTGCATCAGCGTGCTGGGCTACGGCAACGGCGAGCACGCGCCGGGCCACAAGGACTGGTCCAAGGCCCTGGCCACGTCGCACCAGTTGCTCCTGTCCCACGGCAAGTCCGTGCAGGTCATCCGCTCCAACGTGAAGAACGCGGAGGTGGGCATCACCCTCAACCTCACCCCCGGCGAGCCCGCGTCGCCCAGCCCCGAGGACGCGGACGCGTGCCGCGACTTCGACGGCGGCTTCAACCGCTGGTTCCTGGAGCCCCTCTACGGCCGTGGCTACCCCATGGACGTCGTGGAGGACCACGTGAAGGCGGGCCGCATCCCGGACGCGAAGCTGGACTTCATCCAGGAGGGCGACCTCAAGACGATCGCGGAGCCCACCGACTTCCTGGGCGTGAACTACTACTCGCGCGCGGTGCTGCGCAGCAACCGCATCCCGGAGGAGAAGAACGCGCCCCGCACGGTGTTCGTCAACCCGGCCAAGACGGACATGGACTGGGAGGTCTACCCGAAGGGCCTCACCAAGCTGCTCGTCCACCTGGAGAAGGAATACAAGCCGGGCCCCATCTACATCACGGAGAACGGCTGCGCGTACTCCACGGGCCTGAGCGCGGACGGACGCGTGCACGACGCGCAGCGCGTGGACTACCTGCGCACGCACCTGGAAGCGTGCGCGGACGCCATCGGGCAGGGCGTGAACCTGGCGGGCTACTTCGCCTGGTCGCTGCTGGACAACTTCGAATGGGCGTACGGCTACGAGAAGCGCTTCGGCCTGGTCTACGTGGACTACGCCACCCAGCAGCGCACCCCGAAGGACAGTGCCCACCTCTACCGCGACGTCGTGGCCCAGAACGGCCTGGACGTGGAGCAGGCCGCTTGAAAAAGCTCTTTCTGACGACGACGTGTCTGGCGCTCTATGGCGCGCAGGCCGTGGCCCAGCAGCCCGGGGCAGGGGCCCCCGCCCAGGCTCCGGCCGCCAGCCAGCCTCCCACCGCGGGGCCCGTGGACGCCACGGCGCCGGCCGCTCCGGCCGCTCCGGCCGCTCCTGGCGAGGCCGCGCCGGCCCCGGTGGCCGCGCCCGCGCCCCCGCCCGAAACCACCGTGCACGGCGCCGCCGTGCGCACGACGGTGACGCGCGTGATCCACGACGAGCGCGGCTTCAAGCTCCAGGTGGACGGCCGGGACTTCGCCATCCACGGCATCAACTGGGGCTACACGCCCATCGGTGAGAACTACCGGTACTCGCTCTGGACGCAGCCGGAGGACTTCATCAAGCAGGTGCTGGCCAAGGAGATGGGCCTGCTGCGCGACGCGGGCATCAATGCCATCCGCCAGTTCGACGACATCCCGCCCGTCTGGGTCGAGTACATCTACCGGAACTACGGCATCTACACGATGCTCAACCCGCTGATGGGCCGCTACGGCCACGCCGTCAACGGGGTGATGGTCCCGAACATCGACTACTCCAATCCCGCGCACCGCAAGGCCATCCTCGACGCGCTGGCGGAGAAGGTCGAAGTCTACCGCGACGTGCCCGGCGTCCTGATGTGGCTGCTGGGCAACGAGAACAACTACGGCCTGCACTGGACGTCGTTCGAAATCGAGGCGCTGCCCGGCCACGAGGACGCCGCCCGCGCCGAGTCGCTGTACACGCTCTACGGCGAAGCGACGCGCACGGTGAAGAAGCGGGACACGAGCCACCCCGTGTCCATCGCCAACGGCGACCTGCAGTACATCGACCTCATCGCCAAGCACTGCCAGGACCTGGACGTGCTGGGCACGAACGTCTACCGGGGCCCCACCGCGCGCGACATGTTCGCGGAGGTGAAGCAGAAGCTCAACAAGCCGGTGTTCTTCTCCGAGTTCGGCGCGGACGCGTACGACGCGAAGGCGGGCCGCGAGGACCACGTCGCGCAGGCCGAGTACCTGCGCACGCAGTGGGAGCAGATCTACCTGGAGAGCTACGGCCAGGGCCTGTCCGGCACCGCCGTGGGCGGCTTCGTGTTCCAGTGGGTGGATGGCTGGTGGAAGATGGGCCAGGAGGCCAACCTCTCCATCCACGACACCACCGCGTCCTGGCCCAACGGGGGCTACACGGCGGACTTCGTCCCCGGTCAGAACAACATGAACGAGGAGTGGTTCGGCATCGCGGCCCTGGGCCCGCCGGACGCCAATGGCATCAGCGGCATCCAGCCGCGCACCGCCTACTACGTGCTCCAGGCCGCCTTCCGGTTGGATCCGTACGCGCCCACGACGAACCCGGACGTCATCCGCCAGTTCTTCGCGGGCATCCGTCCCTCCGCGCTCACCAGCAGCTACACGTCGTCGGTGGCGCTGGCGCGCACGGAGGAGCTGAGCGCGGTGCGGGTGTCCAACCTGCGGCTGCTGTTGGACAGCTCGCTGTCGCGCGGCAGCATCGCGACGGTGCGGCCCAACCAGAGCTCCGCGGACCACACCGAATCCATCTTCTTCGACCTGGCGTTGCAGCCGGCCAGCGGCGTCTACGGCCGCGCGTCCTTCAACGTCGTGGGCAACGTGGCGCAGAACCGGCTCAACAACCTGTTCTACGA
>SECN01000346.1 GCA_004173515.1 Myxococcaceae bacterium | reverse complement strand
TCGAGAACCAGTGCGTCGGGGGCCAGCACGGCGCGGCATCTTGCACGGCTTCCGCTTTGGGCGCATGACGTTCCTCCAGGACGGAATCACCTGGGCAACGCCTGGGTACGCCGTGCCCCGCCGCCTGCCTTCCAGGCGGGGGTTTGCCTAAAAATTCCAGGGCTTAGGGGGCATGGTAGCCTCCCCAGCCTCCTCCGATGGCCACTGATAGCGAGTCCCCCAAGCCCGTCGCGCCTGCTTCTGGCGCCGCCCCCGAGCTTCGCCTGCTGGATCGGCGTGCGTTCGTGGGCTTTCCGGCATTGGAGGTCCAGCCCGGGCTGCGCATCGCCGACTTCGCGCTCCAGATTCCGGACGTCAGCTTCCCGTTCAACGTCAGCGCGGGCGCCACGCGCTACCAGCGCAAGAAGCTGCTCTTCGGCTTCCTGGAGCTGTCCGTCGACGCGGACCTCATCACGCGCAAGGTGGCGGAGCTGGCCGGACGGCTCGCGGGCGTCGAGGACCTGCGCCTGCACTTCCGCCCCGGCTATCTGGAGGGCCAGGGTCGGCTGCCCGCGCCGGAGCGCACGCCGTTCACGTTCAAGGTCGCCTTCGACGCGGATGGGGACCGGCTCGCCGTCTACATCTACGACGTGCGCCTGTATGGCTTCTCCGCCACGCCGTCGGTGCAACTGCCGGGGTTGTTGTCCACGGCCGTAGGCGCGCTGGCGCTCCTGCCGGAGGTGGAGGTGCGCGGCGCCACCGGCTTCTCCACCCGCGTGCTGCCCGCGCTGTGCGAGCGCGCCGCGATGAGCCGGGGCTACAAGGTCCCCACGCTCGACACCGCGCGCCTGTCCGCCGCGGAGGTCTCCAGCACCGGCCTGCGGCTGCGCTTCGCCGCCGGTGGACTGCCGCCGCCCGCCGCGCCGGATGAAGAGCTGATGCTGGCGCTCGAGGGGGCTCGGGCCTTCGCGGACGCGGAAGGGCTCGTCGCGCAGGGGCGGCTGGCCGAGGCTCGGCAGGCGTACCTCCAGGCCGGGGACGCGCAGGACGCGCACCCCTTCGCGGCGGAGCGGTTGCTGGCGTTGCTGGTCGCGGATCCGCAGGCGCACGACCTGGCGCTGGACGTGGCGGCCACGCTGTCGCGCCGTCGCGACCGCAGCCCCGCGGCGCTGTGGGGCGAGGCCGTGGTGCGCGAGCGTCGGGGCGAGGGGGCTCGCGCGGCGGAGCGCTACCTGGCGCTGTGCGCGCTGGCCCGTCGCACGTCGGAAGAGGCCGCCGCATTCTTCGCCGCCGAGGCCGCGGCCCGTTCGTCCCGCGACACCGCGCCCCAGGTGGCGGTGAAGGCGCTGCACGAGCTGCTGGGCCTCAAGCCAGACCACCTCCCGTCGCTGAAGGCCCTGGCGCGCGCGTCGGATCAGGCGCGCGACCGGGCGGGCGCGGTGCGGGCGTACCGGCGGCTCGCGGCCCTGGCGCGCGACCCGTTGGAGGCGGCGGACGCGCACGTGCATCTGGCGCGGCTGTGCGCGCAGACGGAGGACGACATCGCGGGGGCCCGGCTGCACTGCGAGGCCGCGCTGCGCCTGTCGCCGGACCAGCCGGATGCGCTGCTGCTGCTGGGCGAGCTGTGCCATCGCGGCGGTGAGCACCTGCGCGCGCTGAAGGCGCTGGACCGGCTGCGTGAAGTGTCGATGGCGCGCCATGAGCTGGACCGCGTGGGACAGGCGGATCTGCTCGCGGGCCGGGTGTGGGAAGAGGGCCTGAAGCAGCCAGAGAACGCGCTCCTGCGCTACCGCGAGGCCGTATCTCTCCTGCCCGGTGAGCCCGAGCCGCTGTTCGCCTCCGCTCGCGTGGCCGAAGGCCTGGGGCGTCTCCAGGAGGCCCTGAGCGGCTATCAGCAGGCGCTGGAGCTCGCGGGCCCCGCGCCGCGTTCGGAGGGCATCCGTCACGCCGCGCATGCGAGCCACCACGCGCTGGCGCGGCTGTCGCGCACGAAGCTGGGCGACCCGGCGCGGGCGCGTGAGCACCTGGAGGCCGCGCTCGCGTTGGATCCGCGCGACGCGGTGGCGCTGGATGAGCTGATCCCCTACTTCCGCGTCACCGGTCGCTCGCAGGAGCTGGCCGAGGCGCTGGAGAAGGCCGCCGCCCTCAAGGAGGAGCCCAGGGCCCGCGCGGCGCTGTGGGCCGAGGCCGGCGAGCTGTACCGGGGCAAGCTCCAGCAGGCGGACAAGGCCGACCGGTTGCTCACGCTCGCGCTGGAGGCGGATGGTGACCACCGTCCCGCTCTGGAGTCGCTGCTCGCGCTGGCCGAGGCCCGTCGCGATGGCGCGCAGCTCACCCGTTGCCTCGCGGCGCTGGCGCGGCTGACGCCGGAGCCCAAGGAGCGCGCGCAGAAGTACCGCCGCCTCGCGGTGGCCGCGCGCGACCTGGCCTTCGACCTGGACCTCGCCGTGCACGCGTTGCAGGAGGTGCTGCGCGCGGAGCCGGATGACCTGCCGGCGCTGGGCGAGCTGTGCGCCTTGCAGCGCAAGCGCTCCGACATGGCGGGGCTCGCGACCGCGTTGGAGGACCGCGCGCGCGTGGCCGAAGCGCAGGGCGACAAGCGGCTGGCGGCGGCGGCCCTGCGCGAACTGGCGGGCGTGCTGGAGGCGCGGCTGGGTCGGGTGGGCGATGCGCTGGTGGCGCTGGAGAAGGCCGCGCGGCTGGCCCCGGATGCCGCCGTGCTGCTGGACCTCGCGGACCTGAGCCTGCGTTGCGAGCGCCCCGAACATGCGCGCCGCGCGCTGGAGTCGCTGCTGGCGATGCTGCCGCGCACCGCCGCGCCGGAGAAGCTGGCGGACGTGCGCGCGCGGCTGGGCCGGGCGTGTGAGCTGCTGGGAGATCGCGAGGGCGCCATCGCCGCCTATGCGCAGGCGTTCCCGCTGCGCCGGCTGGACGACGTGCTCGCCACGCGGCTGGAGGCCCTCTACACGGAGGCCGGCGAGACGCAGGCGCTGGCGGAGCTTTGGGCCACGCGCGCGCAGGCGCTCACGGGCGCGGACCGTGCGGAAGAGGCCGCGCCGCTGTTCCTCCAGAGCGCTCGCGCCCTGCTGGAGCGCGGGGAGAAGGCCGCAGCGCTGATGCGTCTGGCTTCCGCGCTGGAGGCGAGCCCCGAGGGCCCGCTGGCCGCCGAGGTGCTGGAGGCGCTGGCCGACCTGGAACTGGAGCGCGGCGAGAAGCTGGAGGCGGCGCGGCTGTACGCGCGGCGTGCCTCGCTGGTTCCGGAAGCTCGCGCGGGCGCGAAGCTGCTCTTCCGCGCGTCGCTGCTGGCCACGGGCACGAGCCGCGAAGAGGCCTTCCTCGCGGAGGCCCTGGAGCGCGATGCCACCTTCGCCCCCGCGCGCATCCGCCGGGGTGAGCTGCGGCTGACCACCGATGCCCGCGCCGCGCTGGAGGACTTCGAGGCGGTGCTGGCCCTGCCGCCCGCCGACGTGGATGCCCCGCGTGAAGCGGAGCGGGTCGCCCTCACGCGCAAGGCCGCCACCGCTGCCGTGCGCGGCAACCGCACGGACGCTGCCCGCCGCCTGCTCGCGGAGTTCTGCGCGCGCACGCCGGAGGACCTGGACGCGCGGATGGAGCTGGCCGCGCTGCACCGCAAGGCCGGCGCGCGCGAGGCCCTGGCGGACCTGCTGGTGGAGCTGTGGCCGCGCCTCGCCGGAGACGCCCGCCGTCAGGCCCGCCGCGAGCTGGCCGAGCTGTGTCTGTCATTGGGCCGTGCGAGCGCGGCGGCGGATTCGCTGCGCAGCCTGCTGGTGGAGGAGCCGCAGGACGCGTGGGCCGCGCAGGCCCTGCTGGAGCTGCTGCCCCCGCCGGGCACGGGCAGCGCGGAGGAGGAGTCCGAGCGACTGGAGCTGCTGGGCACGCTGGTGTCCGCCGCGTCGGGTGAGGCTCGCGCCGAGCTGCTCGCGCGCCGCGCCGTGCTGCACCGGAGCGCTGGTCGCGTCGGGCCCGCGCGGGATGACTGCGCCCAGGCCGCGAAGCTGTCGCGCAAGCCCGCGCCGCTGCTCTTGATGCTGGCGGAGCTGGCGCGTGAGGCGGCGGATGCGCCCGCGGAGCTGGATGCCTGGCGCCGCGCCGTGGCCGCCGATGCCAGCCTGGGCGCGCGCGCCCGTGAGCGGCTGTTGGCCCTGGCCAGCGTGCTCCTGGAGAAGGACGAGCGCGCCTCCGCCGGGGACGCACTGCGCGCGGCCATCGCGCTGGAGCCGCCCGCCGACGCGCGGTGTGATGCCTTCTTCGCGCTCGCGGAGCTGGCCCGCCGTGACGGAAAGATCGCCGACGAAGCCGCCGCGCTGGCGGAGGCCGCGCGACAGGGGCCCATCGCCCGCCGCGTGGAAGCACTCCAACTGCGCGCGACGTTGCTGGAAGGGCAGGGGCAGCGCGAGGCCGCCGCGACCGACCTGGAAGCCGCGCTCCAGCTGGCCCCCCGCCACGAGGAAGTGACGCTCGCGTTGCAGCGCGTGTTGCGCGACCTGGAGGACTGGGCACGGCTCGCGGAGCTGCTGGCCGCCGAGGCCCCGCATGCCTCGCCCGCCGTCGCGGCGGCGCTGTACGCGGAGCTCGCGAGCCTCTACCTCGACCGGCTGGGCCAGTCCGCGCCCGCCGAGGCCGCGCTGCGACAGGCGCTGCGGCTGACCCCGACCGATGCGTCCGTGCGCCGCCGACTGGTGTCGCTGGTGGCCGGTCGTGGCGAACTGCTGGAAGCCGCCGGACTGCTGGAGGCGGCGGCCGAGGACGCGGAGCCCACCGAGGCCGCATCGCTGCTGCGCGAAGGCGTCACGTACGCGCGGCAGGCGCAGGAGCTGGACCGCGCGCTGGCCCTGGCGCGCAGGGCGCATGCGCGAGTTCCCGCGCAGGGCGAGGACCTGTCCACGCTGGCGGACCTGCTCTACCTGCGCGGCGCGGTGCGCGAGGCCCTGCCGTTGCAGGAGTCCCTGGCCACGGCGGCGGATTTCCGCGCGGCTCCGGACGCGGCGGAGGCGGCGTACCTGCGCCTGGGCGACCTGGCCGAACAGGCCGGAGACGCGAAGCGCGCGGTGGCCGCGTACCGCCACCTGCTCACGGAGCGTCCGCTGAGCGAGCGCGCCGTCGAACGGCTCTCCGCGTTGTTGGAGAAGGATGATCCGCGCGGTGCCTTCGAGGTGCGCGTCGCCCACGCCCGTGTGCTGGCGCCGTCCGAGGCCACCGTCACGCGGCTGGTGACGTTGGCGGAGCGTGCGCGCGAGGCGCTGGCGGACGCGGGCATCGCGGCGTCGCTCCTGTCGCACGCGGCGCAGATGGCGAAGGAGCCGCTGCCGCTGCGCCGTCGGCTGGCCGCGCTCTACCGGGAGACGGGCCGCTCGACGGAGCTGCTGGCGGAGTTGCAGCCGGTGGCCGCGCTCAGCCTCCAGGCTGGCGACGTGGACGCGGCGCTCGCGGCCTACGACGAGGAGGCCCGGCTCGCGGAGGTATTGGGCCGCGCGGACGAGGCGCTGCGCTCGCTCGCCAACGCGCGCGACCTGCTCGCCTCCGAGGACCGCCGTCCCGAAGCCGCCGCGTGCGAGCGTCGCCGCGCGGAGCTGCTGCGCGACGTGAAGCTGGACCTCAACGGGGCCGAAGCGGCACTGGAGCGCGCCTTCGGTTTCGCCGCGGAGCTGGACACGGCCCGCCTGGGCGCGGCCCTGGCCGAGCGCCGCGACGACGCGACCGCCGAAGCCCGGTGGTGGGAGCGCGCGCTGCCCGGGCTGACAGGCACGAAGCAGGGCGCTGCGGTGCTGCTGCGGCTCGCGCGCCTGAACCTGGGCGAGCTCGCGGACGCGCCGAAGGCCGAGGGCTTTCTGCGCCAGGCGCTGCGTCAGGACCGCGCGCTCGCGGAGGCCGAAGCCCTGCTGGCGGAGCTGCTGGAGCGCGACGGACGGCTCGCGGAGCTGGCCGCCTGGTACGAGGAGTGCGCGGAAGCGGAGACGGACAAGGACCGTCACGCGGCGCTGCTGTACCGGGCCGCCGTCATCTACCGGGACCGCGCGGGCAAGCCGGAGGCCGCCGCCGCCGCGCTCATCGCCGCGCGCGCCGCGAAGCCGGACGACCTGGAGCTCACCGCGCAGGCGGCGGAGCTGCTGCACCAGGTGCGCCGTCCCGCGGACGCCGCCGAGTTCGACGCCATCCTCCTGGAGGCAGACCCCTTCCGGGAGCCCGTCTTCACGCGCCACCGCGCCTTCCTGGAGGAGACCGAGGAGCGCCAGTCCCTGGCCGAGCTGATGCTCCGCCGCGCCGAGCGCCAGAAGCCCGCCGATGCCGCGGTCAGCTACCTCGCCGCCGCGAGCGCCTTCCGCGAGGGCGGTGCCCGCGAGCGCGCCATCCTGTGCGAGGACCGCGCGTTCGAACTGGACGCCAGCAACGCCGAAGCCTTCCACCACGTGCGCGAGCGCGCGGCCGGAGACGTGCGCCGGCTGGCGGAACTCCTGGGCCAGCGCGCCGAGGCCGTGTCGCCCTCGGAGGCCCTGCCCCTGTTGCGCGAGCGGGCCCAGCGCCTGTTGGACGCGGGTGAAGCGCTCAAGGCCGCCGAGGCCTTCGACGACTACCTGGGCCGCGCGGGGGGCGACGTGGAGGCCCTCTGCGCGCGCGCTGAACTCGCCGCGCAGGGTGGAGGCCCCGCCGCCGCGCAGCCGTACGACCGCCGGGTGCTGGCGCTGGGCGGGGACACGCTGCCGGTGCCGGTGCTCGTGCGCACGTGGCTGCGATTGGGGCATGCCTCGCTCGCCTCGGGCGCGTTCCACGACGCGGCGGATGCCTTCGAGGCCGTGGTGTCGCTGGAGCCGGAAGGCGCGCGCGGAGGTGAAGCGCTGTCGCTGCTGGCCGAAGTGCACTCGCGCACGGGCAACGGACCGGGCCTGTACCGGGCCTCGTTGCAGCTCGCGCGTCGGGCCCAGGACACCGCGACGGAGGAGGTGTTGCTGCGCCGCGCGGCGGACCTCTTCGATGATCCGCGTGAAGCCATCGACGCGCTGGTGCCCCTGGCCCGGCTGCGTCCCGCCGACGCGAGCGTCATCGACCGCGCGGTGGAGGGCCTGCGCGCCCTGGGTCGCCACGGCGACCTGCTGGGCATCTACGAAGTCGGCGCGGAGGCGGCGGGAGGTGCTCGCGCCGCCGAGCTGCTGCTCGCGGCCGCGTCCGTGGCGAACGACTCGCTGGCGGACGCGGACACGGCCTGGGCCCTCACGCAGCGCGCGGCGGAAGCGGATCCGGAGAACCCGGCCGCCCTGCGCGCGCTGGTGGAAGGCCTTCGCGCTCGCAAGTCATCGCAGGCCCTGCTCGCCGCGCTGGAGCGACTGGTCCCCCGCACGGAGGACGCGGACGAGGCCTCCGTGCTCCGGCTGGAACTCGCGGCGCTCGCGCGCGACGCGGGCCGCGACGATGCCGCCCGCGATGCGCTCGAAGCGGTGGTGTCACGCGGCGCCTCCGGTGCCGGCTACGCCGACGCACTGGAAGCGCTGGAGCCGCTGCTGGGTGAAGCCCACGCGCGCCGCGCCGAGGTGCGCGTGGCCCGCGCGGAGCTCGTGTCGGGCGAGCCCCGGGTGTCCCTGCTGGTGGCCGCCGCCCGCGCCTTCGAGAAGGCGGGCCTGCTGGAAGAGGCGCTGAAGGCCGCGAAGGCCGCCGTCGCCAC
>SECN01000806.1 GCA_004173515.1 Myxococcaceae bacterium | reverse complement strand
GCTGACCATCACCCAGAGGCAGCGCAGCACACAGGCTGTTCCGAACTCCCGGTAGATGAGCCCCAGGTTGGCAACCACCTCACGTCCCGTGATGACCCCGCGCATGTCCCGCTCCCTTGCTTCCTGCCGTCCGACCCGCCGCCCATGGCAAGACGTCTTGCCGAGCGGAAGTCTTTGCAAAGGGCTGGCCGCGCGCCGTGAGGTGCTTCGCCGCGACAGTGTCCAGGGCTGGACCTTCCAAGGGCTTGAATCGTCGACCTTGGTCGCACGCCTGCCCGCGTCACGGTGCACGAAACGAAGCGGCGCCCTGAAATCGTTACAGCGGACAGGGTCGTGCGGGTGACGCGCGCGTCGTCCTGATGCCCGGGACGGTCGGGCGCCGGGGCCCCGTTGCCTGGTCGCGGGAGTGGCGTCCCTGCGATACGGGTGGCACATCCAACGACCGGCCTGAATGTATGTGCATGGGGGCTGAGCGTGACGCGAAGCCCATGACGCTGTGCATCCGACGTCCTGCCCGAGCGCGTGAGTGGAGCGCCGCCCCGCCCCGGACGTCCGCACCGCGAGGTCGTGGAAGGAGGGAGCGGACATGAGACCGAATGTGACTTCCAGACGGGGTCTGCCCTTGTTGCCGGAGGGCCTGCCCCGACCCCTGCGGGGATTGAAGCGGGTGGTGGTGGGGATGGACTTCTCCCTGCAGTCGGAGTTCGCGCTGGCCCGCGCGCTGAGGCTTCCGCTGGCGCAGGGAGCGGCCGTCAGCGTGTTGCACGTGAGCCCGCCGTTGGATGGCCACAACGGCCCTGACGGCACGGTGGCCGGGGAGCGCTGTCTGCGCCGGTCGGTGGCATCAGCCTGTCGCCGGTTGCGACAGCGGCCGGACGTGGACGTGCGCGAGGAGTTGCGCGTCGGGGATGCGCCGCACGTGGCGGCGGAGCTGGCGAAGGAGCAGGGCGCGGAGGTGTTGGTGGTGGGCCGGCCGCACGCGAAGTACCCGGTGGTGCCGCTGCCCGACACGTCCATGGTGATGCGGCTGGTGCGCGAGGTGGACGCCTCCGTGCTGGTGGTGATGCCGCACCCGGGCCGCGTGTATCACCGGCCGCTGGTCGCGGTGAGCTTCTCGCGGGAGTCGCGGCGGGCGCTGGAGCTGACCATGCGCCTGTGTCCGGCCTCGACGCCCCTGGAAGTGCTGCACGTGGTGGACACGCGCGAGGAGGAAGCCGCGCTGCGACGCCAGGACGCGCCGCTGGAGCGGTGGCTGCGGCTGCGGCAGGAGCATGAGAACACGGCGCGGATGGAGCTCTGGCGCTTCCTCGCGCCGTACCGGGAGACCGGCCGCGAGCTGAGCATCCGCGTGCGCACCGGCGACCCGGAGGAGGGCATCCTGGCGGAGTCCTTCGAGCGCGACTCCGACCTGCTGACCCTGGGCATGCCCTCCGGGCAGCCGCGCTCGGCGCTGATGGACGGGGTGTTGGGACACTCGCGCTGCGACGTGCTCATCTCCAGGCACGTCGCAGCGCGAGTGTCCCAACACCCCGTCCATCAGCGCCGAGCGCGGCTGCCCGGAGGGCATGCCCAGGGTCAGCAGGTCGGAGTCGCGCTCGAAGGACTCCGCCAGGATGCCC
>SECN01000345.1 GCA_004173515.1 Myxococcaceae bacterium | reverse complement strand
GACAGCAGGCACACGCCGAAGCTGGCCGCGGAGATGGCCGCGGACATGTTGTTGAACATCTCCGTGGTGCTCGCATTGGAGAAGATGAAGAAGTCGTCCGCCTGGTCCGGCTTGAGCCCGTGACGCCGGCGCATGAGCAGCGTCACCTCGTCCTCCGCCCGCGACAGCACCTCCGCGGACTTCGCCTGGATGCTGATGCGCAGGTCCCGGATGCCGAAGATGCCGGAGAACGTGGTGATGGGAATCATGGCCTGGTTGTCCTGGCTGCCCCCGCCCATGAAGCCGCCCCGGCGCTTGAGCGTGCCCACCACCTGGAAGGAGCGCCCCAGGATGCGGAACTCGCGCCCCAGCGGATCCATGCCGGGGTACAGCGTGTCCGCCAGGTCCGCGCCAATCACCGCCACCCGCCGGCCGTCCACCGTCTCCGCGTCCGTGAAGGGCCGCCCGGTGGCGATGCTCACCGCGTTCGTCTGGAAGTACTCCGGCGTGCCCGACCACACGTTCACGTTGGGGCGCGACTCGCGCTCGGAGGTGGACGCCTTCTGGCCGCCCTTGGAGTCCTCCGCCGCCGCCACCTCGATGGAGGGCTGGGTGCGGATGGCGTCCAGGTCCGCGAAGGTGAAGCGCGGCCGGCGCGCCAGCTGCGCCGCGGACAGGTCGCCTTCACCGAAGGGCAGCCGCTGCACCTGGAAGCAGTTGGCCCCCAGGTCCGACAGCTGGTTGTTGACCTGGTTCTTCAGGCCCTCGATGAGCGACATCATCGCCACCACCGTGGTGACGCCGATGACGATGCCCAACAACGTCAGGAACGAGCGCAGCGGGTTGGAACGGAACGTGCCGAACGCCAGCCGCACCGTGTCCCAGAATGCCATCCACATCGCCGGTGTCTCCTCGGGACTTCAGTCGTGGCGGAGTGCTTCCACCGGATCCAGGTTCGCCGCACGCGCCGCCGGCCAGATGCCGAACAGCAGCCCCACCACGGCGGAGAAGCCCACCCCCGCCGCCACCGTCACCGGGTCCACCCGGGCCGCCAGCGGCGTCAGGAAGTTCACCAGCCACGCGAGCCCCATGCCCACCGCGGTGCCCAGCGCGCCACCCACCGCGGACACGCTGGCCGCCTCCATCAGGAACTGCAGGATGATGGTGTGCTTGCGCGCGCCCAGCGCCCGCCGGACGCCGATCTCCCGCGTCCGCTCGCGCACCGACACCAGCATGATGTTCATGATGCCGATGCCGCCCACCAGCAGCGTGATGAGCCCCACGCCCGTCGCCGCGCCGTAGAGCGCGCCGGTGAGCTGGTTGTAGATGCCGGCCAGCTGGTCCGGCCGGTTGATGGCGAAGTCGTCCGGCGCGCCGGGCCGGGTGCTGCGCTCGCGGCGCAGCGTCTCCGTGAGCCGGTCCACCACGACGGGGATGTTCTCCTGCACGTCCACCGCGAGCACCAGGTGGGGGGAGCGCTTGGTGCCGAACTGCCCCATGAACGTGGGGTAGGGCAGCATCACCACCATGTCCACGTTCTGCCCCAGCACCGTGCCGCGCTCCACGATGGCCGCTTGTCCACCAGGATGCGGTGGCCCACCGGGTTGATGCCCGGGAAGAGCACCTTCACCACCTCCGCGCCAATCACCGCCACCGCGGAGCGGTTGTCCACGTCCGCGTCGGTGAGGTAGCGCCCCTCGGCGATCTCCACGGAGGAGGTCAGGGTGTAGTCGGGGCTGGTCCCCATGGTCTGCACGGAGTTGAGCTTGCGCTCCTGGAATGACACCTCCGCGTCCTCGAAGTACATGGGCGCCACCGCCACCACGTGCTCGGACGCGCCCCGGATCGCGGGCACCAGGTCCAGCGACAGGTCCTTGCGGTTGCGGTACTCCCACCAGTCCCCGTTCATCACCCAGGGGAACTTGGACACCTGGAGGGTGTTGGAGCCCAGCTTCCCCAGCTGCTCCGCGAAGGAGCTGTTCAACCCCTGGATGATGCCCACGATGGCCAGCAGGGTGCACACGCCCACGCCGATGCCCACCGTGGTGAGCACCGTGCGCAGCCGGTTGGAGCGCAGCGAGGACAGCGCGATGCGCGCCCCCTCCCACACGTCGACCCGGAAATTCACCTGGAACACCCCTTTGACCGCGCTGGAAGCCGCGCGGCCCACCACATCGGGATACCCCGGCGGGCGGGCCGCGTCAGGCACTCTACGCCCGGGAGGGCCGCCCATTGCACGCGGCCTTCACACGGAAGGGGTCTGGCCCCGGTTTCCCGGGTTTTGCCCTCAAGGCAGCACGGTCACCGTGTCGCCGACGAGGCGCACCTTGACGGTGACCTCGTTGGGCAGCGCGTCGTCCTCGTCGATGATGTGGTTCTCGTCCACGCCCACGCGCACGGTGTAGTCGCCGTCCGGCGTGTCGGTGACGTCCATCCACTGGCAGGCGGTGTCCGCGGTGTAGACGTCCGACCAGCCGGGGGAGATGCCGGTGCCCGGGTCGTACCAGGAGAACGCGCTGCCGTCCGCGCAGTACTGGGTGTAGTCCACCAGGTAGAAGCCCTGCTTGCGCCCCGCCGCGGTCTCCTTGCCGGAGGCGTCCCGCAGCGCGTAGCCGGCGAAGTTCACCAGGTGGTCGTGGCCGTGGCACTCGTCGAAGACGAAGAGGTCCGGCCGCTCCTCCGGCGAAGGCACCACCACGGGGGCGCTGCCCATGTTCATGATGGAGGTGCTGAAGCGCAGGAGGCGCCGCTCGCCGCCCGCCGGCACGCAGCCTTCGCGCACCTCGCACGAGTCCTGGGCGAAGGTGCGGCGCTCCACGTACAGCGTGCGCGCGAGCACGTCCCGGTCCACCGTCAGGTCCGGCTTGCCGTTCACCGGATCCACCTGGAGGTTGCACACCTTCGTGGGCGCCATGGCGGGCGCGGGCTCCTCCAGGTCCGGCACCGCGCCACCGCCGAACACCACCACCCGGCCCGGGGCGCGGGTGCCGTCCTGCTCCTGCGGCAGCCCCAGCACCAGGTCGTCATACCCGTCCGCGTTCAGGTCTCCGGGACTGGCCACCGAAGGGGTGACGAAGCCCAGCATCGTCTGGGGAAGGAGGCGGTTGGCACGAGGCCACGCCCACACCGGCGACAGGGGGCCCGACACGTTGGCCGTGGGGCGGAAGAGGTACGCGCGGCCCATCCCGGTGAGCACGAAGTCGTGGCCGGTGCTCCCCTCCGCCATGGAGCCCACGGGCGTGGCGCCCCCCAGGATGGGGAAGGCCGCGTCGTCCATCACCTGCCACGTGGGCAGGAACGCATACCCCTGGACCGTCGCATCCGACAGGTGCAGGCGCAGGCTGCCGCGCAGGGACGCGAACAGCTCCGGACGGCCGTCTCCGCTCACGTCCGGCAGCGTCCTCATGCCCTCCGCGGTGCCCGTCCACACCGGCCAGGTGGTGAGGGGCCCGTCACACACGCGCGGGCTGTCCGCCTTGCAGCCCAGGAAGAGCCCCTGGCTGTTCTCCTCGTCCGGGAGGCTCGCGAACAGGTCCTGCGCGCCGTCCCCGTCCGTGTCCCCCGCGGGCATCAGGTACCCGGAGAACACGCGCACGTTGGTGAAGGCGCCCTGCGCCCCGCCAGGGGTCGAACGGTAGACGGTGGTGCTGCCGGAGAAGGTGGTGACGAGCAGCTCGTCCTTCCCGTCCCCGTCCAGGTCCAGCAGTTGGGCGGCGCTGAAGCGGAGGGCGGCGGAGTCCGGCACGCGGAACAGCGGCTGGGCGAACACCTGGGACAGGTCCGGGCCGCCCTTGAACACGCTGACGCCGTAGTAGCTCTTCACGACCACGTCCGCGTACGCATCCCCGTCGATGTCGCCCGTGGACACCGACATCAGGTAGCCCGACGTGCGCGGGCTGGGGTGCACCCACGTCATCGTCGCGGCGACGGGCACCTTGGAGAAGTCCTGCGCCGCTCCCGCGAACACCAGCACGCGGCCGGGGTCCGTCACGGTGCTCTTGCAGGGCGGGGAGCCCACCAGCAGATCCACGCGGCCATCGCCGTTGATGTCGCCCAGCGCCAGGCCCCGGCCGAAGCACTCGCGGGGGTTCGTGCCGTCGCCCACCACCTGCCAGCGCGGCGTTTCGGAGAGGGTGGGGCTGACCGGCCCGGCATCCGTTCCGGCGTCCGTTCCGGCATCGGGGATGCCGCCGTCGTCGGGGGTGCCCGCGTCGTCCGGCGGGCCCGCATCCGGCAGGCCCGCGTCCGGGGTGCCCGCGTCGGGCTGGGGCTTGGGGTCCTTGCAGCCTGTCACCACCGCCATCATCACGGCGCAGGCCAACACTCCAGGGATCCGCATGCGTTGCTTCCTTTGGGGGACACGACCACCGGCCCGGCGCGTCGGAGCTGAGAGGGGCGGGAGGATAGGGCCTCCTCCCGATGCCCCGGAAATCCCCTTGTCCCTTGAACAGCATCCACGCGGCGGCCCCGGGGTGCGCTTGACGGGTGGGCGTGTCGGAAGGGGGGCAGCCGACCAGGCGGGCGTGGCCGTTGCTGCCGCCCGTCCCCAGGTTTCGCGCGGGCAGCGCGCGAGCGTGTGCCCGCCCGCCCTATGCCCGACACCGTCGCAGACACCGCCGCGGGACCTCGAGCCGACGCGGGTCCGGCCTCCGAACGGTTCAGCCGCTCGCAGAAGGCCTTCACGCTGGCGGGGGCGCTCCTGGGCCTGCTGCTGGCCGCGTTGGATCAGACCATCGTCGCCACCGCGGGCCCGTCCATCCAGGCGGACCTGCGCATCGCGCCGGAGCACTACCCGTGGCTCACCACCTCGTACCTGGTGGCCTCCACGATGATGGTGCCGGTGTGGGGCAAGCTGTCGGACCTGCTGGGACGCCGCGCGGTGCTGGTGGCAGGCATCGCCGTGTTCCTCACCGGCAGCTTCCTGTGTGGCGCGGCCCGCTCCACCCTCGTGCTCATCCTCTGCCGCGCGGTGCAGGGCCTGGGCAGCGCGGCGCTCTTCACCGGCTCGCTGGCGGTGGTGGCGGACCTGTTCCCGCCGCGCGACCGGGGCAAGTACCAGGGCCTGTTCGGCGCGGTGTTCGGCCTGTCGAGCGTCATTGGCCCGCTGGCCGGCGGCTTCATCACCGACGCGCTGGGCTGGCATTGGGTGTTCTTCATCAACCTGCCGGTGGGCGCGCTCGCGCTGGCGCTCATCCTGCTGCGCATGCCGCCGCTCAAGCCCGAGGGCCTGCACGGAGGCACGCTGGATGTCCTGGGCGCGGCAGCGCTGGCCGTGGCGGTGGTGCCCCTGCTGCTCGCGCTCAGCCTGGGCCATGGGGCGTCCGCGCCGCGCGCGGGCGGGTTCGCGTGGGGGTCCGCGCCCATCCTCGGGTTGTTCGCGCTGTCGGCGGTGGCGGGGGGCCTCTTCATCTGGCGGGAGCGCCGCGCGAAGGAGCCGCTGTTGGACCCGTCATTGTTCCGCGTGCGCGCGTTCTCCGCGGGCAACGCGGCGGTGTTCACCATTGGCGCGGTGTTCCTCGCGTCCGTCACCTTCCTGCCGCTGTTCATGGTGAACGTGGTGGGGCTGTCCGCGACGCACTCCGGGCTGACGCTGACGCCGCTGACGCTGGGCGTGGTGGCGGGCAACGTCGTCTCCGGTCAGCTGGTGTCGCGGCTGGGGCGCTACAAGACGCTGATGCTGGGCTCGCTGCTGTTCCTGATGGGCGGCTTCGCGCTGATGGGCTTCACGCTGACGCCCGACTCCAGCCAGGCCGAGGTGACGGTGAAGATGGTGCTCGTGGGCCTGGGCCTGGGCCCGTCCATCCCGCTGTACACCGTGGCCGTGCAGAACGCGGTGCCGCCCCAGCGCATCGGCGTGGCCACGTCCGCGACCACCTTCTTCCGGCAGCTGGGCATGACGGTGGGCGTGGCGCTGCTGGGCACCGTGTTCGCGGGCACGTTGGGCCGGGAGATGACGACGCGCACCGAGCAGGCCACGCGGGGGCTGCCCCAGGACGTGCGCCAGGAGCTCCAGGCCTCGTCTCCCAATGGCCTGGGCAACGCCCTGGGCGGAGAAGGCGCGCCCGCCGGCGGCCACTTCCAGCCCGAGGAGGTGAAAGCCAGGCTGCGCCAGGGCTTCGCGGAGGAGCGCCGGCAGGCCTCGCAGTCCCTGAAGGGCACCGACGAGGCCCGGGCCCACGCGAAGCTGGACGCGAACGAGGCCCGCGCGCTGTCCACCGTGGACCGGGTGGAGCGCGCGCTGAAGGAGTCCTTCACCCGCGCGACGATGGCGGTGTACCGCTTCGCCATCTTCGTCGCGCTGGCGGCCCTGCTCGTCACGCTGCTCTTGCCGGAGATGCCCCTGCGGCGCGGGGCCCCCCGGCAGGCCGTGACGGAGTAGCTATTTCTTCGGCGGAGGCGGACCGTCGGACTCCGGCGCGGTGGGACGCACGAGCAGGCCCGGCGCCTCCGCCAGCGCGTACGCCATCCACGTCACCGCGGCGGTGCTGCGCGACAGGTCCCGCGGATCCACCTTGTCCAGCGTGTCCGCCATGGAGTGGTGCACGTCGAAGTAGCGGCTGCTGTCCACCCGCACGCCCACGAAGGGCACGTGCGCGGGCTCCATGGGGCTCAGGTCCGCGCCCGTCGCGTGGCCCTCCAGGAACGTGGCCGCGCCCAGGCCCTCCAGCGGCTGAAGCCACGGGCGCAGCAGGTCCTCCCCGCCCGGGCCCGCGTGAAGGCTGACGCCCAGGGGCCGGCCGCCGCCCGAGTCCATCTCCACCGCGGCCACGTGCTTCGGCAGTTCCTTCGCGTGGGCCTGCGCGTACGCGCGACCTCCGCGCAGGCCGTTCTCCTCGTTCATGAACAGCACCACGCGCACCGTGCGCCGGGGGGCCTGGGGCAGCTTCGCGATGAGGCGCGCGGCCTCCATCACCATCACCACGCCCGCGCCGTCGTCATGCGCGCCCGTGCCCACGTCCCACGAGTCCAGGTGCGCGCCCAGCAGCACCACCTCGTCCGGCTTCTCCCGGCCCCGCACCTCCGCCACCACGTTGGACGAATCCGCCTCCGGCAGCTCCGAGCACCCCAACACCAGACGCACCTTCACCGCCCCGCCCTGGAGCATCCGGTGCAGCGTGAGCGCGTCCTCCACGGACACCGCCGCCGCGGGCAGGCGCGGACCGTTGTCGTCGAAGCGCGTGGCGCCCGTGTGCGGCGTGCGCAGCGACGCCGTGGCCAGCGAGCGCACCAGCGCGGCCACCGCGCCCTGCTTCGCCGCCGCCGCCGGACCCCGGCCGCGCAGGCCCGCGAAGCGGCCGTAGTCCGCCGCCTCCGACATGGAGTGGTTGAAGAAGACGATCTTCCCCCGCGCCTTGTCCCCCAGCGCGGCCAGCTCCTCCAGCGAGCCCACCTCCACCACCTCCGCGGTGAGCCCCTCCGGCGGCGTGGGCGCGCTGCCGCCCAATGCCAGCAGCGACAGCGGCAGGCCCCGCGTGCGCTCGGAGGGGAGGATTTCGCCGTGCTCCTCGCCGCGCACCCAGTGCGGCACCTTCACCGCCTCCTTCCACGCCTTCACGCCATCCGCCTGGAACGAGCGCAGCGCCCACTGCACCGCGGCCTCCGCGGACTCGGAGCCCGACAGGCGCGGGCCCACGCCGTCCGTCAGCTCCGCCAGCCGCGCGTACGCATGGCCTTCCGTGAGCGCGGGCCCCACCAGCCGTCCCGCGGTGGCCTGCTGCGCGGCGCTCAAACCCTTGTTGCTGGCGGCGACGGCGGGCGTCTTCACGGGGGCGGTGGCGGGCACCCTGGGAACCTGTGGCGGGTTGGGCGCGGCGGCGGGGGACTGGGGAGCAGGCGCCGCGGAGGTCAGCAGTCGCAGGGCCAGCGAGACAGGCAGGACAAAGGCAGAGGTGGACACGCAAATCCTCGAAAGCACTTGAAGAGGAAGGCGGAGGCCGGAAGTCCCAGGGGCCACCGCGCGCCGAGAGGGGGAACGCGGCGCGCGGGGCTCAACTGGGACGTCACGCACCGGTTCCGCGGTTGGGGAACGCGAGGCCCGGTACATACGCCATCTTCCAAGAAGAAGAGGACGTGCGTGCATTCTTTAAAGAAATTCCTCGCACCGTCAAGGCGTGAAGTGAGCATTGCGACTCCCGACCGATGTGAGTGTTCTCAAGTCTCCGCTACGCAGGAAGTCCCATGGCACCCACTCCTCCCTGGCAACCCGACGCGTCCTGCCAGAGCCTGGAGGCCCTGGGCGAACACCTGGCCACCCGTGATTTCGGTCGGTTGGAGGACGAAGCGCTGCTTTCGCTGCTGCTCGCGGTGAGTGGCCGGGACTTCACGCGGGACTTCCGTGAGGAGTTTGGCGCGGAGGATGACTGGACGCAGGCATTAGGACAGACAGCGCGCGCGGTGAGCCACGCTTTCGATTTCCTGCGTCATGACGCGGCCATTGCCCACCTGAGCCTCCTGCCACGGCCGGACGTGCTGCCCCTGGTGTGCCGCTTCTTCCACCTGCACCCGCGAGCTCCGGACGCCGTGCGCGCCCGGCTGTCCCACTGGCTGTGGCAGCGCGCCCTCTTCGACACCGAGCGTTCGTTCCCCGACGACGAGGCCCGCGCGAGCCTGGCCCTCCTCACCGGGGACGCGAAGACGACCGTGCGCACGTTGCTCGAGCGCGTGGGGCCGCCGCCCGCGCGCGGGTGGGAGCGGTATTCGCAGCCCGGCATGGCGGGGCTCGCGTCGGTGGCGGACCGGGTGGAGGCCAACGCGCTGCTGGCGCTCGAGCCCCGGCACCTGCTCACCGGCGCCGTCCTGGAGCCCGGCCCGCTGCTGGAGTCGCAGGGCGCGGTCGCGTTCCTGCCGCTGTTCCCCACGTCCCCGCCGGGCCTGTCCACGTCCCCCGGGTCCGGGGATTCCATGCTGCTCACCCTGGCCAACCAGCTCTTCCACCCCGTGCTCGCACCGGGCGTGACGCTGCTAGGACTGGTGCGCACGGGAGCGCTGCCGCCCGCCGTATTCCCCAGCCATGCGCTGCCGCCCGATGCCCTGGCCGCCCTGCGTCAGGGCGATGCGTCCGGCTTCCTGGCCCACCGTCGGGATGCGCTCGTCACCCACATCCGGGCATTCATCCGGGCGCGGACGGGGGCGGACGCCCAGGAGGATGCTTCCTTTTCGGAGGAATGAAGCACCTGGAATTCTCCGTTGCCCCCCCCTGAGGACCGGGCCACAGTTCCTTCGCCGAAGGTCGTCCCCGC
>SECN01000344.1 GCA_004173515.1 Myxococcaceae bacterium | reverse complement strand
GTCCTGGTGGGGGCGGGCTGGTCGGGCCGGGGAAAGATCATCGACGCGAACCTGGAGTACCAGGTGCTGGGGGCCTTCGCGACCGCGGACTATGAGCATCCGAACCTCCCGCACACCCGGCGGCTCGGGGCCACCATGATCATGGCGGCCAGCGGGGACTTCACGGTCGACATCAGCTACTCGAGCCATGGCTGCAACTACTCGTTCGGGCCCACGAACTACACGATGGGGCCCACGGGCGGGGCGATGTTGGTGAACCCGTTCAATGAATTGAAGTCACCGGATCCCGACACCCAGGAGTGGCTGTCACACGCATCGCGCTCGTACCGCTCGGCGCTCGGCGACGGACGGATCATCAGCGTCGCCGTCAGTGGCAAGGACTGCCAGGGACCGGAGCTGGATGCCCTCGGGAACATCCTCTTCACGGACTCGGGTGAACCCACCGCCACACCGGCACTCGTGAAGCCGAATGGCGAGCTGTCCGGGACCGTCTCCATGTTCGACGGCGTCTTCACCTGGACGCTGCAGCCGCAAATCGAACCCTGAGCCGGAGGTGTAGAAAAAAACAGAGAAGGGGCGGCCGTCTTCCGGCCCCCCCTCCCCTTCAGCTCAAACCCTCACCGGACTACTTCGTGAAGGTGATGGGCCCGGAGGACAGCGTGGTGTTGTTCGCGCCGTCCACCGCGCGCACGCGCCACGTGTGCGTCCCCGTGCCCAGCCCGTTCACCGTCGTCTGCTCGGTGCCCGTGCCGTACACCTCGAACTCCCACAGCGAGTAGCCGTAGGCCGTCGCACGCTGCACGCCGCGCATGCGCACGTAGCGGCCCACGCCCGTGAGGCCCGTCCAGTCGTCGATGCCACCGTCGCCGGTGTCCACCGTCTTCAGGGCCACCCAGTTGGTCGCCCCGTCCAGCGACGTCTCCAGCACGTAGCGCCGGCCGTACGCGGCCTCCCAGTTCAACAGGATGCGCTTGATGGAGTAGATGCCGCCCAGGTCCACCGTGATGGAGTCGGTGTCACCCGTCGTCGCCGTGCCGATGCTCGACCAACGCGTCGTCAGGTTGCCGTCCACCGCGTCGTTCGGGCTGCCGAACTCGGACGAGGTGGCCGCCACGTTCTTGCCCTTCGCCAGGTTCGTCCCGGCCGGGGTCGCCGCGCTGCGCAGGATGGCCGGCGTGCGGTCCGCCCCGTCCACGATGAGCACGTACTCCGACACGCCCGCGCCCACGTCCGTGGTCTGCTCCCAGATGAAGCGCGTGGACGTCCCCGACACCGTCTGGCCCGCCGACGGCGACAGCGCCGCGAAGGCCGCCGGAGGCGTCGTGTCGTTCAGCGTGAAGGTGAACGTGGGCGACTGCGTCACCCCGTTGGCCCAGTTGAACGCCTTGACGAACCAGGTGTGCGTCCCGTTCGCCAGCTTCAGGCTCTCCAGCGGAGCGGACGGCGTCTTGGTGATCGCCACCGGCGCTGCGTTGCCGTCGATGAAGACCTCGTAGCGCTGGATGCCCGTCTGCGGATCGCTGCTGGCGTTCCAGGTGAACGCCGGACGCGTGCCGGTGATGACCAGGTTGTTCGCCGGCGTCAGCAGGCTGAAGGCCACCGGCGCCGTCGCATCCGTCAGGCCGAAGCCCTGGATGCCCGCGCCGTACTGGAACAGCGGGTTGCCGTAGATGGGCTCGATGTGCTGGCCCAGGGCGATCTTGGAGCGGATCGTCGCCCGCTCCGCGTCCGTCGCGCCCAGGTCGTACGGCAGGTCCCACCGCTCCAGCTGGCCGCTCTCCACGTCCGTGCCCACCTGGCTCATGGAGCGAGGCAGCTGCCACGGCGTCTTGCCGCGCGGCAGCACGTCGCCGAACACCACGTCCGCCACCGCGAAGCCACCCATGTCACCGGGGCGGTAGGCGATGAGGAACGCGTTGGAGATGGGCATCACGTTCGTCAGGACATACGGCCGCGGCATGATCATCACCGTGGTCGTGGGGATGCCCCGCGACTTGAAGCTGTTGATGACGCCGAACTGGTCGCCCCACTTCGCTTCGTGGGCCGGGCCAATCGGGTCTCCGGGCAGGTACGGCTTCTCCTTGTCCCACTCCGTGCCGTGCGTGAAGTAGCTCTCGCCCACGACCACGATGGCCGCGTCCGGAGTCACGCCCGCCGGGGCGGCATCCTTGTAGACCGTGAGGCCCGCCGCCTCCGCGCGCGCCTTCACCGCCGCGTAGATGGTCGGGTCGCCGAACTCGTAGCCGTGGAAGTCCGAACGCCAGGTCACCATGCAGGACATGTCGTCCGCGCGGGGACCCGCGATGACGATCTTCCCACCCGCCGGCAGCCGGATGGGCAGCGCGCCGTCGTTCTTGAGCAGCGTCATCGCCTCTTGCGAAGCCCGGCGCACGGCGGCCTTGCTGGTCGCGGTGTGCCACTCGGAGGTGCCCGCGGGACCGCTCTTGTACGGGTCCTCGAAGATGCCCAGGCGGAACTTCAGGTCGAGGATGCGGCGCACCGAGTCGTTGATGCGGGAGAGCGGAACCTCGTTCTCGAAGTTGGCCATCGCGGACGGCGTGGCGCCGCCCATGACATCCGAACCCGCCGTGGCGGAGCGCACCCACGCGCCGGAAGGCAGCCAGTCCGAGCAGATGACGCCGTCGTAGTTCAGCTTCGTGCGCAGGTAGTTGAGGATGCCCGGGTTGTCACCCGCGCCGTACCCCTCCGGCCCCAGCAGCCAGCTTCCGGCGTAGCCCGGCATGATGCCGCTGGTGCCCGCCTCGATGGCCGCGTGCCACGGACGCATGTGGTAGTGGATCGTCGTGCCGTCGTAGGTGATGCCCGCCTCACCGCCAGCGCCCTGCCCCGGCCAGTGCTTCGTCGTCACCCAGATGGAGTTCGGGTTCACTTCCGGGCCACCCTGAAGGCCCGCGATCAGCGCGCGGGTGATGCCCGACGCCAGCTCGGCGTCCTCGCCGTTGCCTTCCTGGATGCGCGGATAGAGGACCTTGGTGTTCACCTCGGCCAGCGGCGACAGCGTGCCTCGGCTGCCAATGGCGATCTGCTCCTTGCGCTGGATGTCACCCATTTCATAGACGGTGTCCAGGTCGCGCGAAGCGGCGAGCGCCGGCTGCGTGGGCCAGCTCGTCTTGTAGCCGTGGATGGAGTCACCCGCGTCGATGTGCGGGATGCCCAGCCGCGTGGCCGCGGATGCCCTCTGGAACATGGGGATGTCCGTGGGGGACAGCGGCCCCATCTGGAAGCCCGCCAGCGGGTACTCCTTGGCGTCGTAGAACATCTGCATGGCCTTCTCATGCAGCGTCATGCGGCCCATCAGGTCGCTCACGCGCACGGAGATGGGGTTGCGCCAGTTCTCGTACGGTTCAATCGTGCCGTTCTTGTTCAGGTCGCGCGAGCCATTGATGATGTTGACGCCGTCCGCCTGCGTCTCCACCGTCGGCAGGTACACGCTGAAGTTGCCGATGTCCGAGCGCGGCGTGCTGCCCGACAGCGTCGCCACCACGTACCACTTGTACGTCCAGCGATCCGGCAGGTCCTCCGTGAAGGTGAAGGACGTGCCCGTCTGCGACGCCACCTGCGTGTAGCGCTCCAACAGGCTGCCCGGCGCCATCCAGTCGTAGTCGTTGCGCGTCAGGTTGACGTAGAGCTTGTAGTTGGTCGCGCCCGTGACGGGCGCCCACGTCAGCGTGGGACGGCGCGTCGTGGTCACCATGGTGTTGTTCGTCGGCGTCACCAGCCGGAACGAACCCGTCACCGGCAGCGGCGCGGGCGCCACGTATGGATCCGGGATGATGGTCGGGTCGCGGGGATCCGTGGGGCCGTTGCCCGTGGAGTAGATTTCGACATTCCAATCCGCGCCGTTCACCGCCAGCGCGCTGACGGACTGCCCGCGCTGCTGGTTGCCATTGGCGTCCACCACCGCGAGGCGGATGTCCGTGTTGGGCTGGGTGGGCGAGAACTGGTTCTTCGACAGCGTCACCGTCGTGTTGGGCGCGAACGTGAGCTGGTAGGTGAACGGCCCCGGCGGGTTGCGCACGGACGGCGTGGTGTTGCCCTCCTCCGGCACCGGCGTGACGCTGATGGGCGCGGGCGACACGTTGATCTTCGCGTACGCCAGCTCCGGGAAGTTCAGCTTGAGGGTCTGGTTGGTGGTCTGCGTCGGCGGAGGCGTGGTGCCGCCGGTCTGGTAGACCTCGAAGGACCACAGCGAGTAGCCGTAGCCGGTGCCGCGCTCGGTGCCGCGCATCCGGATGTAGCGGTAGGTGCCGGAGATGTTGATCTCCTTCCTGCCCGCCACGCCGTTGGTCACCGTACTGAGGGTGTCCCACGTGGTGTCGTTGTTGGAGCCGTCAATCGTGTACGTCTTGGCGTAGGCGCCTTCCCAGTCCAGGACGACCTTGCCCACCACCTGGGACGAGCCCAGGTCCACGCGGATCCACGTCGGGTCCACCGCGTTGGAGGCCCAGCGCGTCGTGGACAGCCCGTCGAACGCGAAGGACGGCAGCAGGTACTCGGAGTTGCCCTCCACGCTGGAGGCCGTGGCCGGCTTGTTCTTCGCCAGGTCCGTGGTGGTGGGCGGCGGTGTCGTGCCCCCCGTCTCATAGATGGCGAACTCCCAGAGGGAATAGCCATACGCGCCCGCGCGGGCGACGCCCTGCATGCGGACGTAGCGGCCCGTGGTGCCCGCCGGCAGGGACAGGTCATCCACCGCGCCGTCGCCGTTGGTGATGGTGAGCGCGTCGGTGAACGTCGTGCCGTTGGCCGACACCTGGATCTTGTAACCCGTGGCGTAGCCCGCCTCCCAGGTCAGCACCACGCGCGAAATGGTGCGCGTCTGCCCCAGGTCCACGGTGATCCACTCGTTGTTCGTGAAGGCGCTGCCCCAGCGCGTGCCACCGTCGCCGTCCACCGCGTACTGCCCCAGGAAGATGCCTTCCGCGGAGGAGGTGGTGGTGGGCCGGTTCAACGCCACGTTCGTCTGGGCCTGGGCCGGAGAGGCCGCCAGCACGGACACCAGCATCGCGACCGCGGTGAAGGCCCGCTTCAGCCAGACACCGGGTGGTGCTTCGAGCAGAACTGGCTTTGCGCCCGTTCTTGACAACTCCGCTGAATATTCACACATTGGGGGACGACTCCTTGAGTAGGAACACCGTGAGGCATGCGTCTGGACGCACCACCAGGACGCGCGTCAAACGCAGGGGGGACTGCCTGGCTGGAGGAACTGCTTCCCGGCCCTGACGACACCGGACGCGGGGGAGCGCCGGCGACGTCAAGACAAGGCTCGGGCGTTCCGGCTGTCATCCTCGACAGCCGGCCCGCCCTCCTGGCACTGCGTCCTGCCTAGTTCGCGGTGAAGTACAAGTTGTCGAGCAGGAGAGACTGACCGGTGACACCACCTTCAGCGGCGAAGGTGAACGGTGACGACACGGCGTTGAGCTTCAGGCCCGCCGCGGTGAAGTCCGCGACAGGGATGGCCAGGTGATGCCACTCACCGTCATTCACGTAGCCGTACTTGGAGGCGACGAGCGGATAGCCCTTCTCATCCGTCTTCACGCCGCTGGACATGCCGATCTTCACGTTCGCGAAGGCGACATCCGAGGACTTCATGCTGACGTGGAGCGTCTTCCACGTGTCCAGGTTGTGCACGTTGGTCCAGTGCACACCGAAACCCATCCACGGCTTGCCGTTCTGGACGATCTTCGTGGCGAACTTGCCCTCCACGCGGTCCGTCACGGGATCGAAGACATCCTCCACGTAGACGGTGTTGTCATAGAGGTAGAAGTTGGTGTCGACGTTGTCGAGCACCACCTCCTCGGAGTGGCCCGTCTCGTAGAAGATGCCCACCATCAGGCGGCGCTGGCCTGCCTCGAAGGGGAACGGCCCGGGCAACACGGTGGAGGGCTCGGACCCACCGTCGTCGTTGTTCCCGATGGGTCCCGGGTCCTGGTAGTCCGCCGGGCCCGGATCCGGGCGGCAGGCGGACAGCATCAACAGCAATCCCCACAGCGGCTTCTTCATGGCTTCACCGCCCGGTCCGTATTGTTGGAGGTCTTCACCATCACCCAGCCGCCCGTCACCGTGCCGCCCAGCTCCACGACGCCCTTGTACGCGGGCGTCACCAGGTCATAGGCGATGGTGCCGGACGCGTCGTACGTCACCGCGTCCGGGAAGTTGTCGAGCACGGACTGGAAGGCCTTCACCGCCATCTCCCGCGTCTGCGGAAGGCTGGCCTGATCCGCCAGGCCCCGCTGGTAGATGGCCGCGAGCTGCACGCCCACGTAGTACTGGGCTTCGCCGTACGGCCCCTGCGCCAGGATGGTGGCCCAGGAGTAGAAGCCCGCCACGGGGCTCGCGCCGGACTGGATGTCCCACTTGGTCTCCGTGCCCACGCCCGACAACCGGAAGGGGTTGTACGGGTCGTCCAGCACGGACGTGTTCGGATAGACGCCCATCAGGGGGTCCGTGACCACGAAGGTCATGTCCTCCAGCGAGCGGCCGTAGATGATCGTCGGATCCTCGTAGCAGCCGGACACCATCGCCACGGCGGCCACCAGCAGAGCAGTCCTCATGATGCGGCTTCCCTCAGAGAGAAAGGATGGCATACGCGCCCACCTCGTATTCGCGGCCCTTCAAGCCCTCGGTGATGCCCCGGTCGTTGAGGCCCTCCGAGTACTCATCCAGCATGCGGACCAGGCCGCGCAGACCGAAGCGCGTGGACACCGCGCCCAGCACCGGCTTCTTCAACCCGTAGGACAGGTCCCCGCCCAGCTGCACCGGGTAGGTGAGGTTGAAGACGCGGTGGTAGTCGTACGGACCCCAGTCGTTGAAGTGGAACTGGGCCGCGAGCAGCAGCGTGTCGAAGAGCACGGAGCCGTCCAGGCCGAAGCGGTGGATCTGCCGGTCGTCCTCGCCGGAGGACTGGTTGCTGCCCACGAACGCCGTGCCGAACAGGCGCAGGCGCTGCGTGGGATTGCCCACCAGGCGCAGCGTCGTCTCCCACTCGTCGCGGGCGACGGGCGAGCGGCCGAAGGCGATGGTGCTGCCATCCGCGAGGATGGCGATGCCGGCGTCACGCGACGTGGGCTGGTGGCGGTAGACGATGTCCAGGCCCGCGGCGAACGGCGCGTCCTCGCGCAGGTCCCTGTCCCACGCCCAGAACCAGGTGCCGGGCGTCGGGTCGAAGGTGATGAGCAGCTCCGCGCCCAGCGTCTCGCGGTTGTCGAGCACCGTGAAGGCATCCACCAGCACGTTGCGCGGACGCACGCCCGCGTAATACTGGCCCGTGGCCGGGTCGAACGCGTCCTCGATGGTCGGGTTCGGACCGACGAGGGGCTTCTGGTAGAGCAGGTTCGGGGAGACCTGGATCGTCCCGAACTGCAGCGCCGCGCCCAGCTGGCCGGCGTAGTGGTTGCCTCGGCCGCTCTCGCGAAGGCTCCAGCCGGTGATGATGTTGGCCTGCTCCGGCCCGCTGTCCGCGACGAGTGTCCAGGAACTGCACCTGATCCTGGAGCACGTCGTAGCCGCTGTTGAGGTAGCTGGGCGCGTCCGCCGCCGCCTGGCGCGTATAGGTGAACGTCTCGCCGATGCGCTGGGGCGCGGACATCAGGCCGCCCACGTCCAGGACCATCTTGCCGGTGGCGTACTGGAAGTTCAGCGCCGTCCTGCGCGCGATGCGCTCACGCACCACGGAGGCGGTGTTGGACGAAGCGCCCTGCGCCAGGTCCTCCTGGTGCACCAGGGTGATGTTCACCGGGCCCACGTTGTTGCGGTACTTGGCCACCGCGGACGGGTTGGCGCCCCAGTACAGCTCCGGGCCCACCGCCACCTTCAGGCCCTCCAGGTTGCGCTTGCCGGTGAACACCACGCCGAAGGGCGCGTTGCCGTGGTAGATGTCCAGGTTCGGCCCGTAGTTCGCCTCGCGGTAGAGGCCGAAGAAGTCGCCCTCCTCGCCCCAGTGGTAGTGGCCGGTGCGGTAGTAGCCGTCGAGCGCGAAGTCCGTCCGGTCCAGCTTGAACTCCGCCTGGTAGAGCGCGAAGCGATCCAACGGGTTGTTGGACGTCGGCGGGGAGCCGGGGCTCGTGGGGATGCCCGCGCCCGCGCCCGGCGCCGCGGGCGTGCCGCGGTTTTCGTAGAACAGGTTGTTGAGCCGGTTCTGCGCCACGTTGCCCACGACGTTGAAGGACGCGCGGCCGTAGACGCCGCTGGCCGGCTGCAACGCCAGGTCGAAGAAGATGGATTCGGTGTG
>SECN01000343.1 GCA_004173515.1 Myxococcaceae bacterium | reverse complement strand
ATCGTCTTGGTGTTGAAGCCCTTGTTGCCCGGGTCCTCGCGCTCGGGGCTGAAGGCCAGGAAGAAGTCCACGCCCGCCTTGAGGCCGCCCTTCTCCAGCAGGGGCTTGAGGATCTCCTCGGTGGTGCCCGGGTAGGTGGTGGACTCCAGGATGAAGAGCTGACCGGGACGCACGTACGGCGCCAGCGCCTCGCCCGTGGCGATGATGAAGCTCATGTCCGGCTCACGCGACGCGGTCAGCGGCGTGGGCACGCAGATGATGACGCAGTCCAGCTCACGCGACTTGGCGAACTGATTGCTCGCCGTGAGCTTGCCCGCCTGGGTGAGCTTCGCCAGCGGCTCGCTGGGGATGTGCTTGATGTAGCTCTCACCCTTGGTGATCTTGTCAATCTTGCGCTGATCCACGTCCAGGCCGGTGACCATGAAGCCGGCGTCCGCGAACGCCATGCCCAGGGGAAGACCGACATAACCGAGACCCACCACGCCCACCTTCGCTTCCCGATTGCTGATCCGCTCCAGCAAGGGGTTGCCAACCATCACGCGCATTGTCGTTGCTCCCAGCAAATTGACAGGTGGCCTCGCCGGCTCGCCTGTCCCAACCCACACCGTTCACCTGAAGACGAACACCCACCCCAGCCTCGCCGGAGGCGTCATCTGCCTCCGGAACTCCACCGACACCGCCGACACCACCCGCCCATACCCGGGCGAATACTTCGACGGCACGAGCGAGGTCTCCAACCCCCGCCCCAGCAGCACCCAACCCACGGGCGCCTCCGCCGGTCCAATCTCGACAGCCCGTGCCTCGAAGGACCCAGGTCCTTCATGCACGCGCTGGGCCCGCGCCAGCACCGCCGCGTCGGGCTCGCACCACCGCGCCTGCCCATCGGGCAGATGCAAACGTCCCACCACCTCGTGACGGCCCGTACCGACGAGCCGGTCTTCCACGGCCAGCGCACGCAGGTGCCGGTCCAGGAAGAAAGTCCTCTCAATGCCTGCCGGCGACGCCAGGTGCCGGTAGCCGTCGTGTCGCACCACCAGCCGGTCGTGCCGCGCGCCGGGCTGGAAGGCCAGGACGCGAGCCCTGGCATCCTCCGGCAGCGCGAACAGCCGCGCCGGATCCAACGGGGCCTGCTCCGCCCCATCCACCTGAAGCGTGTTGTGCGCCGCGGTGCTCCGCATCGCGTTGCGCAGCGCCGGATCCCGCGTGTACGAACCGGTTCCCGGGTCGACGATGACGGGGCGGCCCTGGACGTGAAGCTCGAAGGAGAGTTTGTCGTTGTGGCTGTGTCCTCCGACGCCCCGTTGCCCCTGCTTTCCGGCCGACACAGTGAGCACGACCCCCGGGCCGCGCAAGGTGTGAAATCCACCTTCCGGAAAGCTCACCGAAACGGCTTCCGGCGCCACGGGCAGCGTGAGGAAACGCTCCAGGCCCGCGGAGCCCAACAGCCACGCCGCCTCGTCCGGAAACACGCCGTCGGACAGGCCCGAATCGTTGAAGAGCGCCGCGCCCAGCCCGGACAGGTAGCCCTGCGCGCGATCATCCCGGTCCTGGAAGGGGAACGCGCGGCCTGAATCATTGTCGCCAATCTGCGGCGCCAATCCCTCTTCGGAAGACCAGGCGCGGGAGGCGACATACATCAATCGCAGACGCGACTCATACGCGGGCCCCAGGGACACGCCCGCGCCCCGGGCGATGACATAGGCCAGCGTGAACAGCTCCACCGACAGGCGGTGGTAGGGAATGGAGCCCTCGAAGGACGTGCCCTCCGGATGCACCTGCGCATCCATCTGCGCGCGCAGTCCGTTCGCGGCGAGCGCCACCTGACGGGGCGCGCCCGGCAGCTCCGGGAAGAGCAGGCCCACCACGGCCAGCCCCACGTAATTGGAGACGAGGTGGTTGTTGGGCACCGCGCCGTGGTCCTCCAGGTGGGCCTCCACCCACGCGGAGTGCTCCGTGAGCGCGCCCAGCACGGGCACCAGGAACTCAGGGCGGCGCACCTGGGGCGCGTCCGCGAACATCACCAGCGCCTGCGCGATGTTCGCCGCGCGCAGGGCGATCTCCATGGGGCACGTCCAGTGGACGCCCATGCCCACGGGGTTCGCCTGGAGGAAGTCCAGCGTCTGCGCGACGAACGCCGTCGCCAGCCGCGAGCGCCCCACCGGCGAGTTCGTCACCCAGGCGCCCTGCGCCAGCGCCACCAGGCTGTCCAGCCGGCCCATCACCCACGGGTACTTCGGATCCATGCCCTTCACGAGCAGCCGCAGGCTCTCCACGGGCTCGACGGGGTAGCGCTGGCCGCTGAGCGGATCCAACGACCAGTCCACCGGGCGGCCCTCGCCGAAGGACACCGGCGTGCCGAAGACGTTCCAGGACTGACGGAGCGCCTGCGCCGCGCGGGCCTGCGTGCGCTGCTTCGCGCCCGGAAGCTTCGCGATGGCGGCGCGAGCCGACTCGCGCTGGGACAGCTCGCACCAGGCCCGCGAGGAGCGGTGGTCGAGCGCCAGCGACACCAGCGCCTCGGCCGAGGTGGCGCCGAAGGACTCCAGGAGCTGGGCCTCGTCGACCTGCTCGCGACGGCGGTAGATGGCCTGCCGCGCGACACCCTGGACACGGCGGACCGCGCTCTTCGCCAGGGCTCCTGGCGCCATCCGAGCAATCGCCGCGTAGTACTCGAGAGTTCCCATCCGCCCCTTCCCGAACCGCCTGACGTGGAGGGGTGATAGCAAGCGCCCGGCCAAAACCTTTTCCCAGTCAGAGCAAGGGTTTGGCTCAAGTGTCCCGCGGGGGCGGCGGTAAAAATGCCCGTTCGACGCGGATCACGATGGGTAAAGGATTCCCGATGGGAGGCGAAGCGGGTGCCCAGCGCGGGAGCCGTTGCGCCTCAAGCGAGGCATGGCCATTCCTTGGCACGTGCGGGCTGGGGCTTGGATGGGGCGGCGCATCGAGGACGACCTCGATGCCAGGGTGGAAACGACGCTGACGGCGGTGGCCGAGCAGGCGCTGCGCAAGGGAGCACGCGCGGGCCTGGAGGCCCTCCTGAAGGCGACATTGCGGCTGACCGGCGCGACCGGCGCGGCCCTCTATGAAGGACACGCGTGCGTGATGAAGGTGGGGCAGCTGCCCGCCCATCGCGACGGGACCACGAACAATCAAGCGCGACGCTCCACCCTCCAGGTGTGGCCGGCGCCGCTGACCACGTCGCAGCGGCACGTGGTGGCGCGCTTCGGCGCGTTCGCCCCTGCCCTGCTGAAGGCGCATGCGCGCGAAGCCGCGCAGCGCGAGCGCCAGGCGCGGCTGCTGGAAGCGAACCTGCGGCTGGAGCGCACCGTGAAGACGCAGGAGAAGCGTCGCTCGCGTGCGTCCCATGATCTGCGCACGCCCCTGATGGTCATCCGGGGCTACGTGGACATGATGCTCAAGGGCACCGCGGGGCCGCTCAACGCGCAGATGCAGCGCTACCTGGAGCGGCTCGCGAAGTCGGGCACGGAGCAGAAGGAGCTCATCGACCGGCGCCTGTCGCCCCTGGCCCCGGGCCTGGACGACCTGCGCCCCGTGCTGGAGCGCGCCTTCGCGCCCACGCCCGGACGCCGTCGGGGAGCGCCCACGCTGACGCTGCCCGAAGCCCCGGCCGTGGCCGTGAAGGGCACCCGGGCGGACTGGGAGTTGCTCGCCCACACCGTGGCGCGCAGCACCGCGAACGCGGTGGCCGTGGACGTCCACCTGGGTCCGTCGCTGGACGCCTCACAGTGGCTGCTGCGCGTCCGGGCGTGCCCTGGCGGCACGGTGCCTGCGCGCACCGAAAGCGTCCTGAGGCACCTCGCAGGGCGCCTGGGAGGCACGCTGGCCGTGCACCGGGAGCCCCGGCTCGAAATCACCCTGCTCTGTCCCAGGGATGACGCCTTCGCGGTGCCGGCCCACCGCTAAGCCGGCGAGATTGCGGGAAACGTCAGGATTCGGCCCGAAAGGTAGGCAGAGGTCGCAACTCGCCTACCTGCGGTTGCGATAAAAGGGAAAGCTGTTTTCCTTCCTGCCCCCGAAGGTCGACCCCCATGAAGCTCTCCCGGAACTCGAGCGTCCGCTCCACGAAGTCCGAATCGGCGCTGTCATCCCCTCCGCGCCGCAGCAACTCCGTGGACTCGAAGCCGAAGACGAACACGCCGACATCTTCGACTCCTGCCAAGCCCACGCGTTCGAACTCGACGCCCGCGCTCACGCGGCCGCAGCCGGCGGACGTGACGGGCAGCCCGTCGCGCACGCGTCCCCGCAACCCGGAAGGTGCCGCGAAGGTGAACGGCCCGGACGCGGCTGCGGCGAAGAAGCCCACGACCAACACCGAGATCCGCAACTGGTACAACCAGAAGGTCGCCAGCATCCCGGAGACGGACGCGAAGCTGAAGGCCCAGGGCGCGTCCCTGGAAGAGCGCGCGAAGGCGGCGGTGAACACCCGCCACGAGGCCCGCCTGGAAGCGCGCAGCTTCATGAGCAACCCGCTCGAAGTCATGATGCTCAAGGCGCGTGACTTCTTCACCTACGGCCGGCTGGACGGGCCCTCCTTCGATCAGCTGGTCAAGGGTGCCAAGGCGAAGGGGTTGACTGGGGACGCCGTCTACCAGAGCCTTATCGACAGCTCGAAGCGCACCAACCAGACCGTGAACAACCACTTCGCCAATCAGCAGGCCAAGCCATGAACGCTGAGCAACTCCTGAATCAGAAGTTGGAATGGGTGAAGACGACGGACGTGCTGCACCCGCTGCGCACCAAGGCGGACGGGCAGGAGCTGCGCATCCGCATCGGCGACTTCCCCGAGGAGTCCATGTACACGCTGCTCGTCGGGGAGCAGGAGGTCGCGCAGTTCGACGACTGGCCCAAGGCCTGGAGCCGCCCCAAGAAGTAGCGTGCCCCGCCCCGGGCCTTCCCTGATGGAAGGTCCCGGGCCGCACCACCCGACGCCCTGTCCCGACGCTCCAAGCGGGGACGGGGCGTCGTCATTCACGCCGCCCGCCGTATCAGCCCGACGACGGCAGCAGCTGCCGCACGAGCTCCAGCAGCTTGCCGCGCTCCACCTCGCGCTTGACCAGGTAGCCGTCCGCGCCGGCCTCCAGCCCCTCCGCGCGGTCCTCCTGGCTGTCCAGCGACGTCACCAGGATGATGGGCGTGCGGCGGAACATGGGGTGCCTCTTCATGCGCCGCGCCAGCCCCACGCCGTCCAGCCGGGGCATCTGCCAGTCGCTGACGACGAGCTGGCAGTGCACGCGGTCCAGCACGGACCACGCCTCCTCGCCGTCCGCGGCCGTCACCACCGGGTAGCCGGCGATCTCGAGCAGCGACTTCATCGCGAAGCGCGTCGTGATGGAGTCGTCGCACACCAGAATGCGCGGCATCTTCGTCTCGCCCACGGGCGAGCGCATCTCCGGCTTGGCCGCGCGCAGCAGCTCCAGCGCGTTGAGCACCGGCACCACGCGGCCGTCGTCCAGCACCGCCGCGCCCGCCAGGTGCGTGACGCCCTGCAGGTGCTTGCCCAGCGCGCGGACGACCAGCTCCTGCTGTCCCACCACCTCGTCGATGGCGTACAGCACGCGCTCCTCGCCCAGCGCCAGCAACACCGCCGTCTGGCGCCGGCCGGACTCCAGCGGTCCAGCCGCAGCACCCGCTTCACGGTGTCGGAGGGGATGGCGGTGATGGTGTTGCCGGTGCGCACCAGCAGGCCCAGCGCGGCGGCCAGCGTGAGCGGCAGGTCCACGATGAAGCGCGTGCCCTTGCCCGGCGTGTACTCCACGTCCGCGGAGCCCTGCAGCCGCTGCGCGGTGGCCAGCACCACGTCCAGGCCCACACCCCGGCCCGACGTGGAGGTGACCTCCTCCCGCGTGGAGAAGCCCGGCTGGAAGATGAGCCGCGCGGCCTGCGCGTCCGTCAGCTTCTCCGCCGCCTCCTGGGTCATCAGGCCCCGGCGCACCGCCGTCGCGCGCACACGCACCGGATCCAGGCCCGCCCCGTCGTCCTCCACGATGACGCCGATGCGCGTGCCTCGCGCCTCCACGCGCACCGTCAGCCGGCCCGAGTCCGGCTTGCCCGCCGCGCGCCGCCCCTCCGGCATCTCCAGCCCATGGTCGATGGCGTTGCGCACCAGGTGCAGCAGCGGATCCTTCAGCGCGTCCACGATGCGCCGATCCAACCGCACCTCGGTGCCGCCCAGCTCCAGCACCACGTCCTTGCCCAGCCGCGACGCCGTCTCGCGCACCGTGCGCCGCAGCGGCTCCAGCACCTGCGAGGCCGGCACCATGCGCAAATCCCGCAGGTCGTCGCGCACCACCTGCGCCACCAGCGCGTGCTGCTCGCCGTCGCGGTGCGCCTCCTTGGCCTGCTCCAGGAGCCGCTTCTGCATGTTGCGCATCAGGCTCACGCCCGCGCGCAGCTGCTCCAGCGCGGTGCCCCCGCCCGACAGGGCGAGCTGCGACGCGGAGCGCTCCAGGTGCAGCAGCACCTCATGCGCCTGATCCGTCAGCGAGCGGAAGGCCTCCGTGCGCCGGCCCGCCTGCGCGCGGCCCGCCACCAGGTGCTCCACCTGGAGCGCCAGCGAGTCCAGCGTCTTCACCGACACGCGCACCGCGCGGTCCACCGCGCCGGCCCGTCCCTCGGACGCCGTCGTCGCGCGCGCCGCGGGCTTCGCCACCACCGGCGTCAGGGCCACCGGCGCGGGCGTGGGCGTCAGGCCGTCGCCGGAGTCGTCCGACAAGCCCAGCGCCGCGCGCAGATCCACCAGCGCGCCCGCGACCTCGGAGGCCGCCTGCCCCGCCGCGTCCCCGCCCTCCTCCATGCGCGTGAAGCCCAGCGCCGCGGCCTCCGCCAGCGCGACCACCTGCTCCGCCTGCGCGGCCTCCGCGCTCTGGCGCAGCGCATGCGCCCGCTCCACCGCCGCGCGCACCGCGCCCGCCCGGTCCTCCACCTTGGGGGACACCAGCCGGCCCAGCGCGGCCTCCAGCGCGGAGAGGATCTTCAGCCCCTCCCCGCCCAGCGCGCCCGCGTCCGTCGAGTCATCCGACGCGGACGAAACCTCTCCGCCATGACCCAGCGCCTGGAGCAGCGCGGACACGCCGTCCACCACGGGCGCCTCACCGGCGTCGCCCCGGTTGACGGCGTTCTCGATGGCGGACAGGCCCCGCAGCATCGCCTCCACGGCGGTGCGGGAGATGGGCTCCTCCACGTTGACGTGCGACAGCCCGTCTTCAATGGCGTGGACGATGCGTTCGATGTCGTCCAGCCCCAGGCTCGCCGCGGAGCCCTTGAGGCTGTGCACCACGCGCTTGAGCGACGGCAGGAGGTCCGGGTCGCGCGAGGCGGCCGGCTGCTCCAGCCCCAGCACCTTCGACCCGATGGCTTGAATCTGCTCGCGCGTCTCCGCGGCGAACACCGGCCAGATGCTGCGCAACAACTGCGGATCCATGAAACCCCAGTCCCCTCTAGCCGCGTCGAGCGGCCGCCGGGTTGCCCAGCTGTGTCAGGTCCAGCACCGTGAGCCGGTCCGGCGTCAGGAACAGGAAGGGGCCCGCCGGCGGCTGGGACAGCTCCGCGCGAAGCAGCTCCTTGCGTCCATCCACCACTTCCGCCGCCAGTCCGAACGCCTCGTCCTCCAGCTCCACCACCACCACCTTGCTGAGGTCGGACATGCCGCCGCCCTCCAGCCCCAGCAACTGCCGCAGGTCCAGCACCGGCACGATGCGCGAGCGGCTCAGGAGCGCGCCCAGCACGTGTCGGGGCGCCCCGGGCAGCGCGCACATGCCGCGGGCCTCCAGCACGTGGTCCACCAGCTCGATGCGCACCGCGTAGCGCTCGCCGCCCACCTGGAAGGCGAGCACCGTGACGACCTCCTGCCGCTCCTCGTGGCGGGAGCTGGCCAGCGCCACCGCGCGCTGATGGAGCACCTCGCGCCGCCGGTGGGCGCTCACCACCTGGCCCCCCTCGAGCAGCATCTGCGCCGCGTCGAGTGAAGCCTTCAGCTCCTCGAAGTCGATGGGTTGGAACTTGTCGTCGGCTGGCATCGCTTTAGTACTTGGTGGCCGGCAGCTTGAGGAAGTCCCGCACCTTCGAGCGCAGATCATCCACCGAGACCGGCTTGTTGAGGAACGCGCTCGCGCCCACGAGCTTGCCCTTCTGCCGGCTCGCGTCGTCCTTCAGGGACGTGAGCAGCAGGAAGGGCGTCTCGCTCAGCTTCGGGTCGCTGCGGATGGCGGCGCACAGCGCGAAGCCGTCCATCTCCGGCATCTGCACGTCGGAGATGATGAGGTCCGGCTTCTGCTCGCGCGCCCGCTTGAGACCCACCGCGCCGTTGGGCGCGTCCACGAAGTCCAGCCCCCACCCCATCAGGTACACCTGGAGGAGGTTGGTGATGGTCTTCGTGTCCTCCACGATGAGCACCTTCGCCGCCTTCTTGGCCCCGCCCGTCACGTTGCTGTTCATAGCTGGTACCTGCCCACTAGATCCGAGAAGCGCTTCGACAAGGTGGAGAGGTTGCCCGCCACCTGTTCGATGCGCCGGGTTCCCTCCACCGAATCACTCATGGCGGAAGTCAGTTCGCCCATCGCCGTGGCGATCTGCTCCACCCCGATGGTCTGCTGCCGCGTGTTGCCGGCGATCTGCCGCGCGGCCCCTGACGACTCCCGGATGACCTCCGACAGCCCCAGAATGGTGTTGCCCGCGCTGCGCGCCAGCTCCATCGCGGCCTGCGCCCGCCGGCTGCCTTCATCCGTCGTCGTCACCGCCAGACGGGTGCCCTTCTGCACCTCGTTCAGCAGCACGCGCACCTGCTCCGCCGCCATGCGGGACTGCTCCGCCAGCGTGCGCATCTCCGTGGCCACCACCGCGAAGCCGCGGCCGTGCTCCCCCGCCTTCGCCGCCTCGATGGAGGCGTTGAGGGCCAAGAGGTTGGACTGCTCCGCCACGTCCTTCACCTGCCCGATGATGTCGCTGATCTGCAGCGTGCGCTCGTTCAGGTCGGTGATGGACAGCGCGATGGCCTTCACCTGTTCGCCCAGCTTCTCCATGCCCGTCACGCTCTCCGTGACGACCTTCTGGCCCTCCGCGCTGAGCGTCTCCGACTTCTGCGTCTGCGCGATGACCGCGTCCGCGTAGGACGTGGCCTGCTTGGACGTCTGGGCGATCTCCGCCACGGTGGTGCTGGTCTCGTTGATGGCGGAGGCCTGCTGGTGCGCCATCGCGGACTGCTGCGTGGAGGTGGCCAGCACGTTCGCGGCCTCGTACTCCAGGTCCGTCGCCGCGCCCCGCAGGTCGTGCAGCAGGTGCGCCAGCGCGTCCGCCATGGTGGCGAAGCTGCGCGCCAGCTCTCCAATCTCATCCGTCCCGGCGGTGTCGATCTGCTGGCGAAGGTCCCCCGCCGCGATGCCCACCGCCGCGCGGGCCAGCCGCTCCAGCGGAACGATGAACAGGCCCGCCATGCCGGCCACGGCCAGCAGGCCCACCACCAGCACCAGCAGGCCGATGCCCGCCGTGCGCCAGGTGCTCGCGGCCAGCGACTCCACCAGCGCCTCGCGGTCCAGCGCCAGTTGCACGGTGCCCACGCGCACGGGCGTGGCACCCGCCGGGTTCACCAGGAGGGGGGCCGTCGTCTCCACCACGGGCAGCGTCCCCACGGTCAGCAGGCGGTCCACCACCACGTCGCCGTCCGCCGCGTCCACCGCCGCGGCGCTCGCGAAGCTTTCGCCCGACGCGCGCGCCAGCACCTTGCCGGAGGCGTCGCGCACCACGATGTACGCGATGTCCGGCATGTTCTTGAGCGCCAGGTCGGCGCCCTGTTGCAGCGCCGCCGCGTCCTGGGCCGCGACGGACGCGGACAGGTTGGCCGCCATGCCGAGCCCCACCGCGCGCGCGCGCTTGGTGAGCTCGCCCAGCAGGCCGTCACTCATCTGCATCCAGAACGCGAAGGTCAGGATGCCGACCAGCACGATGCCGAACAAGCCCGTGCCGACGATGAGCTTCGTCCGCAGGCTGAGCCGCGCCGAGTCCAGCCCTTCGGGCAGCGCCACCTTCATCCCTTGCACTTCCACGTTGTCTCCACCTCACGTCGGGACGGACGCCGTCAGCGCGCGCCCTGCCAACCCACCTGCGAAGGCCGAGGGGCAAGCGCCTGTCGGAGCCCCCCCGCGGTCATCGTCGTCTCCACCCCTCGCAGCGGGTGCTCGTCATCCAGTCCATCCAGCGCACGCAGCGCGTTCTGCCGCGCGCGCTCCGCGTCCTCGCGCTGCTCCAGGCGGCTGTAGAGCGACACCAGCGTGGCATGTCCCAGCGCCAGCTGTGGCTCCAGATACAGCGCCTTGCGCACCGCCTCCACCGCCGCGAGCAGGTCGCCCCGCGCCTCGGCCACCATCGCCAGCAGCAGGTACGCCTCCGGCGACAACGCCCGCGCCGCCTCGCGCGCCAGCGCCTCGGACTCCTCGAAGTTTCCCGCCTGCGCCGCCGCCAGGGCCCGCGTCAGCAGGGGGCTCAGCTCCCCGGCGCGCGGCGCCTTCGCCGCAGCGGGAGGCAGGGGCAGCGGCGTCTGCCGCGACACGGGCGCCGGGGTCGGGGCCGGCCGCGACACGAACGGGGACACGGGCGAAGGCGTGACGCGGCGCGACTCCATCCGCAGCACGTTGGCCGGCGGCGGCGTTTCCCGGCGCGCGGAGACGGCGGCCATGGACGTCGGCGTGTCCCGGCGCGCGTGCGACGTCGCGGCCTCCAGCGCGGGCCACGACTCCAGGGGCACGCGCAGGACGGGGGTGCCGTCCGCGTCCAGTGTCTCCAGTCCCAGGCCGTTGGTCAGCGGCACTTCCGCAGGCGACACGAACAACAGGCCGCCCGGCGCGAGCGCGGACACCAGCCGCGCCAGCACCACGCGCACCAGCTCTGGCGTGAAGTAGATGAGGACGTTGCGGCAGAAGATGGCCTGGAAGCCCATGGACGGAACGGCGTCCGTGGCCAGGTTGTGGCGGCGGAAGTCCACCGCGCGGATCACCTCCGGCGCCACGCCGTGCTGCGGATCCTGGCCCCCCAGGCCCGGCAGCGTGGTGAGGAAGCGCCTCTCCAGCTCCGGCTCGATGCGGCGCAGCGACCACGGGCTGTACACGGCGGCCTTCGCGCGCAGGAGCGCCCGGCCGGACACGTCCGTCGCCAGCACGCGGAAGCGGCCGCCTTCGCCCAGCCCCGCGGCCATCAGCGCCATGGCGATGCTGTAGGGCTCCTCGCCGCTCGCGCAGCCGGCGCTCCACACATGGAAGGTGCCTGGGTGCAGGCGCGCCCGCGACGCCAGCGCGCGCAGGTGCTCCGGGTGGCGGAAGAAGTACGTCTCGCCGATGACGGCGTGCTCGATGAACGCCTCCACCGCCACCGGCTCGCGCATGAGCAGTTGGCGGAGGAACGTCACCTCCGAAAGACCGCGCGCCAGGGCGGCTCGCGCCAGCGCGGGCTCCAACGAACGACGCAGGCTGCTCGCGAGCGTCAGGCCGCAGGCGCCCTGGAGCACCTCCTCGACCTTCGCGAGCGTTGCGTCGTCGAGGAGCCCTTCGCTCACAGCGCCTCCATCCCGGCCAGCACAGCGCTCGTGCGCAAGAGCGGCCGCAGCCCTTCGGGCGTGCGGCACAGCCCCGCCATCAGCCCGGTGCCGTCCCACGGCAGGGCCTCCTCGCCGCCCGGCGTGCCGTCCAGCAGCACCGGCGTCTCCACCAGGTCGCGCACGCGGTCCACCAACAGCGCCACCGTGCGGCCCGCCTCCACCACCACCAGATGCGAGTCCAGATCCGGCGTGCGCTTCACGCCCAGCATGCGCGCCAGGTCCACCACCACCGCCGGACTGCCGCGGTACACGAACGTCCCGGCGATGTGCGCGGGCGCGCCGGGCAGCGGATCCAACGCCACCAGGCGAACCACCTCGCGCACCTGCCGGGCGGGCACGAGCGCGGAGGTGTTGCCTGCTTCCACGGTCAGGTACAGGCCGGGCAGGCGCAGCTCGCCCTGCAGGGAGGCAAGCTCCTTGCGCAGCGACACCTGCTCGGCTTCCAACGCCGTCAGCCGCTGCTGCACGGAGACCCGGCGGACCTGGGGCGTGACTGGAGTCTTGGGGGTTTCGGCCATCAGGGAACTCCGCCCACCACGAGGCGGGCAGGAAGAAAAACCGTAATCCGGGAAGCCCGTCCAACGCAATGCGGGCAAACCAGAAGTTGGCGCCTCAAGGGCTGCCCTGAAGCGCCGGGTCGGTGTTGCCCCGACGTGGTGGATTCTGGACCCCCTTGGGGTGCGTCCGGCCGTGAATCTGTGCTTGGATGAGGACCTGTCGCGATTGCCGGAGAAACCATGCTGCAAGCATCCAGGGGACACGAATGATCAAGAGCGATTCCCCGAGCCCAGACGCCCCGGGAACGGATCCGCTCATCGGCCGGACGTTGAACGGCCGCTTCAGCATTCTGGAGCCCCTGGGCGTGGGCGGCATGGGCAAGGTGTACCGCGCCCTGCAGGCACCCCTGGAGCGCATGGTCGCGCTCAAGGTGCTCAACCCCAACTTCCCCAGCAGTCGCGACCCTGGATTCCAGAAGCGCTTCCTGCGCGAAGCGTCGCTGACGTCCAAGCTGCGGCACCCGAACACCGTCACCGTCATCGACTACGGGCAGACGGAAGACGGCATCTACTACATCGCGATGGAGTACCTGGAGGGTCGCACGCTCGCCCAGGTGCTGGGCCAGGTGGGCCCCCTGCCCTGGACGCGCGCGGTGGCCGTCGCGCAGCAGGTGTGCCGCTCGCTGCGCGAGGCGCACAGCCTGGGCATCATCCACCGCGACCTGAAGCCCGCGAACATCATGATCCTCAGCGAGTCGGATCAGGAACTCGTGAAGGTGCTCGACTTCGGGCTCGTGAAGTCGGTGGCGCCGCAGGAGGGGCCGGTCAGCCCCGAAATCACCCAGAACGGCACGTTCCTCGGCTCGCCGCAGTACATGGCCCCGGAGCAGGCGCGCAACGTGGCCGACGCGCGCAGCGACGTGTACTCGCTGGGCATCATGCTGTTCCAGATGCTGATGGGCCGCCCGCCGTTCATCGCGCGCGATCACATCGAACTCATCTTCGCCCACTACAAGGAGCCGCCTCCCACGTTCCAGGCCGTGCGCCCGGATCTCGCGGTGCCGCCTGAAATCGAGATGGTGGTCCGCCGCTGTCTGGAAAAGGAACCCTCACGGCGCTTCCAGACGATGGACGAGCTGTTGGAAGGCCTGCGCGAAGCGCACATGTCCGCGGGCGGCAACAGCGGCGTGTTCCGCCGGATGGGCGGCGCGAGCACCACCGGCCCCTACCCCTCTCCCCCCAC
>SECN01000035.1 GCA_004173515.1 Myxococcaceae bacterium | reverse complement strand
GGGTGGGGGCCACGGGCTCCGACTGCTGCGGCGGGGCCAGCTCGAAGGTGGACTCCTCCATGCCGAAGCTCAGGGGCGTGGCGGCCGTGGAGGTGATCTCCCCGTGGTAGTGGTGCCGGATGGCGCGCTCGATGGAGGACGCGGTCGCCACCACCACCTGGAGGCGCTGGCCCGCGTGGAAGCCCAGCTCCTGGAGCGACTCCACGTTGGTGGGATCCGACGTGGCCACGGTGAGCGTCTTGGACGCCGGGTCCACGCTGATGGGGAAGACGGTGTAGCGCTCGGCGATGTCCACGCGCAGCGCCTGGAGGGCGGGCGGGGAGGGGACGTGGGTGTCCAGGTCCACCGTGGGGATGGCGAGCTGCCGCGACAGGGCGTGCACCATGGAGTTCTCATCCACGTAGCCCATCTGCACCAGGGTGAGGCCCAGGCGGCCGCCCCACTTGCGCTGTTCGGCGAGCGCGGTGCGCAACTGGGTTTCGGTCAGCAGGCCGGCGTCCATCAGGATTTCCCCCAGTCGACGTTTGCGATTGGGGCCCGGGCCGGGAGGAACGGAAGGGGGAGCGGTCACGGCCGGGGAGCATAGCAGCGAGCCCCCGCTCCCGGGCCTCCGGCGGGTCGCAAACAGGCCAGGGCCCCGGGGATGGGGTAGCCTTCCCACCATGGTGCGTAGCCCTCTTCTCGCGGCAATCCTCCTGGCCTTCACCGTCGGTTGCGCCTCGCAGCGACTCTCCGGCGCGGATCTGGACCGGGTCCAACGGCCAGCCTTCATCTCCCGCATCGAGGACGGCGCGGGGCCCAAGAGCCTCGTGTTCCGCGAGGACGGCGCCTACTCGGGCAAGCTCAAGAAGCTTGAGGACAAGGAGGCGGACCGGCGGCTCACGGTGAAGTTGCAGCAGGCGGTGACGCGCTTCGAGCTGTCCGAGCGCCTGCGCGTCACCACCCTGTCGCGCCTGCCGGAGGCGGCCCCGTGGACGGACGCGGTGGATCCGGCCCGGGTGGCCACGGCGCTGGAGAGCTTCCTGGTGGAGGAGGTGCCCGCCAACGCCCCGGACTACGACTTGATGGCCCCGCTGGGCGCGGACACCATCGTGGAGTTCGTCATCCAGGACTTCGGCATGCGCAGCGAGGACGGCCACGCCGGGGCCTACCTCAAGGGTTACGGGCGGATGTTCCGGGTGGACGGTCGCGCGGAGCTGTGGCGCCGGCCCTTCGACATGGACGCGGTGGACCAGGGCGCGCCGCACCTGGACCCGTTCAAGGTCGGCAAGGAGCCGGAGCTGTTCCGCCTGGCGATGACCGCGCTCCTGGACAAGGTGGCGGACATGTTCGTCAAGGACCTGTCGCCGGCGAACCGCAAGGGCGCGGCGCCCCCGGGCGACACGGCGCCGGACACCGTGCCCTCCGCCGTCACGCCCGCGGCCGCGCCGCTTCCGACCCCGCCCGAGCGCCAGCTCCCGCCGGGCGAGCTGCCGGATCCGGACGCGTAGGCCCCGGACTCAGGGGAAGAAGGCGTGCTCCGCGAGGAGCACGCCCAGTCCGACGGCGAAGCTGATGAGGGTGACGGGCACGCCCACGCGCAGGTAGTCGACGAAGCCCATGCGCACCTTGCCGCGCGCGGCCTCGAAGACGATGAGGTTCGCCACACTGCCGACGAGCGTGAGGTTTCCAGCGAGCGTGGAGCCCAGCGCCAGCACGTGCCACGCGAGCTCCGGCTGTTGCATGGCGGGCACCCACGCGCGGGCGAGCATCACGAAGGGCACGTTGCTGAAGAGGTTGGAGGCCACGAGCGTGAGGAACGCGAAGCCCAGCGTTTCGCGCCACGGAGGCCCGGCCATCAGCGGGGCGAACACCTGGCGGATCTCCTCCGCCCAGCCCGCCTTGTTCACCCCGAACACGACGACGAAGAGGCTGGCGAAGAAGAGCAGCAGCACCCAGTCCACGCGCTCCAGCGCCTCACGTGAGTCGTGCCCGGACAGCGACATCACCAGCACGCCGCCCGCGAGCGCGCTCCAGCTCATGGGCAGGCCCACGAAGAACGCCACCACCACGCCCAGCAGTCCTCCGAGCGCCAGCGTGAGCAGCTTGCGGTCCACGTCGAGCGGGGGAGGGTGCGTGTCGAAGCGCGCGGAGGGCAGCTGCTTGCGGAACAGGTACAGGAGCGCGAGCGCGACGATGGCGGTGGAGAGCAGGGCGGGCAGGGCCATGTACCCGGCGAAGCGCGCGTAGCCCAGACCGGACGCGCCTTGAATCAGCATGTTCTGCGGGTTGCCGGTGAAGGTGGCCACGGAGCCGCTGTTGCTGCCCATGCACACCGCGAGCAGGTACGGCGCGGGAGGCAGGCGCGCGTCGTCCACCACGGCGAGCACCAGCGGCGTGAGGAACAGGCACACGGTGTCGTTGACGAGGAACGCGGACAGCACGGCGCTGACGAACGTGACGGCGACGAGCAGCAGCCGGGGCGTGTGGGCCACGCGCAGGGCCCTGGCCCCGGCGGCGCGGAAGAAGTTCGCCTGCGCCAGGTACGCGGCCAGCAGCATCATCCCCAGGAGCAGGACGAGCGTGTCCATGTCGATGGCCTGCTGGCCCCGGTCCGGACTGTGGCCGAACACCTCCGAGGGCGTGACGACGCCCGCGACGACCATCAGCGTGGCGCCCAGCAGCGCGCCTCCGGGACGGTCCAGCTTGAGGAAGGGCAGCCTCGCCCCGGCGATGAAGATGTACGTGAAGAGGAAGATCGCGAGCGCCACGGGCGCGGGACACTAGGTCGCGCCGGTGACGCAAGTCGAGGCATGCCGCTCGTGGCGGCTCCAACGACAGGGCTGTTGGTCGGATTCCTGGGACGGGCCTCGCATGGGCGACGGACGTGTTCGGGAAACAGTGGCCGCATGTCGGCGCGGAATGGAAGCATCCAGGTTTGCGACCCGTTGGGGGTGGCAGCCAGGAGCGGACGATGCGCGGGAGTGTCGTGGTGTTGTGCCTGGCCCTAATTGCCTCGGGCTGCGTCGGGGTCGAGACGCCTTCAAGACGGGGAGGCTCGAGGGTGCTCCGGCAGCGGGCCTCGGTGCCTGGGGTCCCTGGGGAGGGCCGGCGGAATGACGAGACGGACCAGGATGCAGGCCCGGGTCGCGCGGCGAGGTCCCTGGCGACGGAGCAGGACTTCAGAAGGACGCATCAAGCGGTCCTGGATGCCCTCCAAGAGGCGAAGGGATCCGTGGACGGCGTTGGCAGGAGGCTCCCCACGCTCGCAGCGAACACCCAGGGTTTCGGTAGTGCTGACGGCATCTTCACGCGTTATGCGGACTTCGGCTCCGGTCAACTGCCATGGATTCGGGGTGTGCTGGCCGGGGCCACTACGCTCGCGGAGTCAGCAGGGACGGTGTCGGAGCCGGACATGGCGCTGGGGCTGCTTCGGATGTCGGGTCCACGCCTTCAGGCCGCGATGTCCGGCGCCACGCTGCTCGCCGCATGGGTTGACTTCCTTCACCTCGCGGAGGTCGTGCGCCGGGAGTGCCCATTCTACGGAATGGAGCGGTTGTTCGTGGACCTGGACCGCGTGCAGCGGCGGATGGAGCCCGCCATGAAGGCACTTGCCTCAATGGAAGCCGCGCAGGTGGAGGCCACTGCGATCGCGATGCCCGAACTGATGGGGCAGCTCACCCGCGAGTTTCAATCCATCCAGGAAGGCTCACGCGTGGCGATGGAGCGCGCGGGTCAGGTCGCGGCGGCAGCGCAGTTGCTCGAAATGCTCACCCTGGTCTCCGCACTGAAGACGACACTGCCCAGGCCCCCTCCCGCCGCGCCCGTTACGTTAGGGGTGGGGCTGGTGATGGGGTCGGGCGGCGTGATGATGGGTTCGCGGCTCGTTGTCTCCGCCGAGCGGGTGGAGCGGATGCGCGAGCTGGTTCGTGCCGGTGTCATCTCCGCTCCCGTGGTCAGCGCGGCGGTCCGCCTTCAAGCGGGACCGATGATGATGGCGCAATCGCATCGGGACCTGCCTCCGGGTGTGCGGGATGCGCTGGGAGACGGGCCGGAGGTTCGCGCCATGCACGAAACCGGCAGGGCGGGGGCCGGCATGTCCGAGGCTCCGAAGCACCACGTCCTGCCGCGAGAGCACCGCGAGTGGTTCGAGAAGCGGGGGTTCAAGGGAGCACTGGACATCGACCAGTTCTGCGTCCGGTTGGAGCAGTCGCACCACGAGGCGATTCACGGAGGAGGGGACTGGCGCCTGGGGCGCATGTGGCCCAATGAATGGAACCAGATGATCATGCGCACCCTGATCAAAGCTGAGCGAGAGGCTGGCAGGGTGTTGACGCGAAATGAGATCCTGAACATCGTCGCGGACAGCATGAAGGACTCCGGGATCCCATTGAAGTTCACGCGTGGGGGAAGGCGATGACCATCAGCCATCCGTGGGAGGGCAACTGGAAGGCGCGTCTGTATGAGCGGGCTCGCGCGCGGGGTTTTGATTCGCTCACCGCCTTCGCGGATGCACGCCCTGCGGTCCCCCTGCATCAACTGGCCGAGGAACTGGGCAAGGAGGATGTCGCGGGCGTCCAGGTGTTGAATGGGATGCTCGCGGAGGCGGAGCAGCGCAGGCAGGTCACCCGCTTCGTGCGTGACGTGCTCGTGCGCATGTTGGCCCAGAGTCTCCCTGACGGTTGGCCTGCCGTAATGGACGACGCCTCTCGCTTCTTGGTGGCCAAGGCGCTCGGTCGCTGGAGCGGCTACACCCCGGAAACCCACCAGGAGCGCGCCGATCAGGTCATGGCCGCCCTTCGCGCCGCACCGCCACCAGCGGGCTGGCGCCCGCTCGGACCCGACGACGAACTGCTCCGCACGCTTCTGCCGGACGAACAGGTCTGACCCCATCCTTGGCGGCGCGCCGGTGTCGACCCAGACGGACCTGAAAGTGAGCGTCACCCGCTTCCGTGGGCTCTCCCGAACTTTGTGGGAGCCTGCACTTGGAGGGGCACGCCCGTCGGCCGCTGCTCGCCAGAACCTGTCCGACTGTCGGACAGGTTCGCGCGATGTGCCACCCGTCGGAGGCCTCGTTCACCAAGACCTCTTTGCGTGGTGCATCCACACAATGCGCGGAGGAGCCGCTTCCGTGGACATCCCGACATCGCGGCGAAAACCTTAAAAGTTCCGGAATGGTGGACTTTTCAGGTTCATTACGCTCAGACTCACAGGGGCCTTGTCGCTCTTGCCCCTTGAGGAGTCATGTCCACCTCCACCACCGACGCGCGCGTGAGCACCCGGCCGGCACCGCGCCGGAATGCCCTCCCGCCCACGCCCGACACACCGAGGTCCCTCTTCACCGTGGATGGCATCCGCTATGAGGCGATCCGCGAGCTGGTGCTGATGCAGACGGGAGAGCTGCTCCTGCTTGCCCGGCGCTACTCGGAGAAGGGCAGCGCACTCCCCGGCCTCTGCTTCGTCCGCCGGTTGGCCAACCCCTCCACCTTCATGCGCCGCACGCGGCTGGGAGAGGAGATTCAACTGGCCTTCCGCCTCCGCCATCCGGCCATCGCGCAGGTGTTCCACCGCAAGGTGCACCTCGACGCCCTGCACGTCGTCATGGAGTGCGTCGAAGGGCCTTCGCTGGAGACGCTGGTGAGCGCGGGCGTGGCGCGCGGCCGGCCTGTTTCGGAGGCCTTCGCCCTCTATGTCGGCGCGGAACTCGCGGAGGCACTGCACCACGCGCACACCCTGACGCGAGAGGACGGTCAGCCGCTGGGCATCATCCACCGCGACGTCAATCCCCGGCATGTCTACGTGGGGGCGCATGGCGAGGTGAAGCTGATGAACTTCGGCGCGGCCTACTCGCTGGTGATCGGGCGGGAGCAGTCGCCCGCGAGCCTCGTCCGGGGCGACGTGGCCTATGCCTCGCCCGAGTACCTGGAGCGACTGCCGCTCACGCCTCGCTCCGATGTCTTCAGCCTGGGCGTGCTGTTGGTGGAACTCTTCACCGGCAAGCACCCCTTCGACGTCCAGGACGTGCCGTACAGACCCCCGGGGCTGCTCCCCCTGCACACGGAAATCATCCCCTCGCTGCCGCTGACGCAGATGCGGGTGCTGCTCGCGAGCTTCGGCCCGGAGGACGTGGAAGCCGCCGTGAAGATGCTTTCTCCCGACGTGAAGGAGCTGCTGCACGCAGCGCTTCGCGCCAACCCGGACGAGCGCTTCGCCACGGCGGAGGCCTTGCGCGATGTCATGCGGGTGGCCCTGGCGAGGCGACACCCGGGGTATGGACGCCAGGAGGTCGCCGCGGAATGGGCCCGGGTGCTGGCCGAAGGCGGCGTGCTTCGCGACGCGGTGGAGTTCGGGGAGGGCGGCCTCTTCCCGGAGGGCCTGGACGCGCACGAACTGGGACGCAGGTAGCGCGGTCAGCGCGCCAGCGCGGAGGCGACATGGAGGAGGGCGTCCAGGTCGTCCTCTTCCAGCTTCTGGGCCAGGTGGAGGAGACGGCGCAGCTTCAGCCCCTCTTCGTCCTGGGGGCGCGGATCCTTTCGCCCGCTGGCTTTCGGCGTCAGGCCCATCAGCGTCTCGGGCGACACCCGCAGCTCCCGGCAGAGACGGTAGAGGGAGGGGACGCTGGGCAGCATCTTGCCGCGCTCCAGCCGGCTGTAGACGGGGTGCACCAGCCCGATGCGTTCGGCGACCTCGGCCTGTGTCAGTCCCAGGTGCTCGCGGGCGGCGCGTGCCGCCGTGCCAATGGTGATGGCCAGTTCTTCGTTCATGGAGGGCCTGGAGCGTAACCGAGAAGTGCGAACCCGGGCCGTCAGCGCGCCCGAAGGAAGGATGCCATGAGACCACCGCCCGCCATTTGGGCGCCCTGGGCCCAGGTGCTGGGCTTCACCCTCGAGCGGCAGTTGGGGCAGGGCGGCTTCGGCACGGTGTACCTCGCGCGGTGTGAAGGTCAGCCCTGCGCGGTGAAGCTGCTGCACCTGCCACGCGTGGGCGAACGGGCGGAGCGCGAAGTCTCCATCCTCACCCGCCTGCGCCACCCCAACGTGGTGAAGATCCTGGGCCATGGCTACTGGCCCGTGGCGGATCCGCACTTCGCCGTCATCGCCATGGAGTATGTGGAGGGACGCCGGCTGGACGTGTGGGCCGAGGAGCAGAACCCCACCGCACGGCAGGTGACGGACGTGGTGCTGGGCGTGGCGCGGGCGCTCGCCGCCACCCACGCGGACGGGGTGGTGCACCGGGACGTGAAGGAAGCCAACGTCATGGTGCGCACCTCGGATGGCCTGGCCAAGTTGGTGGACTTCGGCATTGGCGACTACGAGGGGGCGCGCTCCCTGACCCAGGGCATCCTCCCGCCAGGGACGCTGGAGTATCGCTCGCCGGATGCGTGGCGGTTCCTGCGAAGCCACCTGGGCGCCACGGGGGCCCGCTTCACGGCGGGACCTTCGGATGACTTGTGGGCGCTGGGCCGGGTCCTCTACTGGCTGCTGACGGCACGCGTTCCCTTCGACGGTCCGGATCCCCACACGGTGACGGAGGCCATCCTCACCCTCACGCCCACGCCGCCCCACGACGCGAACGCCCGCGTGCCCCGGGCCCTGGGTGACGTCTGCATGCGGCTGTTGGAGAAGACGCCCGAGGCGCGCACATCCAGCGCCCAGGCCGTCTGTGAATCGCTGGAGGCGGCGCTGCGTGACGCGGATGCGACGTGGGACGTGCCGCTCTGCGATGCCTACGACGAGGACTCCGCGACGACGGAAGGCAGTGAAGACAGCTTCGAGAAATGGCGGCATCAGCCACGGCACCGGCCCCGACGGGGCAAGCGGGCTTCTCCGCCGAAGCAGCCGGTGCCGGCCGGGAACGCGGCACCGGCCATGGGAGCCGAAGCACCGCTTCAGGGGACGACAGTGCGTGTGTCGCCTCGCATGGGTCGGCCTTTCCGTGCGTGGGTGGTGCTGGCCCTGGTCCTGGTCGCGGTGGGGGCGGTACTGGCGCGGTGGGCTCCTCGCGCTTCGGGCCCTTCGTCCAACCGTCAGGAAGTAGCGCCCTCTGGCAAGTCGCCTCAAGGTGGTCTGGCCGCAGCTCCCATCGGGCCGGAGGCCATCGCCACGGCCGTCGCTCTTCCCGCGGCGCTCCAGGAGGATTCAGCCCCCGTGATGACTCAGACGACGCAGACCCCATCCCTTCAGCTCTCCTCGAAGCCCGTGAAAAAAGGCATGAGCGTCATGGCCCGTGCGGTGGGGACCGTCGCGGCCTGCGCGGCCATCGGGTGCCCCTCTGGTCCCCAGCTCCGCTCCGCGCCTCCTCCGGAGCCATGTCCCGTGGGGGCCGTGAAGGCCATGGAGAAGCTGGGCATCGACCTGGAGGACAAGCATGCTGCGCTCTTCGTCCTCAAGCGGCCCCATGTCATCTCGGTGCGTGAGGGACCCACGGAGCTGATCGTGGGCGGCGACTGGGCGGACATGCCGACCAGCACGGTGCTGTCGGGTCGGCTCATCCTGAGGGACCGCGTCTATGGGCGCCTGACGTGGGCGACGACACCGAAGGGCGATAGCTTTCCCGTGTGCATGGAGGTCTACGCGGAGGAAGGGCCGCGAGGGATGGCTCGCGAGCCCGGAGACGATTCGCCCACCAGTGCCCGCATCTACACGACCGCGCGCGTGAAGGCGGTGGGTGGGTTCGAGTAGCAAGCCTGCCCGGGAGTCATCGTCGAGTGTCTTCTTCTTTCGTTGTTCTCCTGGGGTTCTTGCTCGCGAACGCGCCCGCTCCTGCTCAGGAGGAATTCACCTCCACCGTGCCGGGCGCGCGCCGCATCGAGCTGGCCCCTGATGCAACTCCACTCCCATCCGAGATCGCGGTAAGCCCAGGACTGTCATCGGGCCTCTATTTCGATTCAGACCTGCTGCGCGAGGGCATCGAACTGGAAGGCCGGGAGCGCTTCTCCCTGGTGGATGTGGGGCAGGCCACCCTCCGATTGGTTCCTTCGTCGCGTGTCACTCCTGGGGAGACGTTCCGGCTGGTCGTGCGCTTCCGGGATGGAGCGGCGCCTGTGAGTGCCTCGTTCCTGCTGCGAGTCCACCCCGCGAAGGCGGAGCCCCTCGTCGAGATCTATCGCGCCAGACGGACGCTCGAGACCTACCAGCAAGAAGTGAGGGAAACGCACGCGAAGCTGCTGAGCTGCCAGGGCGAGAACGCACGGTTGAGCGCTGAACATGATGCACCAGCGGGACTGACGGGACTCATCTCCATGGGAGCACTGGACGAGTCGGGCGTGGTCGGCAGGGTCGTGACCAGGGACGTTGCCCAGACGGCCGGGAGCGTGATCGAGGCAACCCTGGTTCGAAGCTTTCGTTCCAAGAAGGGCGTCGCCGTGGAACTCGTGCTGCTGGTGAATTCGGGCACTCGGCCTTGGCTCGCGAAGGGTGCATTGCTTCGAGGCAAGGCTGGATCGGACTTGAAGGTGCTCAGTGTGTGGCAGGGGCAACCCATTCCCGTGGGAGCGGCCCAGCTCATCGTGGTCGAAGCCGAGGCTACGACCACTGCTGCCCAGGGGACCTTCACGCTGAAGCTCTGGGAGGAAGACGGCCCGCGCACCGTCACGATCAGCAACGTGACGTTCCCATGATCCCTTCCCGGCGGCGCCACGAAGAAGGCCCGCCCCGGTTTCCCGGGACGGGCCTGAGACGGCAGGGGGCTACAGGAAGACGGCTCAGCAGCCGCTGCCGTCGTGGCCGCCCGGGTTGTTCGGGCGCTGCATGAAGTGCAGCGCGCGGGCGCCCTGGACGGCGTCGGGCGTGCTCACCGCGCCCTGCGCCTCGTCACCGCCCGTGGTCCACACGGCGATGAGGGACTGGCCGGGCTGCACCTCCACGGGGATCTGGAGGCGCAGCTGCTGGCCGGGAGCCACGACGAACGTGCCGCCCTGCTTCAGCGGGCGCAGCGTCTGCATCAGCTCCAGGTTCATGGAGGACAGCCCCTCCAGCGGCAGCGAGCCGTCCACCACGGCGAAGCGCACGTCCCGGACGAGCACCGCCGTGTCGTGGGCCTGCGTGTTCGTCAGCACCACGTCCGGGAAGCGGCCCGTGTTGTAGACGATGTTGTGCGTCAGGTTCTTGATGGTGCTGTTGCGCAGCCGGCCATGGGACTTGCTCGTCCAGTACATGTCCTTGATCTGGCTGGCGCAGTCCTGCGAGCTCCAACCCACGTGGATCGTCTTGCCCGGGGGAATCGGCGCATCGACGCCGTCCATGTTCATCCAGTGGATGACCGTGTCCCCGGACGACGTCGGGGTGGCGGTCGGAGGATCGAAGTGGCCCGCCAACACGCCGCTGCTGTAGCCATCGAAGGTGCGCGTGATGGTCTCCGCGCCGCTCAGCACGATGGCCACGTCATAAGCGGTGGTGGTGCCCGTGTTCTGCAGGTCGACGTTGTACTCGAACGCCGTCGCGCCCTGGGCGGCGAGCGCCAGCATGAGCGCGGACATCCGGAAGCCGAAGGTCTTCATGGGTCATCCGCCTTCATGCGCCACGGGGGGGAACGCAGGAGCGCGTTGGCCGGAAGCACAAAGGCCCGCCAAACAGGTGCATCCAGGATGCCAATGATTTTCCGCCAGGGTGGACATGGCCGGGAGCCCGGAATGTGGCGGAATGGGTTACACGCTCGCGCCCGTTTGTAGCGGGCCCCGCCACTCGCGGGGGCTTCAGGGGACCGTGACGCGCGTTGTCCTTCCCGGTACACGTCTGTACAGTGCCCGGCCCTATGAAGCCCGAGAAGGAAACCGAGGCTTTTTCCGGCCCGCGTCGCACGCCGTGGTCGGGGGCTCGCGGGCTGGACGCGGTGCTCCAGGGTTGGCGGACGGACCGGCAGGTGTGGCCGAACATGGTCCACGACGCGGTGACGCCCGCCCGGGCCGGGGTCTTCGCGCCGCTGCCGGAGGACCTGGCGCCGCAGGTGCGGGACGCGCTGCGCAAGCGGGGCGTGGAGCAGCTCTTCTCCCATCAGGCGGAGGCCTTCGAGCGGGCCCGGGACGGGGAGAGCCTGGTCATCGCCACGCCCACCGCTTCCGGCAAGAGCCTCTGTTACAACCTGCCGCTGTTGGACCGCTTCGCGCGCGAGCCGGACGCGCGGGCGCTCTACCTGTTCCCCACGAAGGCCCTGTCGCGCGATCAGGAAGAGTCGCTGCGGGCCTTCATGCGCGAGGCGGGCCTGGGCCACGGCGCCATCACCTTCGACGGCGACACGCCGGGGGATGCGCGGCGGGCGGCCCGGGAGCGCGCGGGCGTGGTGCTCACCAACCCGGACATGCTGCACACGGGCATCCTGCCGCACCACGCGAACTGGGCGCGGCTGTTCGCGAACCTGCGCTACGTGGTCATCGACGAGCTGCACACGTACCGGGGCGTCTTCGGCTCGCACCTGGCCAACGTGCTGCGCCGGTTGCAGCGGGTGGCGCGGTTCCACGGCGCGTCCCCCACGTTCATCCTGGCGTCGGCGACCATCGGCAATCCGAAGGCGCACGCGGAGCGGATGCTGGGGCGCGAGGTGGCCCTGGTGTTGGAGAGCGGCGCCCCGTCCGGCGAGCGGCGCGTGCTGGTCTACAACCCTCCGGTGGTGAACGCGGAGCTGGGCATCCGCGCCAGCTACCTGAAGAGCGCGGTGCGGCTCACGTCGGACCTGGTGCGCGCGGGGGTGTCCACGCTGCTCTTCGGGCAGTCGCGCAACAACGTGGAGGTGATGCTCAAGTACCTGCGCGACCGGTTCGTGGAGGAGAAGCTGGATCCGGCGCTCATCCAGGGCTACCGGGGCGGCTACCTGCCGGGCACCCGGCGCGCCACCGAGGCCGCGATGCGCGCGGGTGAGGTGCGCTGCGTGGTGGCCACCAACGCGCTGGAGCTGGGCATCGACATCGGTTCGCTGGACGCGGTGGTGTGCGCGGGCTACCCGGGCTCCGTGGCCGCGCTGTCACAGCGCTTCGGACGGGCGGGGCGCCGGGGCATGGGGAGTCTGGCGCTGCTCGTCACGTCGAGCGCGCCGCTGGATCAATACTTCGCGTCGGATCCGAAGGCGCTCACGGGCGCGCCCGTGGAGCACGCGCGCATCGATCCGGACAACGTGGAGATCCTCGTGCAGCACCTGAAGTGCGCGGCCTTCGAGCTGCCCTTCGAGGAAGGCGACGCGTTCGGGGACGTGCCGGTGGAGAACACCACGGAGGCGCTGGACTTCCTCACGCAGCACCAGGTGGTGCACCCGTCACAGGCGGCGGAGGGCGGGCGGCGGATGTTCCACTGGTCGTCGGACGCGTACCCGGCGCACCACGTGTCCTTGCGCAGCGTGGGCTGGGACAACGTGGTGATCATCGAGCGCGGCAGCGACCGGACGCTGGCGGAGATGGACTTCCGCTCGGCGCATACGCAGTTGCACGAGCAGGCCATCTACCAGCACGACTCGGAGCAATACCAGGTGGAGCTGCTGGACCTGGAGAACCACAAGGCGTTCGTGCGCAAGGTGGCGCCGGACTACTTCACCGACGCGATGACGAACGTGCGGGTGAGCGTGATTCAAGAAGACCAGGGCGCGCCCGTGGGCCCGACGCTGCACGCGGGGCTGGGCGAGGTGTCCGTCATCGAGAAGGTCGTCGGCTACAAGAAGATCAAGTACCACACGCATGAGAACGTGGGTTACGGCGACGTGCGGCTGCCGGAGATGCAGATGCACACCACGGCGCTGTGGCTGACGGTGCCGGAGGCGGTGGTGCGATCCATGGACGCGCCCCGGCCCGCGGTCATCGATGCGCTGCGCGGCCTGGGGTCGGCGCTGCGCACGGTGGCGTGCGTGGGGTTGATGAGCGACCCGCGCGACCTGGGGCGGACGCTCGGCAGCCGGGATGAGCCGGACGGTCCGCCGCGCAAGGAGGGTGGGGTGGGCTTCGAGCCGACGCTGTTCCTCTACGACAATGTGCCCGGGGGCGTGGGGCTGGCGACGCGGCTGTATGATCAGCGCGAGGAGCTGCTGCTGCGCGGCCGCAAGCTGCTGGAGTCGTGTCCTTGTGAAGACGGGTGTCCGGCGTGCATCGGGCCGGCGGCGGGTGGGCAGCCGGGGAGTGCTCCGGTGGGAACGCATCCGCGCAAGCGGTTGGCGTTGGATCTGCTGGCGGCGCTCGGCGTCGCCGGAGTGCAGTGAGGAGTACGGGCGGCGCATGGACCTGAAGCGCAAGCTGTCGCGACTCACCAGCGCGGGCCCCGGAGGGGCGCGGGCAACGCCGGCCCCGGTGAACACCGTGGTGGAGGCGCGCGCGGAGGAAGCAGGGACGACCACCATCGCGGAGGTGCTGGTGGAAGCGCTCCGCAAGCGTCTCTCGATGGACGAAGCGGTGGGGCCCGCCCTCGACGTGGACCGGAGCGATGACGCACTTCGCGAGCCGGCGCAGGGGGCGGCTGTACACGGTGCGGAATCCGTCGCGGAGTCGGCGGCGGCCTCCGGCCTCGTGGATCTGCGCGAGGAGGCGCGGCGGCGCTTCGCGGCCCGGAAGGCGGACGTCGCGGCCGCTCCAGTGGATCCCCGGGTGGAGTCGCTGCGCCAGATGTTGTCGTTCTGGGCGGAGCGTCAGGGCACGGCCTCGGCTCGGCGGGCGGTGGCTCCTGTCCCCGAGCCCCGGGCGCTTCCGGTGGAGGCGCGCACGACGGCGTTCGGCACGGTGCACGTGGCGGAGCAGGTGTATCCGCCGGAGCATCACCACGGGATGGCGCCGGTGGCGGCGGCGCTCGACGTGGAGGCCCGGCTCGTCGCGAGTCTCGCGCTTCATCCGGAGCTGGAGTCGGTGGACTTCACGCGGATGCTGATGCTGGACACGGAGACGACGGGGCTCGCGGGTGGCACGGGCACGGTGCCGTTCCTGGTGGGTCTGGCGTGGTTCGAGGGCCGCTCGCTGCGTGTGCAGCAGCTCTTCCTGCGGCGCATGGGCGAAGAGGCGCCGATGCTGCGGCTGCTGGCCGAGCGCATGGCGTCGTCGTCCTGCCTCGTCACGTACAACGGCAAGAGCTTCGACTGGCCCCTGCTGCGCACGCGCTTCGTGCTCAACCGGGTGCCGGTGCCGAAGGAGCTGCCGCACCTGGACCTGCTGCACTGCGCGCGGCGCGTGTTCAAGCACCGGGGCGAGGGCGCGCGGCTGGTGCACCTGGAGTCGAAGGTGCTGGGGCACCACCGGGTGGACGACGTGGACGGGGCGCTCATCCCGGAGCTGTACTTCCGCTTCCTGCGAGGCACGGACGGCTCGGAGCTGGTGCCGGTGCTGGAGCACAACCAGAAGGACCTGCTGCTGCTGGCGGCGCTGCTGGGCGACCTCGTGCGCCGCTTCCGGGCGGAGGGGACGGAGGCCCAGGATCCGCGCGATCTGCTCGGCTTCGCGGTGGTGGCCGAGCGGGCAGGGGACGCGGACCGGGCGCTCGCGTTCGCGAAGGCGGCGGCGGAGGCCGGTGGAAACGTGGGCATCGAAGCGCTGGCGGTGGCTTCACGCCTGTGCCGCAGGGCCGGCGACTGCGAGTCCGCGGTGGCGCACCTGCAACGGGCGCTCACGTTCGCTCGGCCGGGGCAGGGCGCGACGCTGCACCTGTCGCTGACGAAGCTCTATGAGCACTCGCTGAAGGACCTGTCCCGGGCCCTGTACCACGCGCGCCTGGCCGCCCCGGTGGAGCTGCCCGCGGACCACCAGCTCCGGCTGGAGCGGTTGGAGCGCAGGCTGTCGCGTCAGGGCGCCTGAGCGTCAGGTGTGTTCACGGCAGCGCATGTCGCAGCCCGGGGAACCACGCGACGAGCAGTCGCTGCGTGCCCAGCTTCACCCTGGCGCTGCCGGTGCTCCCGTCCTGGTAGAGGCGCGACCGCCCGTCCCGGATGAAGGAGCGCTCCGGCACGTGCGCACGCACCAGCACCGCGCCGTCCTCCCGCGACGCGCTCGCGTCCTTCCTCGCCCGGGCGTACTGCAGGGACGCCTCCGGCCCCTCCACCTTCTCGATGACCGTCTCCAGGGGCGTAGCCATGGCCTCCATCCGGTACTCCAGCGTCATCCCCGCGGCCAGCTCCGACCGGTACTCCCCGGGGAGGAGCACGTAGAGCGACGGCAGGGCTTCCGGATCCCGCACCGCCACCACCGGCTGGCCCGCCGCCACCTCCGCTCCTCGCTCCACCCACAAGCGACCCACCGTCGCCGCCTGGGGCGCCGTGAGCTCCACCGGACCCGACGCCGTCTCCAGCCGCGCCAGCACCTGGCCCACCGTGACCTTCTGACCCAGCCCCACGTCCACCGACACCACCCGTCCGGGCGCGGGCGCAGCGACCTCCACCCATTCGCCCTTCTGCAGCAGCACCGTCCCCCGGGCCGTGCGATCCATCCTCACCATCGACGCCAGGGCGAGCAGCGTGACCACCGCCCCCACCGCGCTCCAAGCCCACGCTCTGCGTGAAAAGGAGGACGCCTTCGGGAGGGACGGAGGAACTGCCGACGGGGAGGGGACGGGCCTCGGATCCATGCCCTCCGAGGATCATCCATCCAGGGGCATCCACGCCAGGACGGGATGGAACGTTGGATTCACGGCGAAGCCCTCAAGCCGGGGGCCCATGGGCGGGCCCGCTGCAGGCCTGTGGCGCCCGCCTGCACCCTCTACAGCGATGTATCCCTGCATCGTCCGGAGGCCACCTTGTGCCATGCTGCATGCGCCTCGTGGATTCCTCCTTCCTCAAGATTGGATCACTCCTCCTCGCGGGACTGCTCGCCCCGGGTGCGCTCGCGGCGGAGACGACGCGTGAGGAACAGGTGCGCGCGGAGCTGGAGCGTCAGCTTCGCGCCATGGTCCCCGAGTCCCCCGCCGAAGTGCAGTTGCTCTTCGAGGGCTTCAAGGCCGAGGACGGCTATCGCCTCGTGGAGAGCGACTTCCTCCTGGACGGCGAGCCGCTCGCGGTGCCCTCCATCGAGGAGCTCAACGCGCCCGGCGTCCACCGGCTCGCCGTGATGAAGGTCGAACCGGGGGAGCACACCCTCGTGTCGCGCGTCACGTACACGAACGGCTCCTGGAGCCTCTTCAGCGAGTCGAACGGCTTCCTCTGGAAGATCACCGCGTCCGTCGGCTTCCAGACCCAGCGCGGGCTGCGTGTCGCGGTGAAGGCGTCCCCCCGCGTCGTCCCCAACGCGCCGGATCCGCGCCTCAAGCTCAAGCTCACCCACGCTGTCACCGTGGAGATGCTTTCGCCTCCGCAGGACGAGCCCGCGGTCGCCGTGAAGGTCGACGCCGGCACGCCGCCCGTGAAGCCCGCACCGGACGCGGGCGCTCCGGTGAAGGTCGTCCAGCCCGCGACGCCGCCCGACGCCGGCGTGAAGCCCTCCGCTATCGTCTCCGTGACGCCGCCCGTGGAGCGCACGCCGGTGCCCACCGGCCGCCTGCGCCTCCAGGTCACGTCCAAGAAGCCCACCTCCGCCGTCGCCTTCGTGCGTGGCTCCGGGGAGCCGCTGAAGCTGGTGCTGCCCCGCAGCAAGCCCCACGACGTGCCGCTGTCCGCGGGCGCGTACACCGTGGACCTCATCGCCGACGGCTTCCTCGCCCAGACGCGCCAGGTGGAGCTGTCCGCCGGGGCCGACGCCTCGCTGGCCTTCGCCCTGGTGCCCGCGCCCAAGGCCGCCAAGGCCGCCAAGGTGCTCGAGGACCACGTGGAGCTGCCCCAGCCCCTGGGCTTCGAGGAGATGAAGCCCGTGCCCACCAAGACCACGCTTTCGGGCCTGGAGCTGGTCGTGGATCTGCTCGTGCGCGATCCGAAGGCCCGCCTGCGCGTCGAAGGCCACACCGACGGCCGCGAGGTCCCCGCGCCCGCCCGCCAGGGCCTCTCCGACGCCCGGGCCCGCGCCGTCGCCGACCTGCTCATCCGCGCCGGCGTGGCCCCCTCCCGCGTGGAGGCCGTGGGCGTGGGCGACCGCAGCCCCAAGGCCCCCAACCTGATTCCTCGCGGCCGTGAGATGAACCGCCGCGTGGAGCTGGTGCTGCTGCGTCCCTGAGTTCCGGTGTCCCGGAGTCCCGGCGCGCTTGAGGTTGTCAGGGGGCTCTTCTAGCGTCCGGCCACCTCGCTTCGCCGCCTCGGGAGAGACGCGCCCATGCCTCGGTATGAGTTCACGGAAGGCAGCTCCAGCAAGTTCTGGGAGATCACCCTGGAGGGCTCCACGCTCACCAAGCGCTGGGGCCGCATCGGCACCGACGGCCAGGAGAAGGTCGAGGACTTCGAGTCCAAGGCCGAGGCCAAGAAGGCCTACGCCGCGCAGGTGAAGGAGAAGGAGAAGAAGGGCTACACGCTCGTCGCGGGCTCGGGGTCCGCGGGCGGTGACGCGCCGGCCCCGGTCTCCGCGTCGAATCCGGCCCTGGAGGCCGCCATCCTTGCCGCCCCCGAGGACGTGAAGGGCTACCTCGCGTACGCCGAGTGGCTCAAGGGCAAGGGCGACCCTCGCGCGGAGCTCATCCAGCTCCAGCACGACACGCTGGAGGCGTCGTCCGCTTCCGCCACGCTCATGCGCAAGCGGGCGGCGAAGTACATCGCGGAGCACGCGGATTCGCTGCTGGGCGAGGAGCTGACGGAGGCCATCTCCGGAGAGGCCCTGAAGCTGGAGTGGCACCTGGGCTTCATCCGCGAGGCCCATCTGGGTCAGGTGGACTACGACTCGGACGAGGACATCCCCGAGCTGCTGGGCCTGCTGCTGGCCCACCCGTCCGCCCGTTTCCTGCGAAGCCTCACCATCGGCATGGCCTGCTTCGACGGTGAGAACGAGTACCACGACACGCTCAAGGTGCTCGCCAAGGCGAAGCCGTCCACGGCGCTGCGCCACCTGTTCATCGGCGACTTCGAGTACCCGGACGACACGGAGATCTCCTGGACGCACGTGGGCAACCTCCAGCCGCTCTACAGCGTGTTCCCCCAACTGCGGGAGCTGCGCGTTCGAGGCGGTGAGGTGGAGCTGGGGAAGATCGACCTGCCGGAGCTGAGGTCCTTCACCGTGGAGACGGGCGGCCTGCCGCTCAAGGCGGTGAAGTCCATCGTGAAGGCCCAATGGCCGAAGCTGGAGGCGCTGGAGATCTGGTTCGGTTCAGACAACTACGGCGCGGGCGGTGGGGTGAAGGACATCCAGCCGCTGCTCGACGGCGAGGGCGTGCCGAACCTGCGCAAGCTGGGCCTGCGCAACTCGGATTTCACCGATGCGCTGTGCGAGGTTTTGCCCAAGGCGAAGGTGGTCGCCCAGCTCCAGGAGTTGGATCTGTCCATGGGCGTGATGACCGACGCGGGCGCGGAGGCGCTGGCCTCGAACGCGAAGGCCTTCCAGCACCTCAAGACGCTGGATGTCTCCCAGAACTTCCTGACCCAGGCCGGGCAGAAGCTCGTGGCCACCGCCGCCCCGTCCGTGGTGCGCGGCAACCAGCGCGAGCCCTACGACGAGGACACGCGCTACGTCGCCGTGGGCGAGTAGTCCTCCCACGTCCATGTCCGCCGCGCCGCCGTTCCTGATCATCGGCAACCCCGGGAACCGGCGCGTCACGCTCTTCCAGGAGGCCCTGCACCACGCGGGGCTTCCTCCCGCGCACGTCGTGTCCTGGGAGACGGTGGCCCGCGAACCGGACGTGCTCCTGGAGCTTCCCGACTCGGAGGAGCGCATCGTCCGCATCGACGCGGCGGGGGAGGATGCGGAGGTGGAGCGCGCCTTCCTGAAGCGGGGCCACGCGGATGCGCTGACTTCAGGCTGTGAAGTCGTGACGCCCCAGCAGGTGGACGCGCTGCCTCCCGAGCACGGCCGCGTGCTGTGTCCCCGGCAGCACCACCTGGGCTTCCTGCGCGTGCTGGCGGACCTGACGCAGCGCTTCGCCCTTCGTCCCCACTGGCGCGTGTTGTCGCAGCCCGCCGCCATCGCGGACCTGTTCGACAAGCGGATCACCTCGCGCCGGTACGCGGGCCTGGGCATCCCCGTGCCTCCGTTCCTGGACGGCATCGCCACCCCGGAGTCCCTGCGCCAGGGCATGCGCGAAGCGGGCTGGCGCGAAGCGTTCGTGAAGCTGTCCTGTGGCTCGTCCGCGTCGTGCCTCGCCGTCTACCGGCCGGGGCGCTCGGCGGGCTCCACCGGTTCGCTGCTCACCAGCCTCCACCGGGGCGCCACCGGGTGGTTCAACTCGCTCAAGGTGCGGCGCGTGTCGGAGGCAGGGGAGGTGGACGCGGTGCTGTCCTTCCTGCTGCGCGAGGGCTCGCAGGTGGAGGAGTCCCGGCCCAAGGCCCGGCTGGGCGGGGACGTGTTCGACTGCCGCATCCTCACGGTGCGCGGCGAGCCCGCCTTCACCGTGGTGCGCCAGAGCCACCTGCCCATCACCAACCTCCACCTGGGCGGCTACCGGGGCGACCTGGACGACCTCCACGCGGCGGTGCCTGCTCGGGAGTGGGAGGCCGCGCTGGAGAGCTGCCGCGCCGTGGCCCGCGCGCACGACTGCCTGCACGTGGGCATCGACCTGATGTTCGAGGCGTTCTTCCACGGCCACCGCGTGCTGGAGGCCAACGCCTTCGGGGACCTGCTCCCCGGCCTCACGCGCGACGGCCTGTCCGTCTACGGCTGGGAGATCCGCGAAGCGCTGCGCTGACTCCCGCCGCTCCACAGCCGGTGGGTCGGCACTCGCTCCAGCAGCCCGGATCCGAACACGCGGTCCAGTTCCAGGTAGTCCAGGTGCACGTAGCCGATGTGGCAGCCGCACGTGTCCTTCGAGCACGCGCGCGGCTTCAGCGCCTGTTCGAAGTCCGGCGCGTAGAGGTTGCCCAAGGGCTCCTTGATGAAGTGGCACCGGTACGCCGTGCCATCGCCGTCCACCGACAGCACGGACTCGCCCGCGCGGCACGCCTTGCCCCGGCTGGGATGGCGGGTGTTGTTCACCGGGAAGAGCGGGTCGATGCGGGTGAAGCGCTCCACGTCCTCGGGCGTATACGCGTCCAGGCCGTCCTTCACCGCGTTGATCCACAGGTACGTGTCTTCCGGCAGCTCGCGGCGCAGGGCCTCCGCCTCGTCGGCGAAGCGGCGGAAGCCCACCATGCCCGCGCTGTGACGCACGCCGTGTTCACTCAGGCGTTCGCACTGCGCCAGGAAGCGCGCGCGCTTCATCCACTCCGGGTGGTACGTGGCCCAGATGCCCAGCTTGTCGGTGCGGCAGTCGGTGAGCCAGTCCAGCCGGCAGGAGAGGTTGGTCTGCACCGCCGCGCGCTCCACGTGGGGCAGGTGCGTCAGTCGGGCCAGGGCCTGCTGATACCAGGGCCAGATGAGCGCCTCGCCCCACGGCGTGAAGAAGACGGACACGGTGTCCTGCGTGCGCGACTCCACCCACGCAAGGAACCGCTCCAGGTCCGCGCGGTCCTTCGTCAGCTCCTCCTCGCTCTGCTTCCACTTGCCGAAGGGGCAGTACTCGCAGCCGTAGTTGCAGCCGGACAGCGGGCCCCGGTAGAGCACCGTGAGCTTCATCGCCAGGCGTACTCCTGCTTGCGCTGCCGCACGGCCTCGGAGTCCAGCCACGGGCCAATCAGGTCGGAGCGCTCCACGCCCGCGTCCGTGAGCTGGAACACGCCATCCACGTCTCGCGCCAGCCCGTGCGCCTCCAGCTCCGCGAGCATCGGGAAGTCCTCTCTCGCGTCCGTGCCGAAGCGCTGGCGGTACGCGCCCGGACACACGCCCTCCGCCAGCAGCGACAGGGCGAGGTGCCGGTGGCGCTGCTCGGCCTCATCCAGCTTGAACCCGTAGCGCACCTCCCCGAAGGACGCGGTGTCGCGTTCGATGTACGCCTGGATGATGCCGCGCACCTCGCGCGAGGCGACCGCGTACTCGGACGAGTAGTGCACGTCACCCGCGTACGAGCGCGCGCCCACGCCCAGCCCCACCATGCCGTCCTCCTGGCAGCGGTACACGGGGCCCCGGGCGGCTGGCGCGTGCTTCGCGCGGAACATCCGCATCGACACCTGCGTGTAGCCCTGCGCGAGGAGGAAGTCGCGGCCGGTGCGGTACAGCGACAGGCGCAGGTCGTCCCACGCTCGCGACTTCTTGCCCAGGAAGGTGAGGGGCCGCACGTAGAGCGGGTAGAGGTAGAGCTCCTCCGGCGCGTACCGCAGCGCCGCCTTCAACGAATGCAGGAAGGTGTCCGGCGTCTGGCCCTCGATGCCGTAGATGAGGTCCAGGTTGAGCGTGGGGAAGCCCGCGCCGCGCAGCAGCTCCAGCGTGGCCTCCACCTGCGCCGTCTTCTGCGGCCGAGCCACCGCGGCCACCTCCGACTCCAGGAAGCTCTGCACGCCCATGCTCACCCGGTCCACGCCCCGGGCCTTGAGCAGCGCCACCTTCGCCGCGTCCACCGTCTCCGGCGACACCTCCACGGACATGGGCACCGCGCGCGGATCCACGCCCAGCTCCGCCGCCAGGTCGAACACCGTCTCCAGGCTGGCGACGTCCAGCAGGGTGGGGGTGCCTCCTCCGATGGCGGCGCGCGCGAACGACGAGGGCCCCAGGGCCTCCTTCACGCGGCGGGCCTCGCGCTTCAGCGTGGACAGCCACGCGCTGACGACATCCTCCTTGGGGCCCGCGGCGGTGAAGAGGTTGCAGAACCCGCAGCGCATCTCGCAGAAGGGCACGTGCAGGTAGAAGAACAGCGCGTCCCGCGGCTCCTTCGCCCACACGTCCTCCAAGGGGAGCGCGGGCGTGAAGGGGCGGTAGGCCGTCTTGTGGGGGTAGCCGTAGAGGTACGCCACATAGGGCGTGCCTTCGAGCATCGACTCCAGGCGCGTCATGGCGCGGAGTCTATCGGCAGGACGAACTCGCCATACGGAACAGTCCACACCACCGGGTGCCCCAGCCGGTGCCCCGAGTAGCCGTCCTCGCCATAGGCCGTCCCGTGGTCCGAACACACGATGCAGAACGCCGGGCCCCGCCGCCGGAGCGCCTGGAACAACCGGGGAAGCTGCCCGTCCACGTACGCCAGGGCCGCCCCTTGCGTCTCGCGCGAGTCCTCCGTCGCCCCGGGCACGTAGTGCCGGTTCGGCTGGTGCAACGCGGAGACGTTGATGAACAGGAACACCCGCTGCTCCCGAGGCAGCGCTTCCAAAATTTTCACTGCGAGTGATGCCTGATTTTCCGTGGATTGGGGGTCTGTCACCCCCAGCTCCGGGGACCAGTGGGACTCGGCGAAGAGGCCCGGGAGCACGCGGCCCAGGGGGTTGAGCCGGTTGAAGAACCCCGTCCCGCCAATACACACCGTGTGATAGCCGCGCCCCGCGAAGCCGGTGACGAGGTCCGGCGCGTCCAGCACGCAGGTGCCCGGGCCTGTCGTCTCGCTGCCCTCGAAGCGCAGGGCGAACGGGCGCGGGTGCCGGCCGGGCGCGACGGGGGTGGGGAAGAAGCCGGCGAAGAAGGCCTGGTGCGCGGCGTAGGTGAAGCTGGCCGGGCTGTGGCGCTCCTCCCACCGGCCGCCGGGCAGCAGGCCGGCGAGCGTGGGCGTGCGACCGCCCTCCAGCGCTTCCCGGGCCACGTCGTACCGCAGCGTGTCCAGCGTGAGGAAGAGCAGGTCGTGCGTGCCGACCAGCGCGTTCAGGTCATGCATGCGGCGTCCGCCGGGCCTCGGCCGGGCAGGGGCCCGTGACATCAGGGCCCCCGCTTCCGGTCCGGGACCGGGGGGACTACGAGATGCTCGGCGCCGGCTCGAACTGGGGCTGCGCGGGCGCGGGGGTCGGCGTGGGGGCCGGCGTCGAGGCGAACGGCCGGCGCGAGCCATCCGGGTTCTGGGTCGCGTTGAACAGCGTCGTGGCGAAGGTCTCCTGCCCGCGCTGCGACAGCGCGCGGAAAGCCTGGTCCATGGGGCGCTGACCGCTGGCCATGTCCGGCCCCAGGGTGCGGCCCAGCAGCTCACGCGCCTGCGACTCGTTGAGGCGCACCGAGTACGGGGAGCCGTCGTTCATCGCGGCGGCGTCGCCGGAGAAGGCGCCCCGAGCGATGCGCGCGGCGTTCGGATCCGTGAACGTGAGGTCGTAGTTCGTCTCCGCGGGCTGACCGGGACGCGTGGTGGTGGTCGCGGTCACGGAGTCGTTGATCCGCGTGTCGCCCCGGCCGGTGCCGTCCGGGTTCAGTTGCAGGGCGGTGCTCTGGGTGCTGCCCGCCACATTGCGGTCCGTCTGGCGCACGGTCTGGTTGCCGTCGCCGTCGCCCGTGAGGTTCGTCTGGCGCGCGGAGGTGGCCACCTGACGGCCCAGCACGCGGCCCTCGCGGTTCTGGTCCAGGCCGTCCGTGGTGCCCACGTTGCTCACGCCGGGGCCGTTCTCCCGGGGCAGCTGGCCGGTGCGCAGGAAGTCCTGGTACGCGGCCCGGCCCTCCGGCTGCGTGATGTTGAAGTCCGCCGTCTGGGTGCGCTCCAGGCGCTGATCCTGCCGGCCTTCCAGGCCCCGGGCGCTGGCCGCGTCCTGCTGGCGGCCCTGGGACGTCACGGTGGCGCGCAGGGTGTCCGGCGACGTGCGCTCCAGCTCATAGCGCTGCGTCTGGCTGCGGTCGTAGGACGCGCCCAGCCCCAGCTCCCGGCCCGCCCGGCCCGGACCCGCGGGGAGGCTCGCGTTGAAGCCCGCCTGTCCGGAGACCTCCGCCCGGGCGCGCGTGCCCACCGGCCACGTCTCCGGGGCGGCGGGGTTGGGCAGCTGGCCGGCGCGCATCGCGTCCGTCGCGGCCTGGCGGGGAACCTCCACGCGCACGCTGCCGTTCGCGCTGAACGAACCCGACGCCGACAGCCGCCCGCCGCGCGGCGTGGAGCCCCGGTTGCCCACCTGGCCCTGCGCCTCCATCACGAAGTTGTCGCCTTCGGTCCGCACGCTCGCGCGGCCCGACGGACGCAGCGCCGCGGCGGGCGTGAAGGTGGACCGCTCACGCTCGGTGCGGGCGGCGGCGGCCATCGCCGCGGTGTCGCCCCGCGGCTCGGCGGCGACGGGCGTCTGCTCGGCGGCGGGCCCCTGACGCTCGACCGGAGCGACCGGCGTACGGGGCAGGGACTGCGAAACGGGGCGATTGGAGATGGAAGTCATATGTACCCAGTTTATCGGGCATTCCGACCCGATTGTTTCCGCTCAGGGTGTAGGACTCACACTCCTGAAAGATGAGAGTTCCATCCTCTCTGCCCACATTGGCCCACCTGGAGGAAGACGCTCGCAGCACAAAAAGCACGCCCTGTTGCAACTGGGTGGCATGACTTGAAATGCGGTCTAAATACGTATTACAGGTTTGTCTCACCTTGAAGGGAGTGCCGACATGCAGAACATGCGGAAGCGGTTCTCGACGTCCCCTCGGAGCTGGCAGCCGTTCACGGCGCTGGTGCTGGGTTGCACCCTCGCGGTTCCCATGGGCGCGCTCGCCGCGGACCGGACGCCTCCGGCGGCTTCGCGGGCCGTGGCGGCTTCGGGCGCGGCGGTGGTCACGGCGCTGAAGGCCGGTGGCAGTACGCTGACGACGGCCTCCGGGCTGGTGTTCCACCAGACGGCGCGGCCGGTGAGCGCCCTGCGCTCGCTGAACGTGGTGGCGGACACCGGCGTGCAGCTCCATGTCTGGAAGGAGCGTCAGGCGGACGGCACGGAGCAGGCGTATTCGGCCTATACGCGCGGCGGCACGGAGCTGCTGGGGCGCGTGCAGGAGGAGCAGTACCTCATCCGGTTGCAGGAGGCTTCGTTCGACCCGCTCGCGCGCAACGCGCCGCTGCTGGGCAACACGCTGGTGGCGGACCGGGACAACACCCTGTCGCTGGTGCAGTTCCACGGCACGCCGCTGCCGGAGTTCCGCGAGACGATTGAAAACGCGGGCGGCAAGGTGCTGCGCTTCCTGTCGGATCACACCTACCTCGTGGAGATGGACGCCGAGGTCCGCTCGCGCGTGGCGCAGCTTGCGGCCGTGCGCTGGGTGGGGGACTACCACCCGGAGTACCGCCTGGAGCCGGTGCTGCGCGACGCGCTGTTGGGACGGGCGGAGGCGCTCGCGCCCCAGCGCTACTCCATCATGCTGGGTGAAGGCGGCCCGGCGCGGCAGGCCCGCGTGACGGCGCTGGTGCAGCGGCTGGGTGGCAGGGTGGACCTGGTGGAGCCGGGCGGCCTGCGAGTGGAGGCCACGCTCGATCAAGCTCAGCTCGCGCAGCTCGCGCGCGCCAACGAGGTGCAGTTCATCGACCGGTGGGGCGGGCCCGGCGAGACGGACATGGACATCGTGCGCGAGACGGGCGGCGCCAACTACCTCCAGACGCTCAAGGGCTGGACGGGGCAGGGCGTGCGCGGCGAGATCTTCGACACCGAGCTGCGCACCACCCACCGTGAATGGCCCACGGCGCCCATCATCCACAGCACGGGCACGTCGTCCGGGTCGCTGCATGGCACGAGCTGCTACAGCCACAACTTCGCCCAGGGCCTCGACCCGCAGGCGAAGGGGCTGCTGCCGAGCGGCCAGGGCATCTTCTTCCTGTACTCGGAGTCCACCCAGTTCGGCGGCACCAAGTCGCGCCTCGCGATGAACCAGGAGCTCATCAACCCGGCGGGGCCCTACCGCGCGGTGTTCCAGACCTCCAGCGTGGGCAGCACCCTGGGCACCGCGTACACCACCCTCTCCGCGGAGGTGGATGACTACCTGTTCAAGGCGCCGCTGTTGAGCACCCAGTCCCAGAGCAACTCCGGGACGCGCAACTCGCGCCCGCAGGCGTGGGCCAAGAACATCGTCTCCGTGGGCGGTGTGCGGCACTACAACACGCTGGCGCGCACGGACGACAAGTGGAGCGCGGGCGGCAGCATCGGCCCGGCGGCGGACGGCCGCATCAAGCCGGACCTGGCCTTCTATTACGACTCGGTCCGGGGCGCTTCCGGCTCCAGCGACACCAGCTACACGGAGTTCAGCGGCACCAGCTCCGCGACGCCGCAGACGGCCGGCCACTTCGGCTTGCTCTTCCAGATGTGGCACCAGGGTGTGTGGGCCGGCAAGGGCGGCAAGGCGGACGTCTTCACCAGCCGCCCGCAGATGGCCACCGCCAAGGCGCTGATGATCAACGGCGCCGCGAAGTACAACTGGCTGGCCGGCGGCGCCAACGCGGACCTGGACCGCTACAAGCAGGGCTGGGGAACCTCCGACCTCAAGCGCCTGTACGACCGCGCCGCGAAGACGTTCATCATCGACGAGACGGACGTCCTCACGCCGCTGGCCGTCAAGACGTACAACGTCACCGTGGCCACCGGTGAGACGGAGTTCAACGCCACGCTGGCCTACAAGGACCCCATGGGCACCGTGGGCGCGGCCCGCGCGCGCATCAACGACCTGTCCCTGCGCGTCACCTCGCCCTCGGGCGTCGTGTACTGGGGCAACAACGGCCTGACGGCGGGCAACGTCTCCACCTCCGGCGGCGTCTCCAACAAGGTGGACACCGTGGAGAACGTCTTCCTCGCGCAGCCCGCTGCGGGCACGTGGAAGGTGGAGGTCCTGGCGGATGAGCTCGTCCAGGACGGCCACCCCGCGACGTCGGCGGTGGACGCCGTCTACGGCCTGGTGGTGAGCGGCGGCACCCTCAGAACGACGAAGGCTTCGCAGCCGTAGGCACCGCGTGGGTCGTACCCGCGCCGTGCGTGGCCCCCAGCGCTTCCGGGGCACGCGCGGCGCGCTGCAGGACGGGCAGGGACGCACTCAACTGCCCCAGGTACAGCCGCCCGTGGAACCCCGTCTCTCCCGGCCCCGCGAAGAGCAGCACCTTCCGGGGCGTTTCGGGCTCCTGGCGCGCCTGCGCCGTCGGGTTGATGCCGTGCACGTCGCAGTCCACCTGCTGCCAGACGTTCATCCGGCACGCGTAGTGGACGCCCCGGGTGAAGCCCACCTCCAGCGCCTTCACGGGCGAGGAGGGCAGGGCCTTCGTCAGCCGGACACCCATGGGCTCGAACTTCGAATCCCAGTCCACCCCGGCGGTGCGCACGTGCACGTCGCCCGCGAGCACCAGCATCCACGCGTCCGCGTGCTCCTGGCGGAAGGCGAGGAGGTTCTTCGCCATCTCCTCCTCACGCGCGTTGCCCGACGCGCCGTTGGAGTCGAACGCCACCAGCGAGACGGCGTGCCCCTGGGCCCGCAGGCGGCGCGCGGCCTCCAGCAGGTGGATGGCCCCGGCGCTGCTGCGCCCGTCCTGATCCACGCGGCGGAAGAAGTCACTGAGCACCAAGAGGCGCTCCAGGTCCTCGCGTGTGCCGGAGCTCGCCAGGTATTCGTCCAGCGCGGCTTGATCCACCGACGGCACGGACAGGGCCAGCGCCACCGTCAGCTTCTTCTGTGCCGCGTCGCAGAGCATCCGCGCGGCGGCGTCCGGCAGCTCGCGCGTGCCCAGCGGATCCGCCACCAGCACCGTCTGCCCGGCGACGAGCAGCGGCTCCACGCCCTGCACCGCGTCCCCGCAGCGGGGTGGGGCGTCCGCGGACTCCGGGCCCCAGGCGGGCACCTTCACCTCGCGCACCGGGATGGACGCCTTGCCGCCCACCAGCTCCAGCGACGGGACCATCTCCAGCCGGGCCAGCAGCTTGCGCTCCTGGGGCAGGTCGCGGATGCCACGGCGCAGCTTGAAGCCCTCCAGCGTCGGCACGTTCTCGAAGGCCTCGCGCTCGAAGGGATCGCGGTTCTGGAGATAGCGGTGGTCGTTCGTCTTCTGGCTGCCCGGCTCGGGCATCTGCTGCTCCACGGCCGACTCCGCCTCGCGGTACTGGAGCCGGAAGATGCGGACGACGGACTGGCGCGGGCCCACCTGCTCGCCGCGCACCATGTAGCGCTCGAAGGTGCGGTTGCCCCGGACGTTCACGCCGATCTCCCAGGACTGGGAGAACAGCTCGTTCGTGTCGTTGTGCTCGAAGACGTCCAGCCGCTGCTCCTCCAGCAACCGGCGCGTGACGAACAGCGCCTCGTCCAGGGGCACGCGGAGGATCTTCTCCACCGTGGGGGTGGGCTCGGCGTCCACCGGGTCTCCATCCAGTCCGCGCGACAGGGCCGCGCAACCGGTGCACAAGAGTCCCAACGTCCAGTGCCATCGCATGGCTCAACCCCTCGCGTGGTGGTAGCGGGCAGGCGCGCCGCCCGTACGCATCACCCTACGCTTCCGGGTCGAGAACGCCGTCCGACCGTTGCACCAGGAAACCATCCACCTGGCGACGAATGGGCGTGTGTCAGGGATTCGACGCGGGGGCCGCTTCGCCCTGGTGGGCCACGGGGCGGTGGGGCGCGCGCTGGATGACGGGCGGCGACGCGGTGAGCGCGCCCACGTAGAGACGGCCGTGGAAGCCCTTGTCGCTGGGGGACCGGAAGAGCGCCACCTTGCGCGGCGTGCCCGGCTCCTGACGGACCTCCACCGACGGGCTGAGCGCGTACACGTTGCACTCCACCTGCTCATACACGTTGAAGCGGCAGGAGTACTGCGAGCCGCGCGTGAAGCCCACCTCCAGCGCCTTCACCGGCGAGGAGGGCACGGCCTTCGTCAGCCGCGAGCCCAGGGGCTCGAAGTTCTTGTTCCAGCTCACCGGCTTCGTGCGCACGTGCACGTCGCCCGCGAGCGCCAGCAGCCACGCGTCCGGGTGCTCCTGACGCCAGGCGATGAGGTTCTTCGCCATCTCCTCCTCGCGCGCGTTGCCGGACGCGGCGTTGGAGTCGAACGCCAGCACGGTGACGACGTTGCCCTGGGCGCGCAGCCGGCGGGCCTGCTCGATGAGGCGCAGCAGGGCGCCGCTGCTGCGGCCGTCCTGGTACACCCGGCGCCAGAAGGAGCTGACCACCAGCAGGCGCTCCAGGTCCGGGTTGGCGCCCGCGCTCGCCAGGTACTCGTCCAGCACGGGCTGATCCTCCGACGGCAGCGACAGGGCCAGCGCCACGGGCAGCTTCTTCTCCACCGCGTCGCAGAGCATCCGCGTGGCGATCTCCGGCAGCTCGCGCGTGCCCAGCGGATCCGCCACCAGCACCGACTGTCCGGCGACGAGCAGCGGCTCCACGCCCTCCAGCGGCTCACCGCACCGGGGGGCGGGCTGGGCCGCGTCCTCGTCCCAACCCTCCACCGTCACGGAGCGCACCGGCGCGGACGTCTTGCCGCCCACCAGCTCCAGCGCCGGGACCATCTCCAGCTTGGAGAGCAGCTTCTGCTCCAGGTTCAGGTCGCGGATGCCGCGCACCATGGTGAAGCCTTCCATGGTGGGCACGCCGTCGAACGAGAAGCGCTCGAAGGTCTTCCGGGCCAGGTACTTCTCCTCCTCCTCCACGCGCTCGTTGAGCCACTTGGGCTTCTGCTCGATGTTGGTGTCCTGCTCGCGGTAGCGCAGGCGGAAGACGCGGATGATGGACTGGCGGGGGCCCACCTCCGCGCCCTTCACGAAGTAGCGCTCGAAGGTGCGGTTGCCGGGGCGGTTCACGCCGGGCTCGTGCGCGGAGGTGTACAGCTCGTGGTGGCCCTCGCGCTCGAAGACGTCGTAGCGCTGCTCCTCGAAGACGTGGCGCATGGTGAGCAGCGCCTCGTCCAGCGGCACCAGGTACACCGTCTCCTCGGTGGGCAGCGCTCCCTGCTCCATGTCATCCGCGTGCAGGTCCCGGGTCAGGCTGGCGCACCCGCCGACACACAACGACAGTCCCAGCATCCAATGCCAACGCATGACGTGACCTCCTGCCGCCCGACGCGTCACATGGTGCCCGCGAATGGGGGAGGGCGTCCCGGCCGCCTCGGCCAGGACCCCCGGAATCAGTCTACCGGGAAACGTGTGACAACCGCGTGTGTCAGCCAGGACGGGCGGGGGAGGACCCCTGGCCCGTGAGCGACCGGACGACGTCCAGCGCGCCGGAGACATGCTTCTTCACCTGCATCTGCGAGTCGAACGCGTAGCGGATGGTGCCCGCGCGGTCCGCGATGAAGGTCACCCGGCCCGGCAAGAGGCCCAGGAAGTTGGTCCCCACCCCGAAGGCCTTGCGCGCCGCGCCATCCGGGTCGCTCAGCAGGCGGAACGGGAGCTTGTGCTTGGCGACGAACTTCTCATGGGACTCGGCGGAGTCGCTGCTGATGCCCACCACGTCCGCGCCCGCGTCCTTGAAGTCCTCGTACTGGTCGCGAAGGCTGCAGGCCTGGACGGTACAGCCCGGCGAGTCATCCCGGGGGTAGAAGTAGATGACCAGCGCCTTGTCACCCAGCAGGTCGCGCAGCCGCACCGGCGCGTTGCCCGGCCCCTTCAGCGTGACGTCCGGAACGGCATCCCCTTCTTGCAGCGTCTTGCCCATGGCACCCGCCTCCTCTTCCTGCGGGGGAGCATGGACCGCGCCCGGCCTGACCGGCAAATCAATCGTCCGGGTTGCCCGGGCTTCAAGGGCCTGGGCATTCTTTGAAGGAATGCCGTCGCGCGACCTGATGGACACCGAGGAACCCCGCCGGGGGGCTGCCCGCGCCGCCCCGCCGGAGCGGCTGTACCTGCTGTTGTTGGAGGGCAACACGTCCACGCTGGTGCCGCTGCCCCGGGAGGGCTCGGTGGTCATCGGGCGGGCG
>SECN01000805.1 GCA_004173515.1 Myxococcaceae bacterium | reverse complement strand
GCGAGAGAGCTGGAGGAGCTTGATGGCCTGCTGCAGCTGGGGCGTCATCACCAGCTGCTGCGCGAGCTTCAGGCTCTGTTTGAGTTCCATCGCCATGTGGGGGCGTCTCCAGAAGACGTATGTGCCGACTCGATGGGGACTCCCATCAAGGACCGTGCCAACCTAACAAGGCGATCCGGCCACGTCCAGTGCCCCTCCACATGGTTCTTGATTTGCAGTGTGAAAAATCCGCAAGAAATCCAGAAGGTTGCCACAACCCCCGCCTGCTTGCCCTGTGTTCAAACGTCGACGCAAAAGCGGGGCCAACTTCACGCTGAGCATCTGGAGACGTACGAACAGTGCGGTTCGTCAAGGGGCCTGGAGGCGGAAGCGGTCTCCCAGGTAGACGGCGCGCGCACGGGCGGACCCGGCGATCTGCGCCGGGGTCCCCTCTTCGAGAATCTGTCCCTGTGCGATGATGTAGGCCCGGTCACAGATGCCCAGGGTGTCCTGGACGTTGTGGTCGGTGATGAGGATGCCCAGGCCGCGCTCGCGCAGCAGGTGGATCTGCCGCTGGAGGTCGCCCACGTTGATGGGGTCCACGCCGGCGAAGGGCTCGTCGAAGAGGATGAAGCGGGGGGAAGGGATGAGGCTGCGGGCGATTTCGGCGCGTCGGCGCTCGCCGCCGGAGAGCGTCTCGCCCCAGGACTCGGCCACGTGGGTGAGGCCGAACTCCTCCAGGAGGGTGTCGGCGCGCTTCTTGCGGTCGGCGCTGCCCAGGCCCTTCTCCAGCTCCAGGACGGCGAGGAAGTTCTCACGCACCGTGAGCTTGCGGAAGACGGAGGCCTCCTGCGGCAGGTAGCCCACACCCCGGCGCGCGCGGCGGTGCATGGGCAGGTGGGTGAGGTCCTCGTCGCCCACGCGGACCCGGCCCGCGTCCGGCGTCACCAGGCCCACCACCATGTTGAAGCTCGTCGTCTTGCCGGCGCCGTTGGGGCCCAGCAGGCCCACCACCTCACCGGGGGCGACGTTGAAGGCGACGCCCTGCACCACCTTGCGGCCCCGGAAGGCCTTGTGGAGTCCCTCGGCGTACAGCGACGCGCCTTCGGTCATGGAGGGGTGCTCCCGGGCGCGGGGGTGGCGGCGCCCGGCCTGGGCGCGGCGGGGGTCTTCTTGCGCGTGCCGGGAACCCTGGTGGAGGCCGGAGATTCCACGAGGATGCGGGCGTTCTCCACCTCCACGCGCTCGTTGCCGAGGATGAGGCGAACCTTGGTGCCGGTGACGTAGGTGTTGCCCTGGCGCGCCTCGGGCGAGCCCGTCACCACCAGGACGCCGGAGGGGACGTCATAGTCGGCGCGCTCGCCCCGGGCCTGCCGGTCGCCGTCCACCGCGCGCACGTTGCCGGAGCACACCACCCGCGTCACCTCGCGCGTGGTGTTGTAGTAGGCGGTCATCTTGTCGCACCGGATGTCCATGGTCTGGTGCTTCACCTTCACGTTGCCGGTGAGCACCGCCTGGGTGCGGTCGCCGGAGACGAGGTCCGCGGACAGATCCACCGGGTTCTGGAGCTTGCCGGGGGCCAGGGACACGCCCGGCGCGGGGAGCGGGGCGGCCGGCGCGGCCGGGGTGCCGGGCTTTTGAGCCTGGGGGGCCTGGG
>SECN01000804.1 GCA_004173515.1 Myxococcaceae bacterium | reverse complement strand
GCGCTCCAGGCCCTCGATTTCGTCGTCCACCACGGCGGTGAGCCGGGTGCCGGTGCCCCAGTCCTCACCGCGCGCGCGCTGGGTGCGCAGGTACAGGCGGCGGAAGTCGGCGGTGGTGCCCACGCTGCGCTTGAGCTCCCCGCCGATGTTGGACAGCGCGGAGACGATCTCCCTGGGCACGTCCTTCTCGCGCGACAGCTCCGCGCCCTGCATGCGGAAGTCCTCCGCGAGCGCCGTGCCGCTGGCGTCCACGGTGCGCGCGGCCTCCACCGCCTGCGCGTCCTTCTGCTTCGCGCGGTCGGGGCCTTCCAGCCGGTCCGCCAGGTGGTCCACGAGCCGGCCCCACAGCGCTTCGGCCTTCTCCAGGGCGGCGCGGCGGTGCTCGGCGGCGCTGTAGACGCGCAGGGTCTGCGTGCGGCTGACGCCCTTCTTGGGGCCCTCCACCGCGTCGTTGTCCTTGGCCTCCACGTAGTAGGTGATGCGGTCGCCGGGGGCGGGCTTGAGCGGGCCCAGGTCCCAGGTGTACGTGCCCCGGCTGCGGCGGCTGTCCTCGCGCGGCAGGTTCACGCGCGTCTCCTGCTTGGCGCCGGGCATGCGGAACACCAGCGACAGGGCGGACAGGCCGTAGTCGTCCTGGGCCTCGTACTTGAGCGTCACGCTCTGGCCGGGGTCGACCTCCACCTCGGCGGCGGGCGTGAGCAGCGTCACCTGGGGCGCCTTGTCCGCCTCCACGGTGAGCGGGATGTCCGGGCCCACCGCCAGGGCCTTGGAGCGCGAGCCGTAGAAGACGAAGTGGTAGTGGCCGCCCTGCTTGGCGACGAAGCTGCCGGTGAGCTCGCGTCCGCCCGTCACGGTGAGCGGCAGCACCTGCTCGTTGACGACGACCTCCGCGCGCTCGATGGGGCGGTCCGAGCGCGTCTTCAGCGCGACCTCGGTGCCGGACGGCGCGCTCACCTCGCCGTTGGTGCCCGGCACGGTGCGCGGCGCGAGGCCCGTGTACGCGGGGTAGCGGTACGTCAGCTCGATGTCACCGGTGATGGGCTCCACCTGCGCGGCGGTCTCCGGCAGCGCGGCCTGCGCGCGCAGGTGCTTCCAGCCCGCGGTCCACCGGTCGCCCACGAAGAACATCAGCACCGCGAGCGCCAGCACCGCGCCGCCGGACGCCAGGGCCACGCGGCGCAGCGGCTGGCCGTCCACCACCAGGCGCGGGTCCACCGTGCGGGCGCGGTCGTCCATCTGCTGGAGGAACGCGTCCGCGAGCTGAGGGGACCAGCCGGCCTCCTCGCGGCGCGCATGGGACAGCTCCACCGCCGCGAGCACGTCCAGCGACAGCTCCGGCCGGCGTTGGCCCACGAGCCGGGCGGTGCGCAAATCGTCGCCCACCTGCCGGCGCGCGAGCACGAGGCCGAAGAAGCCCGCCACCGCCGCGCCCACCGGCACGGCGAGCCACAGCAGGGCCTGGGCGAGCCCCGGCGCCGCCCGGCCGAGCAGGCCCATGGCGGTGAGGAGCACGAGGGCGGCGACGGCGCCCAAGAGGACGCCTTGAATCCACAGGTGACGGCGCTGACGGGTGCGAACGCTGGCGAGCAGGTCCGCCACGCCACGGGAGCGCGCTTCGCGCCGGGCCTGGGGGGGCG